>CAYSBD010000019.1:0-26030 GCA_964429175.1 uncultured Marinosulfonomonas sp.
TGGCCTGGATCTTGCAAATGGTGAGAGCATTTGCGCAGCTCTGACCTTGGATAATGTTGGTGATACCGCTATGCCCGAGCCTGGACGTCCCAAGTTCGAACAAACCGTATGACCGAAATTATGGGAAAGGGTGACTTGCAGCTAAATTCTGATCCCTGCAACATGGTCCATCAAAACCCGAAATATTTACTGTAAATCCAACCCGTCGCAATCTGGGGCTAAGCAGCTAAACGCCAAACCAGCGCTGGGTCAGGCGACTGAACAAGTTTGGCTTGGCTACGGCATCGGTTGTCGCTGCGTCAATAGCAATGCTGTCTTTTGCCGGATTTAGCGGGTTTTCACCACCGATCGGGGCATTTTCTTTGAATTGCAGGCGGTGTAAATCGGCATAAATTCCGCCGCGTTTTAACAGCTCGTCATGGCTGCCTTGATCAACGACGCGACCTTTTTCCATCACGATAATTTTGTCAGCGGCCTGAATGGTCGATAGACGATGCGCGATCACCAGCGTGGTGCGACCTTTGGACAATTTCTCAAGCGCCTTTTGCACCACGGATTCAGAGTGCGCATCCAGCGCCGAGGTAGCCTCGTCCAGCAGTAAAATCGGTGTGTCACGCAAAATGGCACGGGCAATCGCCACCCGCTGGCGCTGCCCGCCCGACAGATTCGAGCCGCGCGGACCAGCCGGCGTTTCAAGGCCCAGCGGCAGCTTGCCCAGGAAATCGGAAACATGCGCGGCATCAAGCGCGTCTTTTAGGCGGGCCTCGCTGACATCGGTTTGACCCAGCAGAATATTTTCGCGAATGGTTTCGTCAAACAGCAGCGCGTCTTGGGTCACGACAGAAAACATGCCGCGCAGCTCGGTCAAATCCAGCGCATTTATCGGGGTGCCGCCAACCGTGGTGCTGCCTGATTGTGGCTCGACCAGACGGGTCAAAACGTTGAAGATTGTGCTTTTGCCCGCCCCCGAAGCGCCAACAAGCGCGGTGGTTTTTCCGGCCTCGGCAATCAGGCTGGCCCCGTTTAAAACCGGCGTTTCATCATAGGCGAATGTGACGTTATCCAACACCAGAGCGGTGTCGCCATTGACGGCAGCTTTAACCGGCGCGTCGGGTGAAATGATTGTGGGTTCTTCGTCAAACAACCGGTAAAGTCGTTCCAGCGAAGCCGCGGCCACCTGCCAGATTCCGGCAATTGCCCCCAGACGGCGCATCGGCTGAAAGGCCAGCGTCATGGCGGTGAAAAAACTCATGAATTCGCCAACCGTTTTTTCACCCGAAATTATATCCTGCCCGCCAACAATCAACACACCGAAAAATCCGATGCCGGTGATAATGTCGATCATCGAGGGTATCATGGCGCGACCGGCCGCTGTTCTGATTTCGATGTTGACGATATTGTCGATGATGCTGGTAAAACGGTTTAGTTGATAGCTTTCCAGCAGGTTCAGTTTGATCGGGTTAATGCCGTGGAAAACTTCGTCCAGACGGGTGGATCTCTCCGAGGCGCTCTCGCGCATCAGGCCGGTTTTTTCGCGGATGTAGCGTTGCAAAATAATCACCGGCAAAACCAACAAAGGCGCGCCAATAATGGCCACAGCAGCCCAGACCCAATCAATAGAAACCGCAACCCCCAGCAGCACAATCAGCGCAATCGCATCGCGCCCAACCCCCGAAATTATCACGGTCCAAACCCCTTGCACCGCCAATGTGTCGCCCTGCACCCGCTCCATCAAAGATCCGGGCGGGTTTTTTTGGAAGAACACACTGTCCAGCCGCATCATATGGCGCAGCAGATCAATCTGCATCTGGGTCGAGGATTTTTGCGCAACACGCGTAAGGATAATTTTCAGACCTACTTGCGTCACGGCCCGCATGCAAAACAGCCCGAAAATTATCCCGCCAACCCACCAGATCGCGTCGGTTTCGCCATTGGTAAATACACGGTCAAACATCGGCTGCAACATATAGCTGAGAATACCCAGCGAGCTGCCCTCCAGTATCATCAGCACCAGCGCGGCCAGCATCCACCAGATATGGGTTTTCAAATAGCCATGCCAAAGCCGCCCGATCAGGTTGCGCGAACTATAGGGGTCCACAGGTTTTATTGTGGGTTTTGTTCCGGAGTTGTTTGTCACGCTCGCCTGATCCTGTGAGGCAGATAATCCTCATGCATATCTTGCCGCTGAGGTGCTTGCAAGTATTGCTGTGATATTTGCGGGTTCTAAAAATCGGATTGATGCGGCAGATAACCCGCAGGCTTGAAGTTAAGGTCCGGGTTGGATCACCATGCAAATATCAAGCATAAATTTGTGATCCCCCCGATTTAGAGCGGCGGTCAGGCGGCTTTGTCTGCCAGAGATTTGCACCAGCTTTGGATGGCCTCGGTGGCAATCGGCATTGGTGGCTCCATAAAAGAGATGTGAAAGTGATCACCCATATCGACCACCCCGATCGAGCGCGGACGCACAGCTAAAACACGCGGATTGGGCAGCTTTAGGCCGAAGCAGAAGATGATGTTTTTAGCATCGGAAATTTCCGGCGCGATTTCACCGGTAGTGGATTTGGTGTGGCTGTAATGATCAAAAATGCTGATAAAACAAACCCGCGTATCGGCATCGACATGCGTCTTTAATTTGGCAATGATTTCATCGACCGAACCACAATACGTTTCACCTTTTTGCAAGATCATATCAAAGACCGGGTATTTTTCCATCAAGATTGAGTGTTCCATTTAGGCTGCCTTTCAGGTTGGTTTTGTTTTGAAATATTCTATCACAAATCGCGGCCATTCCAAGGGCCATGATGCGCGCCGTCTTTATCGATGCGCCGAAACCCGTGTTCGCCGAAAAAATCGCGCTGGGCTTGTATCAGGTTTGCTGCGCCGCGTGCCGTGCGAATACTGTCAAACCAGGCCAATGATGCCGCCAAAACTGGCACCGGAATTCCGGCAGAAACCGCGCTCACCACCACGCGGCGCAAAGCCCCGATGTTGGCGTCCAGACGGGTGCGAATGCTGGGGGAAAGGATCAGCTCGCCTTGCGGCAAATCATTGCGAAACGCATCGGCCAAATCATCCAGCAGGCTTGATCTGATAATGCAGCCCGCCCGCCATATTTCGGAAATCCGCGCCATGTCCAAACCCCAATCGTATTCATCCGAGGCCGCTTGCAAAACCCGAAAACCCTGAGCATGGCCAATAATCCGCGCGGCCATCAAGGCTGATTCCAGATCATCTGCGCCGGGCAGATCGGCCTTATTGCTGTCTGGTTTCAGCAGGTTTTGCGCCGCTTCTCGCGTTTCTTTTTCCGACGACCAGGACCGCGCAGCAACCGCAGCCTCAATCGCGCTGGCCGATTGGCCCAACTTCAGAGCCTCGATCGCGCTCCAGCGTCCCGTGCCTTTTTGGCCGGCCTTATCAATAATAATATCAACCACGGGCTTGCCGGTTTCGGGGTCATGCGCCTGCAAAACCTTGCCGGTTATTTCCACCAGATATGATTGCAGCGGGCCTGTGTTCCATTTGTCAAACAACGCGCCGATTTTGCCAGCCGGCCACCCCCCGACATCGCGCAGCAGCGCATAAATTTCGGTAATCGCCTGCATATCGGCGTATTCAATGCCGTTATGTATGGTTTTCACAAAATGCCCGGCACCATCAGGGCCAAGATGATCAACGCAGGCATCCCCGTTGAATTTGGCCGAAATTGCCTGCAAAACCGGCTTAAGCTTTTGCCAACTGTGATCGGTGCCGCCCACCATTATGCAAGGGCCATGGCGCGCACCACTTTCGCCGCCCGACACGCCCATGCCGACAAAATGCAGATCGTTTTCGGACATTTTAGCACTGCGACGGCGGGTGTCGTGAAAATTGGCGTTGCCCGCATCGATTATCGTATCACCCTCCTGCAACAGCGGGGTTATGGCGTCGATCATCATGTCCATCGGTTTTTCCGACGGGATCATAAACAGGATGACCCGTGGAGGGGGCAAGCTTTTGACGAAACTCTCTAAACTATCAAAAGGATGCAGATGACTGGCCAGATCACCGGCCTCTTTGATAAAGGGTGCAATCAAGTCGGAACTGCGAGTGCTGACGGCGACCTGAAAGCCGTTTTCCGCCATGTTCAGCGCCAATGCGCTGCCCATTGTCCCCAGCCCGTAAATGCCGATTTGTGCTTTTGTCATGATCTGGCCTCTCTTTCGTTAGCGCAAACATAAATGTTACGCAGAAATTTTTCCAGCCTTTCAGGAAATATTTTTGCGCGCTGTTTTGATCGCTTTTGGTAGAGCCACTTCAAACAGGTCCAGATCGTGATCAGTGCCTGCTGAAACGCGAATGCAACGATCTTGAGGCGCAGCAAAGGGCATGCGGATGAAAATACCGAGCTTGGCAAGTTCGGCCACAATCGCGCGGGAAAAGTCACCGGTTTGGCCGCAATCAATGGTGACAAAATTCGTGGCGGATGGCAGCGGGTCAAGGCCATTTTTGCGGGCAATCCGGCTGATACGGTTTCGGGCTGAGGCAATTTTTTTTATGGTCTGCTGCAGATAGTTTTGATCCCCCAAAGCCGCCAGAGCACCGGCCTGTGAAATACGGCTCATGCCAAAATGATCCCGCACTTTGCCAAATTCCGCAATCAAATCCCTATGCCCAATCGCATAGCCAACACGCGCACCAGCCATCGCGTAAGCCTTTGAAAATGTGCGCATAATGATAACATTCGGGTTATCAACCTGAATGGTCACCGCAGTTCCTTTCGGGGCAAATTCCACATAAGCCTCGTCCAGAACCAACAAACAGCCATCGGGCACCCGGCGGATCATATCACCCAGAACATCCGCATTATGATAACTGGCCATCGGGTTATCCGGGTTGGCAAAATAAAGCAGTTTCGCACCAACCTTGCCCGCTTTGGCCAGTAGCGCTTCGGGATCTTCGGCATCGTTTAGATAGGGCACTTTCACCAGTTCACCACCAAAGCCCGTAACGTGATAATCAAAGGTTGGATAGGCCCCTTTTGAGGTCACAACCTTGTCACCCTGCGCCACCAGCAAGCGCACCACAGACCCCAGCAATCCGTCGATTCCAGCCCCGACAATGATGTTTTCAATCTTGATATTATGATGGGCACCGATGGCTGTGCGCAGGTCGTGGCTGCTGGAATCGCCGTACATCCAGCACTCTGAAGCCGCGTCCTGCATCGCCTTGATGGCCTGTGGCGAAGGGCCAAACACATTTTCATTGGCCCCGATGCGAGCCGCAAACCTGTGGCCAACGGCGCGTTCCTGCACTTCGGGGCCAACAAATGGCGTGGTTGCAGGCAATGAGGTGATAAGCGGCGTTAATTTGGGTGCTGTCATGGGGAATTGATTGCGCAAAATGGCAGCTACTGCAAGGGGGCCTTATTAATTCCGAGGATTTCCAAGTGGTTTGCACAAGACCCTCTATAATTTTTATCCGATGGAGCTGATTGGATCACTTCCCTGCGGCCAAACATTTGCTCGCGGGTCGTGGTATGAATCGAACTGGTTTTAGCAACCAAATCCGAATTCCATTTCAATCCACAGATATTCAGCTACCAAGCAACTGCTCCTTTGTTAGTCTAAAGCCGGAATCTATCCAGTTTTGCTCTAACTGTTTTAGTTTATCGCCAAGCGGCTTGCCCTGAAGGGCGGGCATCAAATCAACTGCTTTGATCGGAAACTTAGCAATTGCCCCCGTTTTTGACTGCGACAAGCTATCTGTATCGAGCGGCATTTCCAACAGGGCAGCGCGCAGTAAAACAATGTCACGGCTTGGTTTTTGACCAAATCTGTAACCAAGTTCTGAGGCGCTGCGTAAGCTACCGGTTTCGGTGCGCAAGCAATTCAACTGTTTTGTCTGCGCATTACTAAGTCGGAGAAAGTTTTGGGCATTTTCTCCGCCAAGTGCCGCAAGCCTGCGAATAGGATCTGGTGAGATTCCATTTTCCAGATGAACAAGGACAGGTAAATATTTAGCGTCGGCACCGGGTAATATTGTGCTCAAAACACCGCTGGCTGCCATTGATGCAATACTGGGTGACGGGTCAGGCGCGCTTAGTAATTTAATTAGCTCTGCGCCGATACGCTCTTTAGAAACAGTCTCTAATCCGGCTAAATTAGCGGCGCAGGCGGCCAACCCGTCAATATCTGGGCCTTCATTTATGTCACCATACCAAGCATGAAAGCGAAAAAAACGCATGATGCGCAGGTAATCTTCTTTGATCCTCTGGTCTGCATTTTCGATAAACCGGATGCGGCGGGCGTGCAAATCGGGCATTGCATTTAACGGGTCCAAAACAACTCCGTTTGCATCGGCATATAAGGCATTGATCGTGAAATCGCGGCGCAAAGCGTCCTCTTTGATGGTTTTGGCAAAGGCAACGACAGCATGGCGGCCATCCGTTTCAACATCGCGGCGATAAGTGGTTATTTCAAACGATGTGTTGCCGGAAATCACCGTAACCGTGCCGTGTTCGATACCGGTTGGAATGGGTTTTAGCCCCGCAGCCTCTGCCAAATTAATCACAAGGTTTGGCAGGGCGCTGGTTGCAATGTCGATGTCATTTACAGGCGCGTTCAACAGCTCGTTTCGAACACATCCGCCAACAAAATAACACTCGTAGCCCGCGCTAGTCAGCATTTTGAAAACGGCCTGCGTGTCCGAATTAGTGATCCAGTCGGCCTTAAGAACACTCACTCGCGCGCCCCTTCTGCCAGCGATTTCAGGATTCTGGCGGTGGCACCCCAGATATAATACGGGCCGTAAGGCACAGTGTAATAATGCCGCCGCCCTCTGCGCCAGTGGCGGCTTTGGATGGAATATTGGGCCGTATCGCAGATGTGCGATAGCGGAGTGGTGAAAACCTCGGCCACTTCATTGTGATCCGGATCGGGGTTAAATCTGGCTCTAACAAGGGCTAAAATGGGGGTGATGGTAAAACCGGTGACGGTTTCATGGCTGGGCATTCGGCCCAAAATCTGCACCGTTTTTGGCAGCAGGCCGATTTCTTCATAGGCTTCGCGCAAAGCCGTTTGTTCAATGCTGCCGTCGCTGTCTTCACGTTTGCCGCCGGGAAAGGCAATTTGACCGGGGTGGTGTTTTAGAGATGATGCGCGGCGGGTTAGAATTATGCGGGGCGCATTGATGTTTTCTTCGATTGCAACCAGAACAGCAGCGGGGCGCAAAACGCGGTTTTTCGGCAGGTTTGCGTCCGGGTTTAAATCAAAGTCCGACGATGCGTTGTGCATTTTGCCCAGCGCATTATTCAGGTGGGTTTCAAGATTGCTCTGGGTCATCAACCGGCTCGGATGCTTCAAACCCCAAAGTCTTTGGGTTGAAAATATAATGCGCGCCGCAGAATTGACAATCGGCTGTAACGGTTTCTTTTTTTGTCGTCATATGGGCGATGTCTTTGGCGGAATAGATTGACAGGCTTTGGCGCACCGCCGCCTCTGAGCAGGTGCAGCCAAATTCTAGCGCTTGGGTATCAAATACGCGCGGCGCTTCTTCGTGAAACAGGCGCAATAACAGATCTGTCGGTGCGATGGATGGGCCAATCAGCTCAAGTTCGTCAACTGTATCCAGCAAGATATTAACGCGTGACCAGTTTTCAGAATTGTCATCGTCAGCCGCGGGAATGATGGTTTCAGCCCCCGTCATTAACGGTGAAATATTGGGCATTTGTTGCAGCATTATACCGCCGGCACGCCAGCGTTTGGTTTGGCCTGCCATTTGCGATTGGCCAAAGGCCAGCTGAAAACGTGTCGGGATTTGCTCGGATTGCTCAAAGTAACTTTCGGCGCAATCTGAAAGCGATTTTTTATCAAGCGGGGTGACGCCCTGATAGGGTTTTGTGCCTTGGCCCTGATCAATCAGAATGGCAAAATAACCCTTGCCGATTTGCGAAAACGGGGTTTGGCCAGCATCCAGACGATCAGCGTCAAAGCTTGCATATGCGCGAATGCGGGCCGGGTCGCCTTCTTTTTGCGGCGCATAGAAATCAGCGGCAATAATACGCGCAGGCCCATCACTGCGCACCTGAATTGACAGCTTCCAGCGCAGCTTCATGGTTTGGCCGATTAATGCGGTTAGCAGCGCGACTTCGGCAATCAGGGCCTCGATTTGGGCGGGGTAATTATGCTGGGCCAGCACATGTTCCAGCACGCCGTCCAGACGTGCAACGCGACCACGGGTGTTGGCGTGATCCAGTTGAAAGGGCAAAACGGTGTCATCCCATGCGATTGTCGGCGTCTGTGTCATTAATCGGATCCTTTAAGTGTTGGTTTAGGCATAACGCGGCTGTTTGGGCAGGGCAACTGGATGATTCCGGTTGATTTTACGGTTTGACGAATTCACTACAGTTAATAACTGAGAGGGGAGCAACAAGATGATCCGCAGATTTGGTGATCCAGTGGTGACGGGAAAGCGATATCGGATGCGCCCCGGAGCCTATGCTATTTTACCGTTGGGGCAAAATCTGCTGCTCACCCATCAGGCCAAACCGACACCGGAATTTCAATTGCCCGGTGGTGGCATTGATCCGGGTGAATCGTCGATAAGCGCGCTACATCGCGAAGTTCTGGAGGAAACCGGTTGGCGAATTGGAAAACCGGTAAAGCTGGGTGTGTATCGCCGGTTTACTTACATGCCGGAATATAATTTATGGGCCGAAAAAATCTGTCATATCTATATGGCCAGACCTGTGCGCGCATTGGCAGATCCAACCGAAGCGGGCCATTTGGCTGTTTGGATGTCAGCAGAATATGCAGCCCAGAAACTGGCCAGCGAGGGTGATCGCGATTTTGTGCGTGGACTGTTTGGCTAGGTTTTAATCTGGCCCGTTATATTCCAACAGCACAGCCGAAATATCGTCGGGAAAGTCCTGATCTCCGGCATATGTAGTCAAATCCCACATTAACGCATCAAAAAAACGGGGGCCGCGAATGGCGCTGTTGCGTTTTAAAATATCAATCATCCCGTCTTCGTCAAGCATGTCGGTTTCATTTTTTCCGGGACATTCCGTAATTCCGTCAGACATCAGAAATAGACGATCACCCGGCGCAAGAGTAATCTGAAAATCGTCATAAGTAGCGCCACAAACCAGCCCGACAGGCAAACCACCTTGGCCGCATAATTCAACCGATCCATTTGCGTGCTGGATCGCAGGGTGGGGGTGGCCGGCCTGCGTGGCGATAACTTTTCCGGTCTGCAGATCCAGATGCGCCAAAAGCAGAGTGAAATAATGTTCGGTATCCATTTCCTCTAGCACAAGGTGGTTTAAATGTTCTGCAACTTTGGCAGGGCTGCGGGCAGAATAGCCGCCATTGTCATTATGGATTAGCGCCAGATTTTGTTCAGGTGTCGCGCCGGATAAAAACCCCGCTAAACGCGCAGTCATCATGGCTGACGAAATTCCGTGACCCGACACATCAATAGAAAACAGGCCAACCTGATTTTTGTTGATCTGAAAAAATCCGACAAGATCGCCACCAACATGCCCGCTAGAGCGCAATAATAAAGAGATTTCTGCAGCGCCCAAATTACGGTAGCGCTCTTTTATCAACGATTGCTGAAGCTTTTTGGCCTCGATCAAGTCGCGATCAATTGTGTTATAAAGACATTGTATTTCTGCTAACGCATCACTGGCAATCCGGTTTTTTTCGGTCAGTTCGCGCTCCATTGCCTGGATGCGTTCCCCCGCTCGGATCCGCGCACGCAATTCACTGGAATTGACAGGTTTGCTCAGAAAATCATCGGCACCCACATCCAGCCCATGCGCAACCTCGTCTTTTTCACTTTTTGAGGTAAGCAAAATGAAATAAACATAACCGTTCTGCTCCAGTTCGCGAAAGACCATGCAAAATTCCAGGCCATTCATGCCGGGCATCATCCAGTCACTTAAAATCAGGTCAAGCGATTCGGTCTTGCAGATTTCGAGTGCCGTATGCCCCGAATCGGCTTCGAACACTTCATAGCCCCACCGTTTCAGAGATAGACTTAGAATTCGGCGCTGGGCACGGCTGTCGTCAACAATCAGAACCCGTTTTGGGGTCTGTGGCTGGTCATCGCCTTCAGGTTGCTGCTTGTTAAATGATAGGGCAGGTTCTGTCATGTTAACCTTCTCGATGTTTTGGGGCGAATCCCTTTAATCCGCTCTTGTGGCAGTAAGGGTTTAAGGGGGAGTGAATGTTAAAATTTGCGCTATTTCATGATTGGAGGCTTACTTAACGTTAAGTATATCCGGAATAGAAAGGCAGGGCGTGGGGGCGTAATATAGTTTAGGAGTGGGTTATGATTAGTTGGGATAGGGTGAGCGAGTTGCGCAATGAAATAGGCCCGGAAGATTTTTCTGAAGTGGCTGAAATGTTTCTTGAGGAGGTGGATGAGGTGATTGCGCGACTAAAAGCAGCGCCAAACCCGGGCACTTACGAAGAAGATATGCATTTCCTGAAGGGCAGCGCATTAAACCTTGGGTTTTCACAGTTTAGCGATCTTTGTCAGATCAGGGAAAAAGCCGCCTCGCA
This sequence comes from uncultured Marinosulfonomonas sp., assembly GCA_964429175.1. Lineage (GTDB taxonomy): Bacteria > Pseudomonadota > Alphaproteobacteria > Rhodobacterales > Rhodobacteraceae > Profundibacter. The sequence continues at coordinate 10,551 of CAYSBD010000019.1, forward strand.
AGGGCAGGCTGAAACAATAAACATGCATGAAGTTTTTGTCTCGTATGATGCTTCCAAGATTGCATTCAGCGCCGGGTGCAATGCTATGAAAGCGGCCTAGAGCGAGTGTGCTAAATTATAAATTCAGAGACAGTTTCATCATTGGTAATGTCGTTATAAGTAAAACCGGCCTTGCCCAGTTTTGTAAATAAAACCGCAAAGTTTTGGGGGTCTTTAGTCTCGATCCCGATCAAGACAGAGCCAAAATTACGAGCAGATTTTTTCAAATACTCAAAGCGGGCAACATCATCATCTGGCCCAAGGATCCCAAGAAATTCTTTAAGCGCACCGGGGCGCTGGGGCATGCGCAAAATAAAGTACTTCTTCAGGCCAAGATAGCGCTGGGCGCGTTCTTTGACTTCGGGCAAGCGTTCAAAATCAAAATTGCCGCCCGAGGTAACGCAAACCACGGTTTTGCCTTTGATCTGATCCGCCAAATCAGGCAGCACATCAATAGAAAGCGCGCCCGCTGGCTCTAGCACCACGCCTTCGACATTCAGCATTTCAACCATCGTGCTGCAAATACGGTCCTCCGGCGCAAGCAGGATGTTTTTGGCGCAAATACCTTTGAGTACCGCAAAATTCTGCGCACCAATACGCGCCACGGCCGCGCCATCGACAAAACTGTCAACTTTGCCAAGTGTCACGGATTTGCCCGCAGCAATTGCCGCTGTCAGACTGGGCGCACCTTTGGGCTCAACAAACCGTATTTCCGTTTCAGGTGATTTCTGCGTCAAATAAGAAGTCACCCCCGACGCCAAGCCACCGCCACCAACAGGCAGCACAATCATATCGGGTTTTTTACCCAATTGCTCTAACAACTCCACCGCAACCGAGGCCTGACCCTCGATCACATCCACATCATCAAACGGCGATAAAAAATGCGCCCCGACATCCTGACAATAGCTGCGCGCGGTGGCCAGAGTCTCGTCAAAATAATCCCCGACAAGGCGGATTTCGATATTCTCACCGCCAAATATCCGTGTCTTGTTAATCTTTTGTTGCGGCGTGGTCACCGGCATGAATATCACACCTTTCACCCCGAAATGACGGCAAACAAACGCAACACCTTGGGCGTGATTACCCGCGCTGGCACAGACAAAAACATCCTGATCATCAATCACCTTGCGCATCGCATTCAGCGCGCCCCGAATTTTATAAGACCGGACCGGGGATAAATCTTCGCGTTTTAGCCAGATATCAGCGCCGTAACGCTTTGAGAGGTGGTCATTGCGCTGCAACGGGGTTGGCTCAAAAAGCGTGCGCATTGCTTTGGTGGCGGCATGGGCAAGGTTGGAAAAATCTGACATGGTTTAAATCTTGCGCCCCTCGAAATAGACCCCGTAAAGCGTGGTTAAAACACTGGCGCCGACCATCATGGTAATCCAGCCCAGAACATAAGTGTAAACGATATTGATAATCGAATCCGGATCATAATTCATATATTGGGGAATTCGGGTAAGTATCACAAAGCCAATCGCAATCACAGCCAGCTGCCCGACAGCCGTCGAAGCCGGTGCGGTAGTTTCCCAGGATTCACTAAATGTCATCGCGCCGCCAACGGCCGCCGCGGGTAAAATAAGGCCCAGCCGGTAGAACAGATAAAACATTAAACCGAATGATATAAAGGTGGATATCAGCACGCCAGTCACCCCGGCAACGGCCCCCATAACCAAGGAAAGAAAGCTGCTGACAAGGATAAACGCAAAGCCCAATAGCAGGCCGATCAAAAGCGATTTACCCAGATACGCCAGCATTTGCGCCCCTTGGAATGGCGGGATAATTGCGCCGTTGTTTTCCTCGATAAGAATATAGCGATGCCAGCCAACCGCGATCCACAGGCTGGTTACAAAGCTGACAGCAATGAAAAGCGTCCATGAAAGCCAGAAACCGGGGGGGAAACTTGTAACATTTCCGCCCGCCATCTCGCGCATGAAATCACCGTATCCGTTTGTGAAATATATCCCGAAAGCCGCCTGCGCCAAATATAGCACCAGCGAAATCCGAAAGGCAGCCCTTAGATTGCCAAAAACCATTTCCAACGAATAGGTGAATATTTTCCAACCCTGCATCTTTCAAACCCTTGCGAAACCCGATTTCCCGTTGATACGCATCCAATGGCTTGCGGGTCAACCTGATGCCTTGCTCTTTGGTCAAAATAAGGCTAATCGCGAGATGAAATTATTGGATGTTGGAGAAAGACATGTCTGGGTTAAAATCTGCGCCTAAAAAAGTTGTGCTGGCCTATTCCGGTGGCCTTGATACCTCGATTATTTTGAAGTGGCTGGAAATTGAATATGGCTGCGAGGTCGTGACATTTACCGCCGATTTAGGCCAAGGCGAAGAGCTGGGTCCAGCCCGCAAAAAAGCCGAATTGCTGGGTGTGAAGCCTGAAAATATCCACATCGAGGATCTGCGCGAAGAATTTGTGCGCGATTTCGTTTTCCCGATGTTTCGCGCCAATGCCCAATACGAGGGGCTGTATTTGCTGGGAACATCAATCGCCCGGCCGCTGATTTCCAAACGTCTGGTTGAAATTGCCGCCGAATGCGGTGCCGATGCGGTGTCGCACGGGGCCACCGGCAAGGGCAATGATCAGGTGCGTTTTGAGCTGGCCGCCTATGCGCTGAACCCGGAAATCAAAGTGATTGCGCCGTGGCGTGAATGGAATTTATCCAGCCGCACGAAACTGTTGGAATTTGCCGAAAAACACCAAATTCCGATCGCCAAAGACAAACGCGGCGAGGCACCGTTTTCGGTGGATGCCAACCTGTTGCACACATCATCCGAGGGCAAGGTTCTAGAAGACCCCGCCGACCCCGCGCCCGATTATGTTTACCAGCGCACGGTGGCCCCGGAGGACGCGCCGGACAAGGCCGAATTTATCGAAATCAGCTATGAAAAAGGCGACCCTGTGGCGCTGGACGGCAAGGCATTATCGCCGGCTGAAATGCTGACCGCGTTAAATGCGCTGGGCGGCAAACACGGCATTGGGCGGCTTGATCTGGTCGAGGGGCGTTTTGTCGGCATGAAAAGCCGCGGAATTTACGAAACGCCCGGCGGCACGATTATGCTGGAGGCGCATCGCGGCATGGAAAGCATCACGCTGGATAGCGGCGCGGCGCATCTGAAAGACGAGCTGATGCCGAAATACGCCGAGCTGATTTACAACGGTTTCTGGTTCTCGCCCGAGCGTGAAATGTTGCAGGAGTTGATTGATAAATCGCAAGAACACGTCACCGGATCTGTGCGCCTGAAGCTTTACAAAGGCATGGCGCAAACGGTTGGCCGCTGGTCGGATCATTCGCTTTATTCCGAAGAACATGTGACATTTGAAGATGACGCAGGCGCTTACGATCAGGCGGATGCGGCCGGATTTATCAAAATCAACGCACTGCGCCTGAAACTTTTGGCCGCGCGCGATAAACGTCTAAAGGCCTGAATTAGGCCAGCAAACGGCGCGCAATAACTTGGGCCTGAATTTCAGCCGCACCTTCAAAGATGCTTAAAATACGGGCATCACACAGAATGCGGCTGATTTCATATTCCAGCGCAAAACCGTTGCCGCCATGAATTTGCAACGCGTTATCGGCCGCAGCCCAAGCCACGCGCGCACCCAGCAATTTGGCCATGCCCGCCTCTAGATCGCAGCGCTGATCGTGGTCTTTTTCCCATGCCGCAAAATAGGCCATTTGACGCGCGATCATAATTTCGACCGCCATCATCGCCAACTTGCCGGAAACGCGCGGGAATTCGATGATGGATTTGCCAAATTGTTTGCGATCAATCGCATAGCCCATCCCGACCTCAAGCGCATTTTGCGCAACCCCGATGGCGCGGGCGGCCGTTTGAATACGCGCACTTTCAAAGGTTTGCATCAGCTGCTTAAAGCCTTGGCCCTCAACCCCGCCCAACAGGTTTTCACCCTTCACTTTGAAGCCGTCAAAAGCCAGCTCGTATTCCTTCATGCCGCGATAACCCAGCACCTCGATTTCACCGCCGGTCATGCCCTCGGTCGGGAATGGCTGCTGCACCGTGCCCGGCGTTTTTTCGGCCAGAAACATCGACAGACCTTTGTAATTATCGGTGTCGGAATCGGTGCGGGCCAGCAATGTCATAACATGCGTGCGGGCGGCGTGGGTGATCCAGGTTTTATTGCCGGTGATGCTGTAATCATCGCCATCTTTCACAGCGCGGGTTTTTAGCGCGCCCAGATCCGAGCCGGTATTTGGTTCGGTGAACACGGCCGTTGGCAGAATTTCGGCACTGGCGATCTTGGGCAACCAGTGTTGTTTTTGCTGCTCGGTGCCGCCACAAATAATCAGCTCCGCCGCGATTTCCGAACGGGTTCCAAGCGAGCCAACACCGATGTAGCCGCGCGAAAGCTCCTCTGAAACCACACACATCGAGGCCTTGGACAAGCCAAAACCGCCGTATTCTTCGGGGATGGTCAAACCAAAAACGCCCAGCTCGGCCATTTCTTCGATGATTTCCATCGGGATCAGTTCGTCTTTTAGATGCCATTCATGCGCGTTGGGAACCACACGATCATCGGTAAAACGGCGAAATTGATCGCGGATCATTTCCAGCTCATCGTCCAGACCGGTTGCGCCAAAGGTGGCGTGGCCCGCGTTACCCTGCATCAATTCCACCAAACGGCTGCGGGCCGAACTGGTGTTGCCTTGCGTGATCAGTGCGGTAATTTCGGGGGCGTCGGGCATGTTCAGGCCGAATTCTTGCAGCCGTGCGATTTCGCCTTGCGACATCGGAATGCCGCCGGCGATCTGGGCCAGATATTCGCCAAAGCAGATTTGCAAAATCAGCTGCTCCATTTCGCCGAATTTGCCGTCACCGTTCAAACGATCTGCCCAATTGTGCATTTGCTGCAACGCTTGGAAATATGTCGCCAACCACGAAAGTGCGTGCGCCGCATCCTGGTGAATTTCAAGCGCTGCCGAGGAAACACGGCCATCAACAACAACATTCGCGCGCAAGTTTTGGGTTGCCTGATCCAGCAGGGTTTTAACGGCTGGAAGCGCGGATTTTGTCAGTGTCAGAAGATTGGGAATAATGCAGGTCGTGGCCATGTTCAGGATCCTTTTTCTATCGTATTCGGCATAAGCGTATTAAATTTGGCGCGCAAGAAAAATGCGCAAATGGCGGCCGTTTTGAATAATTGTGACTCGGCGATTCCATCATTCACCCTCAGCTGAATAAATCCAGCCCCATGCACAGTTTCTTAAGATATTCAGGGCTATCTTTGGGCCAGACCACGTCGAAGGCAACCGAATATAGTAAAGCGCCATCTTTATGGGCCGAAATTGTCCAGATTCCGGTGACAAGTTCGCTTGGCAGATCAAAGCTGTATAATTGTGGTGTGGGATATTGCGAGCTCATATCCCCGATCCAGCTTTGTTCGGTTCTGCCGCTGTTTAACAGGGGCGGGTGCACCACCTTAAACACAACCCCGTCAAGTTGGTCGCCTTGATGCAAAATTGACTTTATGCCAAATGACATGCCCAAAATAGCCGGGATCACCGTGCCATGCGCGCTAAAATGCACTTCGCCATCGATGATGTTAATTTCACCCGCGTCGGTATCAGGGGCGAATTTTGAGCCGGATACCGGAAATTTACAGACAAGGCCGTATTCAAATCCGGCAATCTTTTTGTCATCCAGATAAACCGGTGGCTCAGCCTGTAAAACGGTTGCGGCGAAAATAAAACCGGCTGACAGGGCAATTGCCTTGTTCATCCGCCGCGTTATTTTCGCCGCAAAACTTATCATACGATGGCATTTATCATGCGATGGCGACGGCTTTTACGTCATCATCTATGTAGGCCTGATATTGCTCAAAGTTTGCCGCGAACATTTTTACCAGCTTTTGAGCCTGCGCGTCATAAGCCGCAGTATCGGTCCATGTGCCGCGCGGATCCAGCAGCGTGTTGTCCACATTCTGCACTAAAACAGGCACGTCAAAACCGAAATTCGGGTCTTTGCGAAATTCGACATCGCCCAGCGAGCCGTCAAGTGCCGCCGTCAGCAATCCGCGTGTTGCCTTGATCGGCATGCGTTTTCCGGTGCCATATGCGCCACCCGTCCAGCCGGTGTTGACCAGCCAGCAGGTCGATCCGTGCGTGGCGATTTTTTCACGCAAAAGATTGCCGTAGGCTTCGGGTCGGCGGGGCATGAAAGGCGCGCCAAAGCAGGTTGAAAATGTTGGCTCGGGTTCGGTTACGCCGCGCTCGGTGCCGGCAACTTTTGACGTGAATCCAGACAGGAAATGATACATTGCCTGTGCCGGTGTCAGGCGCGCGATTGGCGGCAAAACGCCAAAGGCATCGCAGGTCAGCATGATGATGTTTTTGGGATGCGCGCCAAGTGCGGTTTCGGAAGCATTTGAAATATAATGTAGCGGATAGGCGCAACGCATGTTGGCGGTCAGGCTGTCATCCTCGAAATCCAGCTCGCGGGTGTCTTCATCGTAGACCATGTTCTCGACGATGGTCGCGAATTTGCTGGTGGTGGCGTAGATTTCCGGCTCGGCTTCTTTCGAGAGGTTGATGGTTTTCGCGTAACAGCCGCCTTCGAAATTAAAGATGCCGCTGTCGGACCAGCCATGTTCGTCATCGCCGATCAGGGTGCGCGACGGGTCTGCCGAAAGTGTGGTTTTTCCGGTGCCCGACAGGCCAAAGAAAACGGCGGTATCGACCGGATTGCCAATCGCGTGGTTGGCAGAGCAGTGCATCGGCATGATGCCGCGGCCGGGCAGGATATAATTCAGGGCCGAGAAAACGGATTTTTTGATTTCGCCGGCATATTCGGTGTTGCCGATCAAAATCAGTTTTTTCTCGAAATTCAGCGCGATAACTGTTTCGGTGCGGCAACCGTGACGCGCGGGATCGGCCTTGAAGCCGGGGCAGTTGATGACAGTGAACTCGGGTATAAAGGTATCAAGTTCGGCGCGCTCGGGGCGGCGAAACATGGTGCGGGCAAACAGGCTGTGCCAGGCAAATTCGGTGATGACGCGCACATTCAGGTGGTTGCCTTCATCGGCGCCTCCGACCAGATCCTGCACGAAATAATCGCCGCCTTGCATGTGCGCCAGCATATCGCCGTGCAGCAGATCAAAAGCCTCGGGCGTCATTGGCTGGTTATTTTCCCACCAGATATTATCTTCGACAGACGCGGTGCGAACCACAAATTTATCCTTGGGAGAACGGCCGGTATATTGCCCCGTGCTGACCAGAAAGGCGCCGCCTTTGCCGATGCGGCCTTCTTTGCGCAGAACGGCTTGCTCCATCAAATCGGCTTCCAGATAGTTGTAAAACACGTTACCCAGATTGGTGATACCTTGATCATCCAGTCGCTTGGTGGGGTTTACCCGTCCGTTCGTCATATGCAATCTCCTGTTGGGGCTATTATTCTCCCGATCGGGCCGGGGTTGATAATTGGTGATAACATGGCCGAGAAGCAAAAAAATAGGGTGGTGCAGCACAGTTAGCGCAATCAAAGGTGAATTATTTTAGGCCAAAGCGACATAAAGTGAGACATATTAGTCATTGGTTACATGTTTTCAGCTGAAATACAGGTAAGCAATGCGCCTGATTCGAAGATTTGTGTTGATTCGACCAGCTATAAGCAGGATTATGGAAAAAAATAATAAAAAACTGAGCAGTATAAGGAATTACCAATGGCTAAAATTGCACTGGTGGATGACGACAGAAATATTCTGACGTCTGTCTCGATGACGCTTGAATCTGAAGGATTTGATGTCCAGACTTATAATGACGGGCAGGCCGCGTTGGATGCGTTTAATAAAAACCTGCCGGATATGGCTGTGCTTGATATTAAAATGCCGCGGATGGATGGCATGGAATTATTGCAGCGCTTGCGGCTGAAAACCAAAATGCCGATTATTTTTCTAACCTCGAAAGATGATGAAATCGACGAGGTTCTTGGATTGCGCATGGGCGCGGATGATTATGTAAAAAAACCGTTTTCCCAGCGCCTGTTGGTAGAACGCATTCGTGCGCTGCTGCGCCGCCAGGAAGCGATTGAGACCGGTGAAGTTGGCGAAACCGAAGAAACCAAAGTGATTGAACGCGGGCAATTGCGTATGGATCCATTGCGCCATTCGGTAAGCTGGAAGGGCAACGAGGTGTCTTTAACAGTAACCGAGTTTTTGCTGCTACAGGCCTTGGCCCAGCGTCCCGGATTTGTTAAAAGCCGCGATCAGCTAATGGATGTGGCCTATGACGATCAAATTTATGTGGATGACCGCACGATTGACAGCCACATCAAGCGGTTGCGTAAAAAAATGCGCACGGCTGATGATGCGTTTTCCGCCATTGAGACCCTTTATGGAATTGGTTACAGATACAACGAGGAATGACACTTGTATCGGGGGCGGGTTTGCATAAAGCGGAACCGGTAAAAAAAGCTAAAGTTGTGCTTGGCGAGGATTGGGATGGACCTGATTCAGCCAAGACAAAAGGCAGGCGCGCGCGCCGGCGCAAGCGCAGTGAGTTTGTTTCGCTAAACCGCTCGCCCCTTGCGCGCAAAATAATTACTTTCAATTTGATTGCCTTGGTCATCTTGGTTGCGGGTGTTCTTTATATGAACCCGTTTCGTGATAGTCTGGTTAACCAGCGGCAACGCGATCTGGTCATCGAGGCAGAGCTGGTTGCCGATGTGTTCGAGGCGCTTATGTCTGTTTCGAATAAGGTGAGCATGGCTGCTGATGGCGGTGTTGTCGATGTTTTGCAAAACCTTGATTTGGCAGACGGCGTAGAAGTATTTGTTTATGACGCGGAAAAAGCATTGATTGGCGAAACGCGTGGTTTGATCCGAACTGGCATAATGCCGATTGCCGGTTTGGAAGAAGAACATCATAGCACACTGATAACCGATTTTCTTAATTCTGTTTGGGAAGGCGTATCCGGTTTACTGGCCCCGGGTGGTCAGGACCAACCTGACCTGGATATTGAGGAAATGGCCAGGTCCCTTGTAGCCGATACATTGGCTGGCAACACGCAAATTAAAACCAGTCATGATCATAATGGCAACACAGTTTTTTCTGTTGCCGCGGCGATTGTTCATAATGGCGAGGTCGTGGGTGTAATCGCGATAACAAGTGCGGCAGGTGAAATTGATCGTCTGGTGCGCAGTGAACGTGAGCAGGTTTTGCAGATGTTTGTTATCGCTCTTTTAGTTTCGATTGGTCTTAGCCTTGTTTTGGCGTCAACTATTGCAAACCCGCTATCCGATCTTGCTGCCGCGGCCGAACTGGGGCGGGAAAAAAATAAGGATGCAAATAAATCAGGTCCGGGGCGTATCAGCATCCCGGATCTTACCGGTCGACCTGATGAAATTGGCCGCCTGTCTGTTGCGCTGCGGGGCATGGTTGCGGCGCTTTACGACCGGATTGATGCGAATGAACAATTTGCAGCCGATGTGGCCCATGAGCTGAAAAATCCGCTTGCCTCGCTGCGTTCTGCGGCAAGCACTTTGCGGATTGTAAAGAAAGACGAGCAGCGCAATATACTGCTGGATGTGGTGGAACATGATGTGCGCCGGCTGGATCGTCTGGTCAGTGATATTTCCAACGCTTCAAGGTTGGATAGCGAGCTGGTGAAGGAAGAACAGAAAAACTTTAACCTACTGAAAACTATCAAGAATGTTAATGACCATCTGGCCAAGGAAGCCAAATCCAAAGGCATTGATTTTATTTCCGATCTACCGTCACATCCGATTGTTATTACCGGGCTTGAACAGCGCTTGGCGCAAGTGTTTGTAAACCTGATCACCAACGCGATTTCGTTTTGCGAAGAAGGTGATGCGATCCGAATTTGGGCGCGCAGGCGTGAAAACAGGGTGCTGATTGTGGTTGAGGATACGGGGCTGGGCATTCCGGAGCAGGCTTTGGATAAAATTTTCAAGCGGTTTTACTCTGAACGCCCCGAGGGACATTTTGGGAATAATTCAGGTCTGGGTCTGGCAATCTCCAAGCAAATTGTTGAGGCGCATGACGGCGTTATCTGGGCTGAAAACATTCGGCCAACGGATGCCGATATTACCTCGGAGCCTTTGGGGGCAAGATTTGTTGTTGGTTTGCCAATATAAAACGGTTTTATGACGGGCGTTCGGCTCTCTGGTTCATCTGGCACGGCCGATGTTGATGAGGGCTTACTGATGATGCACGCATCTTGCGTTGCGTTTAATGGGCAGGCTGTGCTGGTTTTGGGCGCGTCAGGTGCCGGAAAATCATCTCTGGCGTTACAGCTGATGGCATTTGGCGGCGTTTTGGTTTCCGATGATAGAACCTGTCTGCAAACAGGGAATGGCGGAATTATGGCAAGTGCCCCTGCTGCAATAAAAGGGCTAATTGAGGCGCGCGGGGTTGGAATACTTGCAGCACAGAAATGCGCGCTTGCAGAAGTTAAGCTGATAGTTGATCTGGATAATCTAGAGCAGGATCGCTTGCCAAAAAAGCGAGCATATATTTTACTTGGCCAACCAATCCCGATGCTTCACAAGGTAGATGCCCCGCATTTCCCTGCTGCTATTATTCAGTATATTAAAGGGGGCAGGAGTGCGTAAAATGAATGATAGTGTAAAAAAAACAGATCAGCGCGTTGTTTTGGTGACCGGTCCCTCTGGTGCAGGCCGAAGCACCTCGATTAAGGTTTTAGAGGATGTCGGCTATGAGGCAATCGACAATATGCCCTTGTCTTTGTTACCCAGATTGCTGGCAGGATCGCCCATTTCGCATCCGTTGGCTTTGGGTGTTGATGTGCGTAACCGCGATTTTAGCACGGCGGCGTTGATTGAAACAATAGATATGCTTTCACAAAAGGAAGCTGTGAAATGCGAACTGTTATATCTGGATTGTAACCTTGATGTATTGGCCAGACGTTATTCGCAAACGCGCCGCCGTCATCCGTTGGCCCCGGCGGAATCTCCGGTTCAGGGTATTCGTAGGGAAATAGATTTACTTGCGCCTATTCGCGCCCGCGCAGATGTTTTGATTGATACATCAAATTTATCGCCCCATGATTTGCTTTCGGAAATAGAGCACTGGTTTGCACCGGATGTCGGGCAAAGGCTTGCGGTGTCGGTGCATTCCTTTTCTTATAAACGTGGTATCCCGCGCGGGGTTGATATGGTTTTTGACTGCCGGTTTTTGAAAAACCCTTATTGGCAGGAACAATTGCGCAGTTTTGACGGTCGCAACGCAGAAGTGGCCAATTATATTGCAACCGATCCGCGGTTTTTGGGTTTTTTCAACAAAGTTCACGATCTGGTAGAAATGCTGCTGCCGGCTTATATTGATGAAGGCAAAGCGCATTTATCTATCGGGTTTGGTTGCACAGGTGGTCAGCACCGTTCTGTTGCTGTTGTGGAAATGTTGGTGAAGGCACTTGCGCAAAAGGGCTGGCAGGTGTCTATTCGACATAGGGAAATGGAACGAAAGGCTCTGTTAGAGCCAGCACAGAAACGGGGTGACAAGGCGTGATCGGGATTGTGATTGTCGCACATGGCGGGTTGGCCAAGGAATATTTGGCCGCCGTAGAGCATGTGGTTGGCAAGCAGACAGGTATTCGCACGATTGCAATAGAAAGCGAATATAATCGCGCTGACAAAGAAGCCGAGATCTGCAATGCTGTTGAATCGGTTGATACCGGTGCGGGCGTGATTATCGTGACCGATTTATTTGGCGGTTCTCCCTCGAATCTTTCGCTCAGGGCGTGTTGTAAAATAGACCGCAAGATCCTTTTTGGCGCGAATCTGCCGATGCTGGTGAAGCTTGTTAAATCACGCGAAATCCCAATGGACAAGGCTGTGTCTGCCTCGCTTGACGCCGGTCGAAAGTATATAAATTATATTGACGGAACAAATGGATAGCCTCAAATGAGCAATAAAATGACATTGAATATTATCAATGAAAAAGGTTTGCATGCGCGCGCATCGGCCAAATTGGTTGAAACGGTTGAGGCTCATGATGCCAGCGCCGAGGTATCCAAAGATGGCCTAAGTGCGTCGGGGGATTCCATTATGGGGCTTTTGATGTTGGCAGCCTCTAAAGGAACCTCTATTGAGGTCGAAACCAGCGGCTCGGATGCGGAAAAACTGGCGATTGCATTGAAAGAATTGGTTGCCGGCCGTTTTGGTGAAAAGTTCTAAGTGCTGCTTTGCGCCCTGACTAAACTGGAAATACTTTGGTAGATAGATCAGATAAAAACAAGTCGGAAGAAGACCCCGATTATGTGCCCTATAAACGCCAGAACCTATCTTATGCCAATACGTTTACCAACCCGTATAAGGTGTTCACAATCCGCGTTATGGAATGGTTAACCGGCAAAATCCGTCTGCTTCGCCTGATCCGGAAATTTGAACACGAAGGTGTCGTCAGTGGGCAGCAGTTTTTCAGCCGCGCCCTGAAACTGATGCAGATTGAAATTGAAACACCCGCCAGTCAAATTGCAAAAATTCCGGCTAAGGGACCTGTGATTGTCGTCGCCAACCACCCGCATGGTTTGGTCGATGGTCTGGTTTTGGCCGAGCTGGTCGGCTCTGTGCGCGAGGATTATAAAATCCTGACCCGAAGCCTGCTAACCGGCATTCCTGAAATTGAAGATTTTATGATTTCAGTTGCGTTTCCGCACGAAGATAACGCGCAAAGATTAAATATTGATATGCGTAAAAAAGCTATGGATCATTTGCACAATGGGGGCATGGTCATTTTATTTCCTGCCGGTGTTGTCGCCAGTAGCAAGACATTATTTGGGCCTGCTATCGAGGCACAATGGAATCCTTTTACAGCCAAAATGATACAACGCTCGGGTGCCACCGTTGTCCCGATATTTTTCCCCGGCCAAAATTCTCGTATCTATCAGATCGCCAATCAAATTTCAGCAACTCTGCGGCAAGGATTATTGCTACATGAAGTTGTGCATTCCTTGAATAAACCTCAGGCACCAATTGTAGGCGAGCCTGTTCATACGGATGAAATAGAAAAATGGTCTGATAATCCGCGCGGTTTTACGACATGGCTGCGGGAAAAAACCTTGAAGCTAAATAAACAATAGCTGTGTTTACCTATTAGTCAGAAGTTACTGTTAGAGCCAAGGGCATCAATATAAAAAGGTGCCAAGATGTTTCTGACCAAGCAATTGAAAAATATAAAAGCCTCTAACATTGTTATAATTACAGCGGCGGTACCGCTTTTTATGGCACTAATACTGTCCATCGTATTGATGATGGAAAAAGTAAACGATGCTTCCAGTATCAATGAATTGCAGTATAAGCTAACGCCATTACAGATAATTGGTGCTGTTATTCACGAACAGCAAAAGGAACGTGGGGCAACCGCCGTATTCCTGAATTCTGGCGGTGAAAAGTTCGCTGAGGAATTAAAAAGGCAGCGGATTTTAACAAATGAAAAGCAGAATGTCCTTAAGGATTACTTTGACAGCCTGGATTCGGCTTTAGTTGAAGCAGATATGCAGGTATTGATTGATAACCTTTATAAGATGGTATCCCGCAAAGCCATAATTCGTTCCAGTGTGGATTCCCTCAGTATTAATGCCGAAGATGCAATTAACTATTATACGAATTTGAACGCAGAAATGCTGGCTATAGTTCAATACTCGGTTAATTTTAGCCACCATATAAAAGTCAGCAAGGCAATCTCGAGCCTGGCATCTTTTCTGCAAGGCAAAGATAGTGTCGGGATAGAGCGTGCTATTGGTTCTTCCGGATTTTCCGCAGGATCATTCGATGCTGCCACATACACAAGGTTTAGCAATGCAGTTCGTGAACAGCGACTTTTCACGAAAAGGTTTTTAGACAATGCGACTGTAGAACAAAGAGAGCAATATATTTCTATTTCCAAATCCAAAGCAGGGATTGATGTCCAGGCGATGACGCAACTGGCTTTGGATGCTGGTATAGGCGGGGATTTGGGTGCCGTTACAGGTGTGGATTTTTTCAATGCGCAAACTGACAGAATCAATCAAATGAAAGTTATGGAAGACAGCCTAGCTGATAATCTTCTTTGGATAATTGAAAAGAAACAAAACATTGCCGCCTTTAACAGAAATATGGTTGTCGTTTTGGTTCTTGTTGCATTGGCTATGACTGTTGGTATTTCATATATATTCATTCGGGCTGTGCGGGTAGGTTTTAGTGATGTTGTGCATACTGCGGAAGAAATGGCCTCAGGGAATTTAAGAGTGGAGCTGCCAGACGCTACAAATAATGAATTTGGCCAAATTACAGTTGCATTGGGAATGCTACGTGACAGCATCCTTGCCGCCAAAGAAACTGAAAAAGAAATGCGTCAGGCAGAACAACGCGAGCAAGAGCGTCAACGCAAGGCTGAAGTTGCCCAGGCGGACGACGAAAAAGCAAAGGCATTATTGCGTGAGCAAGAACAGCTTGTCAAAATGAAAAGTGAGCAAAAAACAGCCGAGGAAATATCTGCAGTTGTTTCAGCTTGCGCAAAGGGAGATTTCAGTCAGCGCCTCTCACTTGATGGAAAAGAAGGTGTTTTTGCGAATATTTGCGGCGGCGTAAATCAAGTCAGCGAAACCGTGAATGCAAGCCTTAGTAAAATTCAGGAAACCCTTGATGCATTATCACAAGGCGATTTATCTTGTCAGATGGAGGGGGAATTTCAGGGTGCCTTTGGCGGCATTCAAATAAACCTGAATAAATCTCTTGATAGTTTGTCGGCAAATTTAATGCAAATTGATCAAAGCAGTACTGAAATTGGCATATCATCGCGAGAAGTTTCTGATGCAGCAAGTGCACTGGCAACACGTACAGAAAACGCGGCAGCAACTCTTGAGGAAACGGCCGTGTCGATAAAAGAATTATCTTCATTGGTTAATTCAACAGCAAAAGTTTCTGCCGAAACAAATAAAGAAGCACTAGCTATTCAAGAAGAGGCAGAAAAAAGTAATGATGTTGTTGATAACACAGTTGCTGCGATGCGAGCCATTCAGACATCTTCTATGGAAATCCGCAAAACGGTTAAACTTATTGATGATATAACCTTTCAAACCAATCTTTTGGCCTTAAACGCAGGTGTTGAGGCCGCACGTGCTGGCGAAGCTGGACGCGGGTTTGCTGTAGTTGCCTCAGAAGTCCGGGCGCTGGCAGCCAAATCTTCTGAAGCGGCGAGCGAAATTTCTAGCTTGATTAGTAATAGTGTTAAACAGGTTGAAACAGGAGTCGATCTGGTTGACCAAACTGGATTGGCTTTAAAATCCATTTCAGCTGGCGTTTCGGGGATTACCAGCCGAATCAGTGAAATATCTAATTCAGCGTCTGTACAGTCAAATACTATTTCAGAGATTAATACTGCAACTGCGCAATTAGATCAGGTAACACAGCAAAATGCTGCAATGTTTGAGGAAACCACAGCAACCAGTA
>CAYSBD010000020.1:0-25527 GCA_964429175.1 uncultured Marinosulfonomonas sp.
TTGTGACAGGCGGGTGTGTGAACCGGGGCAATCAATCAGGATGAAATCATTATCAGGTTCCAGCGTGGCAACGGCGGCTGATAACCTGTGGTCATAAATATTTTCACCGGGCTGCAATTGGGATCGGTCAATTTCGGGCAGGTCATGGAAATCAAGCCGCGGCAAATCCACATTGTGTTTGGCAGCATACCCGCGACGGTTTTCAACAAAGCGGCTAAAACTGCGCTGGCGCAAATCCAAATCCAGCGCCCCCACACTGTGGCCCATCCGCACAAGTGCGGTGGCTATATGTATGGAGGTCGTCGATTTGCCCGATCCGCCTTTTTCATTACCGACAGCGATAATATGCGCCATTTTACATCCCCGATGCCAAAAATAATACTTGTTCTTCAGCTGACTATATTGCCTGTAAGCAATTAATGAAAGTGGCTGATTGCCGCTTTTTACAGTTTGACTCTTATCTCTTGCAGACTCATTGCTAATAACCTATATGCATATCCAACAGCGGCGCGCTGGTCTCCACCCCCAGCGCCCACCGGAAATTGTAACGGGCCGCGCGCCCGTTTTTTTGTATGCTATAGGAATATAATGTCAGACCTGATCGCCAAAGCCGCCATTGACCGTAAACTGGCCGAAATCATCCACCCCGTTGTCGAGGGTATGGGGTTTGAGCTGGTGCGCGTGCGCATGCAGGGTGGCAAAACCAAAGTTCTGCAAATCATGGTCGAGCGCCCCGAGGGCGGTATCGAGGTGAATGATTGCGGCGAGATTTCCACAGCGCTTTCGGCGATTTTGGATGTCGAGGATCCGGTCGAAGATCCTTACGCGCTGGAGGTTTCCAGCCCCGGTATTGATCGCCCGCTGACCCGTCAAAAAGATTTCGATCTCTGGAACGGTTACGAGGCCAAGATCGAAACCGATGAATTGGTGGATGGTCGGCGCCGCTTTAAGGGTGTGCTGGCGGGCACGGCTGATGACGAAATTCTGATCACGATTGACGAGGGCACGATCGGTTTGAAATTTGACTGGTTGTCGGATGCCAAACTGCTGCTGACCGATGCGCTAATTTCCGAAATGCTGCGCCAACGCAAGACGGCAGGCGACAAAAATGAAACCCCGAATTCAGACACCAAAGAGGGCTGACATGGCTATTACCAGTGCAAACCAACTAGAATTATTGCAAACTGCCGAAGCGGTTGCGCGCGAAAAAATGATCGAACCTGAATTGGTGATCGAGGCGATGGAAGAGAGCCTCGCGCGGGCTGCCAAGTCGCGTTACGGCATGGAAATGGACATTCGTGTAGCCATTGACCGCAAGACCGGCCGCGCCACATTCAAGCGGTTTCGCACGGTAGTTTCCGAGCAAGATCTAGAAAATTATCAGGCTGAATTTACCGTCGAACAAGCCAAGGAATATATGGAAAATCCGGCCGTTGGCGACACTTTTGAAGAAGAGGTTCCGCCGGTCGAGATGGGCCGAATCGCGGCGCAATCTGCCAAGCAGGTGATCTTGCAAAAGATCCGCGAAGCCGAGCGTGACCGTCAATTTGAGGAATTCAAGGATCGCGCCGGCACCATTATTAACGGTGTGGTTAAGCGCGAAGAATATGGCAATGTCATCGTCGACATGGGCCGTGGCGAGGCAATTTTGCGCCGCAACGAAAAAATCGGCCGCGAGAGCTATCGGCCCAATGATCGCATTCGTTGCTACATCAAAGAGGTGCGCCGCGAGGTGCGCGGCCCGCAGATTTTCCTCAGCCGGACCGATCCGCAATTCATGGCCGAATTGTTTAAAATGGAAGTGCCTGAAATCTATGACAACATCATCGAAATCAAGGCCGTCGCCCGTGACCCGGGTTCGCGCGCCAAAATCGCGGTGATTTCTTATGACGGCTCGATTGATCCTGTCGGGGCTTGCGTCGGTATGCGCGGCAGCCGGGTTCAGGCCGTGGTGAACGAGCTTCAGGGTGAAAAAATCGACATCATCCCGTGGAACGAAGATGCGCCGACATTTCTGGTTAACGCCTTGCAGCCCGCCGAGGTTTCCAAGGTTGTGCTGGATGAAGAGGCCGAGCGCATCGAGGTTGTGGTGCCCGACGAGCAGCTGTCGCTGGCCATTGGTCGCCGCGGTCAAAACGTGCGTCTGGCCAGTCAGCTGACGGGTTTGGATATCGATATTCTAACCGAGGCCGAAGAATCAGGGCGTCGCCAGAAAGAGTTTTCAACCCGCACTTCGTTGTTTATGGAAGCGCTGGATGTTGACGAATTCTTCTCGCAATTGCTGGTGTCCGAGGGTTTCACTTCGCTTGAAGAAGTCGCCTATGTCGAGCTGGACGAATTGCTGGTGATTGACGGCGTTGATGATGACACAGCCAAGGAATTGCAGGCGCGCGCCCGTGATCATCTGGAGGCCGCCAATAAAAAAGCCATGGAGGCCGCCCGCGCGTTGGGTGTTGAAGATAGCCTTGTTGAGTTCGAGGGCCTGACCCCGCAAATGCTGGAAGCGCTGGGCAAGGATGATGTGAAAACACTCGAAGATTTCGCCACCTGCGCGGATTGGGAATTATCCGGCGGCTGGACCACGATGAACGGCGAGCGCATCAAGGATGAAGGCGTGCTTGAGCCGTTCGATGTGTCACTTGAAGAAGCGCAAAACATGGTGATGACCGCGCGGATATCTTTGGGCTGGGTTGATCCGACTGATTTGGAAACCAATGAGGAAGTAACAGAAGACGGCGAAACACCAGCAGAACCAACACCGGAGGCCGAGGTCTGATTCTTCAGGCCTCGTAGGTTTTAAAATGGCGCGTGGTGGTCATAAAAAAGTTCGCGATCAGGCCGAGCGGCGCTGTATCGCAACCGGCGAGACCGAGCCGAAATCCGGCTTGATTCGTTTTGTGGTCGGGCCGGATAATGCAATTGTGCCCGATTTGCTGGAAAAACTGCCCGGTCGCGGCATTTGGGTGTCTGCGGATCGCGGCGCGCTTGAGCTGGTCATTAAAAAGGGTCTGTTTGCGCGCGGTGCCAAACAAGCCGTGACAGTGCCGGATGGATTGATCGATGCGCTTGAAACGGCGCAGGCCCGGCGGGTGGTCGATTTGATTTCACTGGCCCGCAAAGCCAGCCGCGCGGTGACGGGTTATGAAAAAGTTAAAAGCTGGTTAATCAGCGAACGGGCCCGGGTTTTAATTCAGGCCAGCGATGGATCGGGGCGCGGAAAATCCAAACTGCGCGCGCCCGAGGGGGAAAATGCGTTTATCGGGATTTTGACCGCAAATGAATTGGGTTTGGCTTTTGGACGAGAAAATGTGATACATGGCGCGCTTGCGGCTGGTGGACTCACGAAACGTGTTGTAGAGGAAGCTGCAAAGCTTAAGGGCTTGCGCAGAAATATTGGTGGAAATGCTACCAAGAAGGGTTTGAAGACCAAATGAGTGAGAATGATGGCAAAAAGACATTGGGCATCGGTGGTGCCCGTCCTGGAAACGTAAAGCAGAGCTTTAGCCATGGGCGCACGAAAAATGTCGTCGTGGAAACCAAACGCAAGCGCGTTATGGTGCCCAAACCCGGTGCGGCCAAGCCAACGATTGGCGGCAAGAATAAAGTTACAAGCAGCGCGCCCTCCAAGCGCCCCGCAGGTATTTCCGATGTCGAAATGGAACGTCGTCTGAAGGCCTTGAAATTGGCCAAAGCGCGCGAAGTCGAGGATGCCGCAAAACGTAAAGCCGAAGACGAGGCGCGCGTAGCAGAGCGCGAACGCCGCAAGGCCGAAGTCGAGGCCAAAGAGCGCGAAGAACAGATACGTGAAGATCGCGTTAAGGCCAAAGCTGAAGAAACCGAGCGCAAACGTGTTGAAGTAGAAGAGAGCGAGCGCCGCGAAAAAGAGATCGCAACCGCGCAAGCACAGCCTGCTGCTGCCAAACCCGACACCGCCCCTCGTGGTGTTGGCAAGCCCTCGGCCGCCCCGCGCAAACAAGAAGCCGACAGCCGCAGCCGCCAGCCCAAAGGTGGCAAGGCCCGTGATGATGGCCGCCGCTCTGGCAAGTTGACGCTAAATCAGGCGCTTTCGGGTGATCGGGGCCGCCAGCGTTCGATGGCCGCGATTAAACGCCAACAGCAGCGCGCCCGCCAAAAGGCGATGGGCCAGCCGGTTGAGCGCGAAAAGATTATTCACGATGTTCAGGTGCCTGAGGCGATTGTGGTTTCCGAGCTGGCAAACCGGATGGCCGAACGTGTGGCCGCTGTGGTCAAGGCGCTGATGAATATGGGCATGATGGTAACGCAAAACCAGTCGATTGATGCCGATACGGCCGAATTGATTATCGAGGAATTCGGCCATAATATCGTGCGGGTTTCCGATGCCGATGTCGAGGATGTGATCCACGCCGTTGAAGACAAAGACGAAGATCTGAAATCGCGCCCACCGGTCATTACCGTGATGGGCCATGTTGACCACGGTAAAACGTCTTTGCTGGATGCGATTCGCAAAACCAAGGTTGTATCGGGCGAGGCCGGCGGCATTACCCAACATATCGGTGCCTATCAGGTGCAAGCGGATGACGGCGCGATGCTGACATTTCTTGATACTCCGGGCCACGCGGCCTTTACTTCGATGCGATCACGCGGCGCGCAGGTCACCGATATTGTTATTTTGGTGGTTGCGGCCGATGACGCTGTGATGCCCCAAACCATCGAGGCGATTAACCACGCCAAGGCGGCCGGTGTGCCGATGATTGTGGCGATTAATAAAATTGACCGTCCGGGTGCCAACCCTGACAAAGTGCGCACCGATTTGTTGCAGCACGAGGTGATTGTTGAAAAAATGTCCGGCGAAGTTCTGGATGTCGAGGTTTCGGCAATCAATGGCACCGGGCTTGACACGTTGCTGGAAAATATCAGTTTGCAGGCTGAATTGCTGGACCTGAAGGCCAACCCCTACCGTAGCGCCACCGGCGCTGTGATCGAGGCCAAGCTGGATGTTGGCCGCGGCCCTGTTGCCACGGTTCTGGTGCAAAACGGCACGCTGCGCCAAGGCGATATTTTTGTTGTTGGCGAGCAATACGGCAAGGTTCGCGCGCTGATAAATGACAAGGGCGAACGCATCAAAGAAGCCGGCCCGTCGGTGCCTGTCGAGGTTCTGGGCCTGAATGGCACACCCGAGGCTGGCGATGTTTTGAACGTGGTTGCCACCGATGCGCAGGCCCGTGAAATCGCACAATTCCGCGCTCATGCGGCCAAAGAAAAACGTGCCGCTCTGGGGGCTGCGACCACGCTGGAGCAGCTGATGGAGAAAGCCAAGGCTGACCAAACCGTTGCCGAGATGCCAATTTTGGTGAAGGCCGATGTGCAAGGTTCCGCCGAGGCGATTGTTCAGGCGATGGCCAAAATCGGCAATGACGAAGTTCGGGTTCGGGTGCTGCATTCGGGCGTTGGCGCGATTACCGAAAGTGACATCAGCCTTGCCGAAGCATCGGGCGCCCCGGTGTTTGGCTTTAACGTTCGGGCCAACACATCGGCGCGAAATACGGCCCATCAAAAAGGCATCGAGATCCGCTATTATTCGGTGATCTATGATCTGGTGGATGATGTTAAGGCGGCGGCATCCGGTCTGTTGGGTGCTGAAATCCGTGAAAACTTTATTGGATATGCAAAAATTCAAGAGGTGTTCAAAGTCACCGGTGTTGGCCGGGTTGCCGGCTGTTTGGTGACCGAAGGCATCGCGCGCCGCTCTGCCGGTGTGCGTTTGCTGCGCGATAATGTGGTGATCCACGAAGGTAATCTGAAAACCCTGAAGCGTTTCAAAGACGAGGTTCCCGAAGTGAAATCAGGTCAGGAATGCGGAATGGCATTTGAAAGCTATGACGATATCCGCGCCAATGATGTGATCGAGATATTCGAGCGCGAAGAGATCGAGCGCAAACTGGAATAACAGATTTGCCAAAATAAATTTTTAAGAGGGAGGGTGAAAGCCTTCCCTTTTTAGTTTTTAACGCAAGCCGTTCATTTTAATTTACGGCTTAGCTGCGAGGCTCTTTAGTTCGTAAAGCAATGCCAGCGCATCTTTCGGGCTGATTTCGTCGGGCAATATTTCATCCAGCCGCATTTGAACGGCCGAATCCTTGACTTGAACAGGCGCCGGCACGGGCATGGCCGCAAAAAGCGGCAAATCATCAATCAGGGTTTTTTTCCCAACCCTGCCTTCACGCTCGCCTTTCTCCAGCATCTCCAAAACCACGCGGGCGCGCGCAACAACACTTTCCGGCAATCCGGCCAATCTGGCAACCTGCACCCCGTATGAGCGATCCGCCGCACCCTTTTTGACCTCGTGCAGGAAAATCACATCGCCGTCCCATTCCTTCACGGTTACGGTCGCATTTTCCACACCGGTAAGCTTGCCCGACAGGGCCGTCATTTCGTGATAATGCGTCGCGAATAATGCACGGCACCGGTTTACATCGTGTAAATGTTCAAGCGTGGCCCAAGCGATGGAAAGACCGTCATAGGTTGCGGTGCCGCGGCCGATTTCATCTAGAATAACCAGCGCCCTGTCATCGGCCTGATTAAGAATCGCAGCGGTTTCGACCATTTCAACCATAAAAGTCGAGCGCCCGCGGGCAAGGTCATCCGAGGCGCCAACGCGGCTGAACAGCTGTGAAACAAGCCCGATATGTGCGTAGCCGGCCGGCACAAACGAGCCGATTTGCGCCAACAATGCGATGATGGCGTTTTGGCGCAGAAAGGTCGATTTACCCGACATATTCGGGCCGGTCAAAAGCCAGATATTTGCGCCACTTCCAACGCCCGCCAAATCGCAACCATTTGCAATGAAGGGCGCGTTGCTTTGTTGGCGCAGGGCCTGTTCCACCACGGGATGGCGGCCCTGCTCGATCTTGAAGGCGCGGCTATTATCGACAACGGGTTTGGCCCAGTTTTCCCCCGAGGCAATATCTGCAAATGCACAAGTTACGTCGATTTCCGACAGTGATTGCGCCGCAGCCGATATCGGCCCGGACTGCTCTAATATTGCAGATTTCAGCACAGAATAGAGCCGTTTTTCTATTTCCAAAGCCCTGTTGCCCGCATTCAGGATTTTGGTTTCCATTTCAGATAATGCAACAGTGGTGAAACGCACGGCATTGGCGGTGGTTTGGCGGTGAATGAAGTTTTGCGATAATGGCGCGGACAGCATTTTTTCAGCGTGGGTTGCGGTGGTTTCAATGAAATAACCCAGAACATTATTGTGCTTGATTTTCAGCGCGGAAATTCCGGTTACTTCGCTATATTCTGCCTGCATTGCGCCAATCACGCCGCGCCCTTTGTCGCGCAGGTTGCGCATCTCGTTCAATTCGGCATCATAGCCGGTGGCAATAAAACCGCCATCGCGCGTTAAAATCGGTGCATTATCAACCAGCGCCTTGCCCAGCAGATTTTGCAAATCGTCGTGACCGGACAATGATTTGGCCGCATCGGTAAATATTTCAGGCAAATCCGGCTGGGATAGTTGCGCGCAAATGGCCGCCGCTTGTGTTAGCGCATCACGAATTGCAGTTAAATCGCGCGGGCCGCCCCGGTCCAGCGCCAAACGCGAAATGGCGCGGTCAATATCGGGGCTTTTGCGCAGAATTTCACGCAAGCCCGAGGCAAAGGGGCGGTTATTCAAAGCAAATTCTACCGCTTCAAGGCGTAAATGAATCGCGACCAAATCACGCGACGGGCTGGACAGTCTTTTTTCAAGCAACCGTCCGCCACCCGCTGTTATCGTGCGATCAATTGCTGAAATAAGAGAGCCGTCACGCCCCCCTGACAAGCTTTTCGTCAGCTCCAGATTGCGCCGCGTTGCCGCGTCGATCTGCACCGTTGCATGCGAATATTCCTGCACGGGTGGGCGCAGTAGCGGCAGGTTGCCCTTTTGGGTAATTTCCAGCCACTCGACAATTGCCCCCATCGCCGAATTTTCAGCCCGGCTAAATTGGCCAAACGAATCCAGCGTGCCGACTTTGAATAAATCCTGCAGCCGTTTTTTTGCGGCCGTGCTGTCGAAGCTGCAAGTCGCAAGGGCCGTTAATGAAATATCGCTCTCCATCACCAATTCAGTCAATTCGGCCTCTAACGGCTCGCAAACAATTAATTCACGCGGCACCAGACGGGCCAATTCAGGCGCAAGTTTCACCCGTGGGCAAGCCATCACATGAAACGCGCCGGTCGATATATCAACCCAGGCCAACGCGCCATTCTCGCGAACCTCGGAATAGGCGGCCAGATAATTATGCCGCCGCGCTTCCAGTAATGAATCTTCGGTTAATGTGCCGGGGGTAACAAGCCGGACAACCTCGCGTTTTACAACCGATTTTGCGCCACGCTTTTTTGCCTCGGCGGGGTTTTCCATTTGCTCGCAAACCGCCACACGAAAACCCTTGCGGATCAGCGTTAAAAAATAGCCCTCGGCGGCACGGGCCGGCACGCCGCACATCGGAATCTCAACGCCCGAATGCTTGCCGCGTTTGGTCAGGGCAATATCAAGCGCCTGCGCCGCCACAACCGCATCATCAAAAAACATTTCGTAAAAATCGCCCATGCGGTAAAATAATATCGCATCTTTATAGGCGGCCTTGATCTCAAGAAACTGCGCTATCATTGGCGTAACAGATGCTTTGCTCATTTATTCCCCCAAGTCCTCTCCCGAACACGGCTGGCTGGATACTACAAACCACAGCCAATCTGGGAAAGATGCAAAAGCAGGTTATTGAGGAAATTAAAGAAAAAATATATGAGGGTGTTGAACGTGCAAGGAAAAGCCAGATGTCCAACAATAGTAAAATCACCCCCGAAGAGGCGCTCGCCTACCATTCAGACCCAAAACCGGGGAAATTTGAAATTACAGCCACCAAACGGATGACATCACAGCGTGATTTGTCGCTGGCCTATAGCCCCGGTGTGGCCATTCCGGTTCAGGCCATCGCGGATGACCCCGAGACGGCTTATGATTATACAAACAAGGGAAATATGGTTGCGGTTATCAGTAACGGCACCGCAATTCTGGGCATGGGAAATCTGGGTGCGCTTGCCTCGAAGCCGGTGATGGAGGGCAAGGCGGTGCTGTTTAAACGCTTTGCCGACGTCAATTCGATCGATATCGAGCTGGAGACCGAAGACCCCGAAGAATTTATTAATGCGGTGCGTTTGATGGGGCCTGCTTTTGGTGGAATCAACCTTGAAGACATCAAGGCACCCGAATGTTTTATCATCGAGCAACGTCTGAAAGAAGAAATGAACATCCCTGTTTTTCACGACGATCAACACGGGACTGCGGTGATTTGTGCGGCCGGTTTGATGAATGCGCTGCATTTGTCCGGCAAGAAAATCGAGGATTGCCGCATTGTGGTTAACGGCGCCGGTGCGGCCGGAATTGCCTGTATCGAGCTGATAAAATCCATGGGCGCGCAGCATGATAACTGTTTGCTGTGTGATACCAAAGGCGTGATTTATCAGGGCCGCAAAGAGGGCATGAACCAGTGGAAATCGGCCCATGCGGCAAATACAGAACGGCGCACGCTAGAGCAGGCGATGGATGGTGCCGATGTGTTTTTGGGCGTGTCTGTAAAGGGCGCGGTTACGCAAAAAATGGTCGCGGAGATGGCCAAAGATCCGGTGATTTTTGCGATGGCCAATCCCGATCCTGAAATCACCCCCGAAGATGCGCATGCCGTGCGACCGGACGCGATTGTTGCCACCGGGCGTTCGGATTATCCAAATCAGGTGAACAATGTTTTGGGTTTTCCATACCTGTTTCGCGGTGCGCTGGACATTCATGCGCGCGCGATTAATGACGAAATGAAAATCGCCTGTGCGCGCGCTTTGGCCGAGCTTGCCCGCGAAGATGTGCCCGACGAAGTGGCAATGGCATACGGCAAAAACCTAACTTTTGGGCGTGATTACATCATCCCTGCGCCGTTTGATCCGCGCCTGATTTACCGGATTCCGCCCGCCGTTGCCAAGGCCGGAATGGACACAGGCGTGGCGCGCCGCCCGATCGTGGATATGCCCGGTTACGAGGAATCCCTAAAAGCGCGGCTTGATCCGACCGCGTCTATTTTAAGGGGCATTCATACCCGCGCCAAAGCCGCCCAAAGCCGGATAATTTTTGCCGAGGGTGATGATGTTCGGGTCTTGCGTGCAGCCGTTGCCTATCAGCGCGCGGGTCTGGGTCACGCGCTTGTTGTCGGGCGCGAGGCGGATGTCAAAGAAAAGCTGGAAGCCGCCGGTTTGGCCGATGCGGTAAGCGAGCTTGAGGTGGTAAATGCGGCAAATACAAAGCATCTGAAAGAATACAAAGCATTTTTATACGAGCGTTTGCAGCGCAAAGGTTATGACCGCTCTGACATTCATCGTCTGGCATCGCGTGACCGGCATGTGTTTGCCTCTTTGATGTTGGCGCATGGGCATGGCGATGGTTTGGTAACCGGCGCAACCCGAAAATCGGCCTATATTCTGGAATTGATTAACCATGTGTTTGATGCCTCTGCCGCGGATGGTGCAGTGGGTGTTACGGCGATATTGCATAACGGTAAAATTTTACTGATTACCGACACCGTGGTGCATGAATGGCCCGACGAAAAAGATCTGGCAACAATTGCCCAGCGTGGTGCGGATGTTGCCAAATCGCTGGGTTTAGAGCCGCGCGTGGCTTTTGTCAGTTTTTCAACATTCGGCTACCCCGTGTCCGAGCGGGCCGAAAAAATGAACCTTGCGCCAAAGATACTGGACGGGCGCGGCGCGAGTTTTGAATACGAGGGTGAAATGACGGTAGAAGTTGCCCTGAACCCACAGGCAATGGCGCAATATCCGTTTAGCCGGCTGACAGGCCCGGCCAATGTCCTGGTTGTTCCGGCGCGTCACTCGGCCTCGATTTCTGTAAAACTGATGCAGGAAATGGCGGGTGCGACGGTGATCGGGCCGATTTTAACCGGCATTGATAAATCCATCCAGATTTGCTCGACGGTTTCAACCACCAACGACATTCTGAACATGGCCGTTCTGGCGGCGTGCAAGGTGGGTTAGGTGACGATTTATAACCTTGGCTCGATCAATCTGGACCATCTTTACAAGGTGGCACATTTACCGCAGCCGGGCGAAACTTTGGTAGCAACGGATTTCAGTATTGGCTTGGGCGGCAAGGGCGCCAACCAATCCATTGCCGCGGCGCGGGCCGGATCAAGGGTGGTGCATATTGGTGCGGTTGGTTCTGACGGGGGCTGGGCCAAGGAGCAAATGCGCGAATATGGCGTGGATGTTTCGTTTGTAAAAACAGTTAAAACAGCGACGGGTCATGCAATAATTAATCTGGACCAAAGCGGCGAAAACGCGATTGTGATTTTTCCCGGGGCGAATAATAAACAGGATATTTCGCAGATCAGGGAGGCGTTGAAAACAGCGCGGCCCGATGATATTTTATTGCTGCAAAATGAAACAATATTGCAATCGGAGGCTGCCAATATTGCGTTGAAATGCGGCATGAAGGTTATCTATTCTGCGGCTCCGTTTTCGGTGGGTGCTGTGGGAAAAATGCTGCCCGTAACGTCGATCCTGATGATGAATATGTTGGAATCCCAACAGCTTTGCGCGGGGTTGGGCCTTAAACTGCAAAGCTTGCCGGTTGAAAATATTATTGTAACCAAAGGCGCGAACGGCGCGGATTGGCATTCTGTTAAAAGCCGTGAAATCGGCCACCAACCCGCGTTTGCCGTGCCCGTGGCCGATACGACAGCAGCCGGCGATACTTTCGCAGGATATTTTGCCGCAGGTCTGGATCAGGGCATGGACATTATGGGCGCGATGCAATTGGGCGCATCCGCGGCGGCCTTGAAAGTGATGCGCAGTGGAACGGCCAGCGCAATACCGGCGCGCGCCCAAGTCGATGAATTTCTTAAAGCCAACCCGCTTTAATGCAATTTGGCAAATGGCGCGGCATCACCCCAAAGCTTGTAAACGCGCGCATCCCGACCACAGCCCTTGCGATATGCTTTATACGCAGATGACTGGCGTTTTAGACCAAACCGCGTCACCACAAGCTTGCTGCCTTTGTAGTAATCCTGATGATAATCCTCGGCCAGATAAAACGGCGCGGCAGGCAGGATCGGTGTGACAATTTCACGGCCCAATGTTTTGGCGGCATCTGCAATTGCGGCCTTGGCGGTTTGTTTTTGCTGGCTGTTATTCACAAAAATTGCAGTGCGATAGGGCGCGCCCCGATCACAGAATTGACCACCCGCATCTGTTGGATCAACTGACCGTAAAAACAGGTGCAGTAATTTTTCATAACTTAGTTTGTCGGGGTCAAAGGTGATTTGCACGGCCTCGTAATGGCCTGTTCCACCGCGCACCACCTGTTTATAGGCCGGGTTTTCAACCGTGCCGCCGCTATAGCCCGAGACCACGTCAATCACGCCGGCAACGCCTTGAAAATCGGATTCAACACACCAAAAACAGCCGCCGGCAACGACAATAATTTCTTTGCCTGCATAGGCTTTGGCGCAATTCACCGTTACCCCGATAATGATTGCGATTAGCAGGATAAATGGCTTTAACTTGTAGGGAATGCTGTTCATTTCATGCTCCTTCTTGCTGTATCTTGTTTTGCTAAACGCAACCGGACAAGCCAAAAAGAGAACTTATCACGCAGCAGTGAACGGATATTACCACCCTTGTGTTTCACCCGGTCAAATCCGGTGCAAATAACTTAGCCGAACAAAATCAGGTTTGAGTTCAGTATCGCAAACAGCGACACAAGCCCGAACATAACAAACAGGGCGATCGAAATCAGAATGCGGTTTTTGAGCATGGTAGAAAAACTTCCCGCAAGGCTTTCAGGTTTGGGATGCAGGGCTAAAACCCCTGCCGCCATGCCAAAACCGGTTGC
The DNA here is from genome assembly GCA_964429175.1 of uncultured Marinosulfonomonas sp. Lineage (GTDB taxonomy): Bacteria > Pseudomonadota > Alphaproteobacteria > Rhodobacterales > Rhodobacteraceae > Profundibacter. The sequence continues at coordinate 12,917 of CAYSBD010000020.1, forward strand.
CGTAAACAGCGGTATATAAAGCCAATAGCCGATGTAAAAATACTCTGGTTTGATCACATCAAACGGGCAGTGGTGGTGGGGTTGCTCGTAAATATAAGATGAAATAACCGAAACCACGGCCGCGATCGAAATCATAAAAAATAGCATGCTCCCGATACCATAAGCCACCTGCGCCGCTCTGAATTTCAACGACAGCAGCGCTAGAACCAGCATCACACCCAGCCCGCCAAACAGCAGCTGAAGCGCCAACATGGGCGGCAATGAGGCCAGATCGGCCGCCACGCCTTCGCCTTCGGGAACAAAGGCGCGCGCGCAGCACGAGGTGATGGTGTCGGTTTGCAGATTAACGAAATAAGTAATCTGCACCACAGCCGCGGCCACAACCAGCGGGGCCAACACGATCAGCAGGCTGTATTTGAATTTGGTAAACGGGTAATCTTTGGCCTTGTTGTCGATCTGGTTGATGAGCAGCCAGACCAGCGCCACAAAAAACACCGCCAGTTTCAACATCAAGGCCGGCATGCCGAATTCATTCACATTCAACGTGCCCGCCGCACACATCGCCCCGACAAACAGCACCGCCATCTGATCGGCATTGGCGACAAATAATAACAACGAGGCCAGCTCGAGCACCAACACAAAGGCCAGCGCCGTCGAGACCAGATAGGTGCGTTTTTCCATGTTGATCTGCAAGGATCGCCCGCTGGAGGGCTGCCAGTTTCGCAGCACCTGAATGGCAAATCCGGCCGCCCAAACCAGCGTCACCGCTGAAATCAGCGAGGCCAGTATCAAGGCCATAATCGGCGGGTGCGAGATCATTTCGAGACATCCTGATCGGCAATTACCCTGCCATCTTCCATCGAAATCACCCGATCCACAATATCGGCCTGCCAGATGCGCGGATCATGGCTGCTCATGATAATCGATTTGCCTTGGCCGCGCAGTTTTTTGACGATCTTTAAAAATTCGCCAACCAGCCGCGTGTCCAGATTTGCCGTTGGCTCGTCGGCGATCATAAAATCGGGATCGTTAATCAGCGCACGCGCAATCGCCACCCGCTGGGCCTCGCCTCCCGACAGGTTTTCAACCTTCATTTGGGCCTTGTCGGCAATTTCCACATCGCCCAGCAATCGCAGCGCATTTTGGCGCAAATTGCTATATTTCGGCCCCAAAGGATAGGATGGCAGCATCACGTTTTCCAGCACGCTTAGGCCGCGCACCAGATTGAAACGCTGAAAAACAAAGCCGAATTTTTTGCGCCGAATTTCGGTCATAAATTTTTCCGGCAAGCCCGATACCATTTCGTCGCCCAGATGAATGCGCCCGACGGTTGGCCGTGAAAGACAGCCCACCAACGTCAGCAAAGTGGTTTTGCCCGAGCCACTTGGCCCCTTCAAAACCGTGGTCTGCCCCGCCATGATTTCCAGCGTCACATCGCGCAAGGCGTAAGCCTCGTTCGGCTGGCCCTCGTTGTAAATTTTGCTTACATTATCAAGTTTTATCATCTCATCACCGCATCAGGATCGGTAACCGCCGTGCGCCAGATCGGCACGATGGTGGCGGCTGTGTAGGGAACCACTGTGAAAAATGCCAGCGTTACGATTTGCAGCAGATCAATTTGCGCGCGCAGCTGAAAATCAGGGTAAATCACCGACCAGCCTTTTAAAACCTGTTCGAGCAATCCGGCCTGAAAGAAAAAAACATGCAGATACGCCAACAACACACCCAGCAAAAAGGCACCGGCCGAAACCAGCGCGCCTTCCCAGAACTTCATCGCCAGAACATCTGAAGTATCCCAGCCGATGGCCTTTAAAATCCCGATTTCGCGGCGTTCTTCACCCGAAAGCCCCGCCGCTTTGTCAAAGGCAAAAATCACAAACGCCACGATCGAGGCCCCTAAAAGCGCCAGCAACAATCCCTCGCGCCAGGAAAAAATTGTGGCGTAGGTGCGCAGAATATCATCGCGCGTCACCACCCGAGAGCCGGGGATCTGGTTGCCGATTTTACCAACAATGGTGGCGATTTCGCGCTCGTTTCGGATGCTCAGGGCGATGTCGGTGTAAACATTGTCGGGCAGACGGAAAAACTTGCGGAAATCAGGCTCGGAGAGCAGCACCAGATCCGCGCTGACAAGAGCCGATTCGGTGTCCAGTTTTTCCTTGATTTTAAGCCTGAAAATCTCGCCATAATCGGCCAGTAAAAACAGATGCGTGCCACGCACCAGCTCGCGATTAGCCACCACACCCGGCCCAAGAATGGTCTGCCCCGGTTGCAATTGATGCGCCGTATTTTCAGCCGAGGGCACCATGATGGTGTAATTTGCCCCGTTGATCGGATCAAAATAATAACCCCAAAGCCGCCCCTCGGCATGGCGCACACCGCGGATGCTTTGCAGCTCGGCGACCCTGTCACCCGATATCAAATCATGGCGGCCCATCACCATCTGCTGCACGGTGGCCTCGGGCGCGTTTACCAGCAGTGCTTTGGCCTCTTGGCGGATCGATTGGCCAAACAACATCACCGAGGCCAGAATGAAAATAATCAGGCAATAAACCGTAAACAACACCAGATTGCGCCCGCTTCGACGCCGCATCGAATTTATGGTGAAATCCATCAGATAACGCTGACGGGCGAACAGATTGGCCATTTTATTCTCCGGTTTCGTCAGCGCCGATTGGTGGTGCAGGGCGGCTGAAATTCTGGATTGGCGGCGCGATCAGAGAGCCGCTGGGGAAATAATCAAATGACATCGGATGATCCTGAAAGGCCGAATGCAAATCGGCTTGGCTGGGGTGGCGAGTGTAGCGGGCCTCGGTGAACAGTGCCAGATCGCTCAGGCCCAGCTGGCGCACCAGATCAGCCCGTTTGGTCAGATTATAATCGCTGCTGAAGGTGGCGTGCAAAAACATTGCCACCAGCGCCGCAGACAGGGCCAGCATGCCGGCGATGGCAATATCGGAGGGCCGAAAACGCATCACAGGATGAATTTACCTTCGTCCAGCGCCAGCATCATTTCCATGCTGGTTTCCTCAAATCTGACCATGCCATGACCGATATGGTCCAGCATAAAGGCCTCGGCGTCATACATGTCTGGATGCGGGATCAGATCATGGCCCATCGGCCCTAAAACGGCGGATCCGATCACATAAATCGCTTTGGTCGCATCGATCATTTCGGTTGAATAATAGCTGGTGACACCCATGCCGGTGATCTGCTCGCGCTTACGGCCGCTGGCAAATTTTTCCATATCAAACAGGTATTTAAAGAAATCCTTGGCCCCGTCAAAATGATCGGCATGGCCGTCTTTAAACAACACGGTGGCGATCCAGTCGGGGTATTTGGCCGGAAACATGCCGCAAACCGGACAGGCATCGCGCATGCCGGGTTTTGGCAGATCAATAACAGGGGCGACTTCTGGCGTTTGGCTGGCCGTTTCCGATGCCAAGGCAGGCATGGCGGGCAAAAGCGCAACCCCCGCACCGATTTGCAACAGGCGGCGGCGGCTGATGGGGTTGTGGGGTTTGTTGCACATGGGATCACCTCGGAGAATTAAAGTGGCGGGGGAATTCAGGTGGATTATTGGCAGGGTTTGGCTAAGGGCGCCAGTCAAAATCGGCACCCTTTTTCTAACATCACAAAGGTTTTATTCGCTTTTACCCTGCGCCTCTTTTTTGCGTTTCATATGCGCGCGTTTTTCATCGCGCCGCTTGCGGACCACCAGCGTATCGGTGGCCTGATCATTATAGGCAGCCACCAGCGCCTGATCAAATCCGACAACATTACCGCCCGCCGCATCCGCGCTGGCCTTGTCGCTATAAGCCCATTTTCGGTTTGCCGTCATCGTGCCGGGCTTGCCCGTTTCAAGGACGTAATGCGCATCATCGGCATTGATCAAAGGCTTGATGTCAGCATCGGCACCCGCATCGCCAACCCAGATATGCTTCGGATTACGATCCAGATTAAGCGACAGTGAAATCGTCAAACAACGGATCGAGCAAAGCCCTTCGGAGGCATCGTCACTATATTGCACCACATGGCGGGTGTGGCTCCACATTTTGGTCGACATGCCGCAATAGGCACAGCGCGGGAATTTTTTGATGTCATCGCTCGAGGGGTCACTATCGACGACCAGATGCCCGGTCAGGCCGTTTTGCGCGGTCCAGGCCCATGGCGGCACCATTTTTTTCATTTCGGCCTTGGCGGTTGTTGCCATTGCGAACCCACCGGCCAACATGCCGGTTGTTGCCATTAAAAATTTCCTACGTTGCATTTTATTATCCTTTAATTTTTTTAATCAAATCGACTCTATCAACGGCATCAGGTGATTGAGCCGATGAAAACGGACGCAATATAGCATTTATATAAATGCTATATTTGGTTGCAAGTTTACTAAAGCCCATTAAGATACCTGCGACAATATAACTTACCGTGATCTTGATGCGCGATTTTCGCTTTGGAAGATGCGCCTTTCGGTTTTTGTGCCTATAAATTACTGGACCTTTTTTAAGGCTGTGCATAGCGTGGCGGCAAAAAGGAGAGCACCATGACCAACCCGCTTTTGTCCGATTGGACCACCCCGTTTGAATTGCCGCCATTTGCCGATATTTCGGATGATGATTTCGCGCCCGCATTCGAGGTGGCGATAAAGCAGGCGCGTGAAAATATTAAGGCGATTGCGGATAATACAGCCGCCCCGACGTTTGAAAATACGATCGAGGCGTTTGAGCAGGCCGAGGAAGGCTTTGGCCGGGTTTTATCGGTTTTCTATAATCTGGCAGGGGCTGACAGCACGCCAAAACGCGAAGAGCTCCAGCGCGAATTTTCACCGAAATTGGCGGTGTATTCTTCGGAAATCAGCATGAACGCGGCTTTGTTTGACCGGATTGATACCCTGTGGCAACAGCGTGATAAGTTGGGCCTGAGCGATGAGCAGCAGCGGGTTTTGATGTTATCGCACCGTGGTTTTGTGCGGGCGGGGGCGCGGTTGCAAGGCAAGGCAAAGCAGCGGTTGAAAGATGTTTTGCAAGAACTGGCGATTTTGGGCACGCGGTTTAGTCAAAACCTGCTGGCCGACGAGCGCGCGTGGTTTATGGAGCTGGCCGAGGATGAGTTGGCAGGATTGCCTGATTTTCTGATCACAGCGGCGCGCGAAGCGGGGCAGGAGAAGGGGCTGAATAGGCCGGTGATTACGCTGTCACGTTCTTTGATTACGCCGTTTTTGCAAAGCTCGGAAATGCGCGATTTGCGCCGGAAAGCCTATGAGGCATTTGTTGCGCGCGGGGCCAATGCGGGCGAAACGGATAACCGGGCGATTGCCGCCCAGACGCTTGCTTTGCGCCAGGAACGGGCGGCGCTGTTGGGGTATCAAAATTTTGCCAGCTATAAGTTGGAAACCGAAATGGCCAAGACGCCCCAAGCCGTGCGCGATTTGCTGATGCGGGTTTGGCAGCCGGCCAAAGCGGCGGCTGACAGGGATGCCAAGGCGCTGACAGAAATGATGCATGGCGACGGAATTAACGGTGATTTGCAGGCTTGGGATTGGCGTTATTATTCTGAAAAACGCCGCAAAGAATTGCACGATCTGGACGAGGCCGCGATCAAGCCATATTTGCAACTGGACCGGATGATCGAGGCCGCGTTTGATTGTGCCAACCGTTTGTTCGGGCTGGAATTTTCCCAGCTTGATGTGGCGCTTTACCACAAGGATGCCCGCGCTTGGGAAGTGACGCGAAACGGCAAACATATGGCCGTGCTCATCGGTGATTATTTTGCCCGTGGCGCGAAACGCTCGGGTGCGTGGTGCTCGACCATGCGCGATCAGAAAAAACTGGGCGGCGATGTGCGGCCCATCGTGGTGAATATTTGTAATTTCACCAAATCCGATCCGGCGCTTTTATCGTTTGATGATGCGCGCACTTTGTTTCATGAATTTGGCCATGCGCTGCACCAGATGCTGTCGGATGTGACTTATGAATCGATTTCCGGCACCTCGGTTTCGCGCGATTTTGTCGAGCTGCCCAGCCAGTTGTTCGAGCATTGGCTGGAAGTGCCAGAAGTGCTGCAAAAATTCGCAACCCATGTGCAAACCGGCAAGCCGATGCCGACAGATATGTTGGAGCGGATGTTGGCGGCCAGCACCTATGATATGGGGTTTCAGACGGTGGAATATCTGGCCTCGGCGCTGGTTGATCTGGAATTTCACAGCGGCGCGGCCCCGGCGGATCCGATGGCAAAACAGGCCGAAATTCTGGATGGTTTAGGCATGCCAAGCGCCATCCGAATGCGCCACGCCACCCCGCAATTTGCCCATATTTTTTCTGGCGACGGCTATTCCAGCGCCTATTACAGTTACATGTGGAGCGAGGTGATGGATGCCGATGCGTTTGGCGCATTCGAGGCCGTGGGCGGTGCGTTTGACGCCGATATGGCCAAACGGCTGGAAACGCATATTTTATCGGCGGGTGGATCAAGGGACGCCGAGGAATTATACAAAGCCTTTCGCGGCCAGATGCCGGATGTTCAGGCGCTGCTAAAGGGGCGTGGGCTGGTTTAGCTATTCTCGGATTTCATCGGCCCGAACACCCCAAAAGGTTTCTTTTTTGGCCCAGCCGCCTTGGCCGCCCGCGCTTAGGCGGCACCACTGCGGGTCGCATTGGCCCAGCCGGGCAATCACGCCCATTTCCAGGTGCGCATTTTCACGCGACTTTGGGTCGGGTCGGGCAAAAAGGCTGAGCATATCGCGCTGCACAACCACAGTTCGCACACCGGACAGCAGGGAAAAATGCATCCAGCCGCCTTGGCCATCGCTATCTTGCACCCGTCGCCAATGGCCGAATTCGGCGGTAATTTCCAGCGGCATATTGCGGTGTTTGAACACCCAGTCGATGCGATGCGTCAGGCTGGGTCCGCGGCGCACATTGCCTTTGGCGGCTTTTAGCGAAACAAAACGGGGCAGGGGCAGGTTTGTGACTTCGCCGCGTTCCTGTGCGGCAACGGGGGCACCCGGCAGCAGGCCGGCGCATAACAGAATCGCCAGAATAAAAGCTGTGCCTGTTTTGAATAACATCGAAAAAATCGCCTTTTTGCCAAATCTTTTGGACAGGGTTCTTGTGCCTTGTCTCTTGATGCGCCACTTTACACAAAACCAACGCCAAGAAAAGACAAAGGAAGATCATTATGTCTGCTGAACGTTTAAGTGTTGTTGTCACGCGACGGTTGCCCGAATCCGTGGAAACCCGGATGAAGGAATTATTTAACGTTACGTTGCGCCAAGACGATGCGCCCATGAGCCGTGACGAGATTATTTCGGCAATGAAGCAGGCCGATGTTTTGGTGCCGACCCTGACAGATACGATTGATGCCGGCGTGCTTGGTCAGGCCGGTGATCAGCTGCGTTTGATTGCCAATTACGGGTCGGGGGTGGATCATATCGATGTGCAAACGGCGCGCCAGCGCGGGGTGCTGGTTTCCAATACTCCGGGTGTGGTGACAGAGGATACAGCCGATATGACGCTGGCGCTGATTTTGGCTGTAACGCGGCGCATCCCCGAAGGTTTGGCGCGGATGCAATCGGGCGATTGGCAGGGTTGGTCGCCAACCGCGTTGATGGGTGGCCGTGTTGGCGGGCGCAGGTTGGGGATTTTGGGCATGGGGCGCATTGGTCAGGCCGTGGCGCGGCGTGCGGCGGCGTTTGGCATGCAGGTGCATTATCATAATCGCAAGCGGCTTCATGTCGATATTGAGCAGGCTCTGGAGGCAACCTATTGGGAAAGTCTGGATCAGATGGTGGCGCGGATGGATATTATTTCGATCAACTGCCCGCACACGCCCTCGACGTTTCATTTGCTAAATGCGCGACGTTTGAAGCTGATGAAGAAAAGCGCAGTGATTGTGAATACCTCGCGCGGCGAAGTGATTGATGAAAATGCGTTAACGCGGATGTTGCGGGCCGGTGATATTGCGGGTGCGGGGCTGGATGTGTTTGAGCGGGGCACCGAAATCAATCCACGTTTGCGGGCGCTGAAAAATGTGGTTTTGCTGCCGCATATGGGTTCGGCCACGGTCGAGGGGCGCATTGAAATGGGCGAAAAAGTTATCGTCAATATCAAGACTTTCGCCGATGGTCACCGGCCGCCCGATCAGGTGGTTCCGGGGATGTTGTGAGGGTTGGCGCGAAAATCTGACAGTTACGCGCAAGCGGGGTTGAAATTATCTGCGCCAGCGCGTATCTGCAAACGATCTTAGCAAACACAGGCGCTTTCATGGCACGTACAAATCCCATCCAGTTCATCCAGCAGGTCCGCTCGGAGATCTCCAAGGTCGTTTGGCCGACACGCCGCGAAGTGTTGCAGACCACAATCATGGTTTTCATTTTGGCGACCCTGACGGCGATTTTCTTTTCGCTGGTTGATCTGGGGATCCGGTCTGGATTACAGGCCCTTTTAGGGGTGTTTGCTTAAGGCAGATCCGCCTTATGCACTTGAAACCATTCGTTTTCAGATGTAATGCGGGCGATATCACATTAGGCATGCGTGCAGCGATTCGGTTTGCGCGCTGTTTTTTGTTTAGAACGCGGGCGGGTAACCGTCTGGAATATTTGAATTTTTCGCGCTTCGGCGTGGCAGGCAACACGGTCTAATAAGGGGCAATAGCGAGATGGCAAAGCGGTGGTATTCTGTAAGCGTTCTTTCAAATTATGAAAAAAAGATTGCCGAGCAGGTAAAGGTTGCTGCCGAGGAGGCCGGATTGCAGGATCAGATCGAAGAGGTTCTGGTGCCGACCGAAGAAATAATCGAAGTGCGTCGCGGTAAAAAAGTAACGGCCGAGCGCCGTTTTATGCCCGGTTATATTCTGGTGCGCATGGAAATGTCCGACAAGGGTTATCACCTGATCAATTCGATCAACCGCGTCACCGGATTTTTAGGTCCGCAAGGGCGCCCGATGCCGATGCGCGATGCCGAAGTGAACGCATTGCTGAACCGTGTTGAGGAAACCTCCGAATCACCGCGCACCCTGATCTTTTTCGAAATTGGCGAAAAAGTTTCGGTTTCGGATGGTCCGTTCGAGGGCTTTGATGGCATGGTCGAGGAAGTCGATCAGGAAAATAGCCGCCTAAAAGTGACGGTTTCGATTTTTGGCCGGGCCACCCCGGTCGAGCTGGAATTTACGCAGGTAACCAAAGACGCCTGAGTGTAAGAGCGCCGTGTTTTCAAGTGAGGCACGGCGATTGTGGGAGGGGAGTTGGGCGCGCCTGACGATCCGCACCACGCAACCCTAACCTCTGCTGACGCGTCAGTGGAAATGTTGAAAAAAGTAGGAGAGGCCTAATGGCTAAAAAACTGGTTGGCACGATGAAGTTGCAAGTGCCTGCAGGTCAAGCAAACCCGTCCCCCCCCGTGGGTCCGGCGCTTGGTCAGCGCGGCATTAATATTATGGAATTTTGTAAGTCGTTCAACGCGAAAACCCAGGATCTGGAACCGGGCGCGCCTTGCCCGACTGTGATTACCTATTATCAGGACAAATCCTTTACGATGGACATCAAGACGCCACCTGCGTCTTATTATCTGCGCAAGGCCGCCAAGCTGAAATCTGGCGCGACCAATCCGGGCCGTGAAGTTGTCGGCACTGTAAGCATGGCGCAAATCATGGAAATCGCCGAGGCAAAAATGGGCGGCCTGAACGCCAATGACATGGATGCAGCTGCAAAAATCATCATGGGGACAGCGCGCTCCATGGGTATCGAGGTAAAATAATCATGGCCAAGCTAGGAAAAAGAACCGCTGCTGCCCGTGAGGCATTTGCCGGTAAATCAGATCTGACAGTTGAAGAAGCTGTTGCCCTGATCAAGTCGAGTGCGACTGCAAAATTTGATGAAACCATCGATATTGCCCTGAATTTGGGTGTAGATCCGCGCCATGCCGACCAAATGGTGCGCGGTGTTGTTGACCTGCCAAACGGCACGGGCAAAAGCGTTCGTGTAGCTGTATTTGCCCGCGATGCCAAAGCCGAGGAAGCCATCAAAGCCGGTGCCGATATCGTTGGTGCCGAGGATCTGATGGAAATCGTGCAAGGCGGCAAGATCGAGTTTGATCGCTGTATTGCGACCCCTGACATGATGCCGGTTGTTGGGCGTCTGGGTAAGGTTTTGGGTCCGCGTAACCTGATGCCAAACCCCAAGGTTGGCACGGTGACGATGGATGTTGCCGCTGCTGTTGCCGCCGCCAAAGGTGGTCAGGTGCAGTTCAAGGTTGAAAAAGAAGGCGTGATTCATGCCGGTGTTGGCAAGGTGTCGTTTGACGAAGCCAAGCTGGTCGAGAACATTCGCACCTTTATCGAAACGGTTGCCAAGCTAAAGCCAAGCGGTTTGAAAGGCACGTATATGAAAAAAATCGTGCTTAGCTCGACCATGGGTCCGGGTGTGACTGTTGATGTTGCCAACGGCACGGGTAACTAGATAACGCCCGGGTTCTGCCCGGCGTTTACGAAATTTGGCAGGCGGTTTCGCCTGTCAGGTAGCAGCGCCAAACGGTGCTGTTCTGTCCGAGACGGAGGGTTGGGTCAACACCTGATAATTCCTTCCCGAGATGGGAAACGAGACATATTTATGCGGGGATTTCCTCGGGTAATTTTGGCCTCGGGACCCTGAAATTGGACCCGAACGCCCTGTGCAAACAGGGCACAAACTGAGCCGGAGGGTGTGAGCCTTCCATAATTGGAGTAAAACTGTGGATAGAGCACAAAAAGAAGCCGTAGTCGCTGAACTCGGCGAAATCTTTGAAAGCTCTGGCGTTGTAGTGGTTGCCCATTACGCGGGTCTTACAGTTGCGGATATGCAAAATCTGCGCGCGCAAATGCGTGACGCCGGTGGCCATGTGCGTGTTGCCAAAAACAAGCTCGCCAAAATTGCCCTTGATGGAAAACCTTGCGAAAGCATTGGTGAATACCTGACGGGTATGACTGTTCTGACCTATTCCGAGGATCCTGTGGCCGCTGCCAAGGTTTCTCAGGGCTTCTCCAAGGAAAACGATAAATACGTGATCCTTGGCGGTGCAATGGGTGAGAACGCACTTGACGTCGCCGGTGTTAAGGCCGTCGCAGCTATGCCTTCGCGCGAGGAGCTTATTGCTTCTATCGCGGGTTGCATTGGTGCGCCTGCTGCCAACATCGCCGGTGCCATTGGCGCGCCTGCAAGCAACATCGCTGGTATCTTGTCGACGATTGAAGACAAGGCTGCATAAAGCAATTGAAATGACCGGCGTATGGATACCCCATCACGTTGGAACACAAATTAAAACGAAAGAGACAGTAAAATGGCTGATCTGAAGAAAATGGCTGAAGAGATTGTGGGTCTGACCCTTCTTGAAGCACAAGAGCTGAAAACTATCCTGAAAGACGAGTATGGCATCGAGCCAGCTGCCGGTGGCGCTGTCATGATGGCTGCGGCTGAGGGTGGCGACGCTGGTGGCAACGCACAAACAGAATTTGACGTTCTGATTATGTCTCCTGGTGCGTCCAAAATTGGCGTAATCAAAGAAGTTCGCGCAATTACAGGCCTGGGCCTGAAAGAAGCGAAAACTCTGGTTGAGACTGCTGGCGGCAAAGTCAAAGAAGGCGTTGACCAAGCTGAAGCAGACGAAGTCAAAGCCAAGCTGGAAGCAGCTGGCGCTGAAGTCGAAATCAAGTAAGTCGGGCGGGCATATTGCCTGTTTGATTTAATAAAATCTGGCTGAATCCGATGTGAATCGGGTTCAGCCGAACCTGTCTTGGCAAGAGCTTTGCGCAAAAGTTTTTTCCAAGACCTGGTTCACGGTACGAGAGCGGGCCGATGGGAGGTCTTTGCGAGAATAGACCGTGATCCGGTTCGCGTGTGCGACGCATTGCTGTGGCCCCGACAGCTATGCGCCGGCGAACAAATTGAAAGGCGACAAAGACAATGGCGCAATCTTATCTTGGCCAAAAGCGGCTGCGTAAATATTACGGTAAAACCCGTGAAGTTCTAGAGATGCCGAACCTGATTCAGGTTCAGAAATCATCTTATGAATTGTTTCTGAAATCCGGCGATCAGCTGGCTCCGCTGGACGGCGAAGGCATCAACGGTGTGTTCCAGTCGGTTTTCCCGATCAAGGATTTCAACGAAACCGCCATTCTGGAATTCGTCAAATACGATCTGGAAAAGCCGAAATACGATGTCGAGGAATGTCAGCAGCGCGACATGACCTACGCGGCCCCGCTAAAGGTAACCCTGCGTTTGATCGTGTTTGATATTGACGAAGATACCGGCGCGAAATCGGTCAAGGATATCAAAGAACAAGACGTGTTTATGGGCGATATGCCTTTGATGACACCAAACGGCACCTTCGTGGTTAACGGCACCGAGCGGGTGATTGTTTCGCAGATGCACCGCTCGCCGGGTGTATTTTTTGACCACGACAAAGGCAAAACCCACAGCTCGGGCAAGCTGCTGTTTACCTGCCGGATTATTCCATATCGCGGCTCGTGGCTGGATTTTGAATTTGACGCCAAAGACATCGTTTTTTGCCGCATTGACCGGCGCCGCAAACTGCCTGTGACCACCCTGCTTTATGCGCTGGGTCTGGACCAGGAACAGATCA
>CAYSBD010000021.1:0-24885 GCA_964429175.1 uncultured Marinosulfonomonas sp.
AAGAAAAGAACCGGATTTATGCCGATGTGAATGCCGTTAAAAACCCGCGCATGGCTAATTATACATTTTAGTGCGGCATGATGAATCGCAGCTTCAAACCAGCCTTAGGGGCGCACAAATTTCGCACCGGTTCTGTCTAAAATCTTCTGGCTCACCAAGCGCCGGCTTACAGGGGTTGGTTTATAGAACGGCCCTTCTGTCGCCTTTAATTCCGCCAATATCATCGACAGCGGCTTTTGCAGCGATGTCCCAAGCGAAACCTTGCGTCCGTTCACATCCGCCATGGCCGAAACCACCGATACGATACGCGCCTGCCCGCCATCCATCGAAAAAACCGGCGCACCGGATGATCCGAAATCAACATCACAAGACAAAATCAACGTGCCGGACTGGCGCGCTATAACACGGCAGCTCTCTTCTAATGATGGCGATCCGGACCGGTCATGGGCATAGGAAACGATGCCAACATCAGCCCCTTTACGCGGATGATCTCCGGTTTCAAATGGCGTGATCGAGGTTTTTTGAATCGGGCGTGTCAGTTGCAAAACCGCAATATCATCGCGCACCTGAATATCGCCAGCTTTGGCTGAAAACCGGTAATCGGGGTGAACAACGGCGCGTTTCACATTTGCATAAGCCGTCGCACGGCCACCGCGCCAACCGGCCATAAACTTGATCTTTGTTGCGTCCAGTTGTTCGCCAGTGACCTTGTCAAACAGACAATGCGCAGCCGTTAAAACCAGATCGGGGGCAATCATCGCGCCTGTGCACATGTTTTTGCCGGCAATATCCAAACGGCCCACGGCCTCCCAGCCACGACTGTCATCGCCGGTTATCAACGTGCGAAGCCCGCTGGACGTTTCGGCAAATCCGGCCGTGCTAAACCCTACTAGAAAGATCACTGTTTTCAATATAAGACGCATGTTTTCTCCACTGTTTTTCAGTGGATAATCACTGCATGCGGCAAGAATGTGGCTGATTTCCGGTTATTTTAAAGCCGCCAGATTATCTGCTTATCTGCGCCCCTCGCGCAACCACGCCCCGATCGTCAGAAACGCCGCCAACAGCAAGGTCAGCCAGGCAGGCAAAAGCGGCGTGATCGTCACATCCGTCGTTAAATAAGCCTGCCGCGGCGTGATGCCCAGCCAGCCTTGCCCCGCCGCAGCACGACCCGCGCGCACGTTGCGAACGACTGGAATTTCGTCCTCGATTGCAAATACCCCGCCACGCATCTGATCAACCACAGGGCGCAATTTTTCACCGGTTGCAATGGCCTGCTCAAACTCGCGCGGCGCAGATGGGCCAAGCGCAATCACGGCTTCCTTGTCACCATCACTCAACCGGTAAAGACCCATTTCAGGTGCCTCGAATACGGCCTCGTGACGGCCGGGCGAAACCTGTTTTAACGGTACCGAAATTACGCTTGCATCGGGCGCGGTGATTTGGACATCCTCCACGGTCTGCGCCAATGTGCGCCGAATAATCGTCATGCTCTGGCCTTGGGCCTGCGCCAATAACGCCTCCTCCTCAAGATCCGGTTCCTGCATCATCCAATGTGCCAAACGACGCAGCAATTCCAACTGCGGTCCGCCCCCTTCAAAACCGCGATCCCAAAGCCACGATTGATCCGAGGCAAGCAATGCCACACGCCCCTCGCCGACACGATCCAGCACCAGCAACGGGCGCGCATCAATCCCCGTCATGACGGTGTGGCCCGACAGTTTTTCCACCTCGATCTGGCGCATCCAGCGACCCCATCGCGGAATTTCGCCGTCATGTTTAGGTGCAAAATGTTCCAGACCTTCGGTCACCGGATGGCGCTGGCCAATTTCGGAAATTAGCGGTTTAAAGCCCTGCTCCAAAACCCGCGCCGTGGGTGTGACGGGCAAAATATCGGCCAGCGCAGAATGATAAATACTGTCGGCCGAAGCAAAATCAGGCCCCGCCGACACCATCAAAGCGCCGCCATTTTCCACATAATCGCGCACGCTGTCCAGATAAATACCGGGCAAAATTCCGCGTCGTTTGTAGCGGTCAAAAATAATCAAATCAAAACTGTCAATTTTTTCAACAAACAATTCACGCACCGGAAAAGCAATCAGCGAAAGTTCGGAAACCGGCACCCCGTCCTGTTTTTCGGGCGGGCGCAAAATGGTGAAATGCACCAGATCAACCGCGCTGTCGGATTTCAGCAAATTACGCCAAGTGCGCCCTCCCGGATGCGGCTCGCCGGAAACCAGCAGCACGCGCAGCCGGTCGCGCACCCCGTTGATCTGGATCACCACCGTATTATTTCGATTGGTCAGCTCGCCTTGGGCGTCGGGCAAAATGAACTGAATCACATTCATGCCGCCGTGGGTCAGGGTGATCGGCAAATCGAGATCCTTGCCAATCGGCACATCGTAACTGCGGGCCGGGGCACCGTCGATGGAAATTTGCAGCTCGGTGCGCAAGCCCTCGCGCACAGGAACCATGCCTTCGTCATCAATGCGCAGGGTCAGATTGATTTCTTCGTCCAGAATGGCAAATGCAGGCGCGTTTTTAACCGTCAGGCGGCGGTCCCAATCGGTTTTGTGACCCGTTAAAAATATGTGGACCGGCGCTGAAATTGACGGGGCCAGATCAACGTCATGCACTTGCCCGTCCGTCAACAGCACCACACCGGCAAGGCGAGATCTGGGGATGTCAGCCAGCGCCTGCGCAACCGCGCCCATCAGTAAACTGCCGCTATTATTTTCAGAATCGGCCACTTTGGAAATGCGCAATTCGGTGTTTTTACGCGCGGCAATCTGGCGGGTCAGGTTCTCGATGGCACGCAGGCTTTGCGCCTCGCGGTCACTGATTTTCTGGCTGGCACTTTCATCAATCACCAGCAGCACAATGTCGCTTAAAACCTCGCGATCCTCTTGTTGAAACGCCGGATTGGCCAGCGCCCCCAGCAGCACAAACGCCGCCAAACCGCGCAAAGCCCAGCCCGCCAAACCGCGCCAGATTGCAAACGCCACAAAGCCAAAAACGAGCAGCGCCAAAACGGCCAAAACCGGCCACGCGATAATCGGGGAAAACAGGATTGATCCGCCCATCATTGCCCCAACCGTTCCAGCAAAGCGGGCACATGCACCTGATCGGATTTGTAATTTCCCGTCAGCACATGCATGATCAGATTAACCCCAAACCGGTAAGCCATTTCACGTTGACGAACGCCGGAATAACCGCGCCCGACCTGTGCCATATGATTGCCCTGCGCATCCACAGCCCACGCCGCTGCCCAATCATTGCCGCCAATAATCACCGGCGTTACACCGTCATTGAGATTGCGAAACGGCATGCCCTCGGCGCGCTCGGCATCAACCGGTGCGGCCTCGACCCAAACGGCGCGGCCCTGATGGCGACCGGGGAAATCTTGTAGCAGATAAAAACTGCGGGTCAGAACGTGGTCTTTTGGCACAGGCTCCAGTGCCGGAATATCCAGGCCCAGCGCCAGCTTTTGCAATTTGCGCGACTCGGGTGTGGTGCCGGTGCCAAATCCGGCAATATCGCCGTCGCGCGTGTCAAACATGATCATGCCGCCACCACGCAGATAACGGTTTAATTTAGCGTAAGTTTCTCTTGAAGGCAGCGGCTGGCTGGCAACAATCGGCCAGTAAAGAAAAGGAAAAAATGATAATTCGTCGGTTGCAATATTAACCGAAACCGGATTGGCAGGCTCGATTGTGCTGCGCCGGAACAGGACATCGGACAAGCCCATCAGGCCAGCATGCGCCATTTCATCAACACGGGAATCGCCCGTGATAACATGGGCCAGAACCAGCTCGGCGGTGGCATTTATGGCAAAATCATCGGCCCCATCCTGTGCTTGCGAAGGGCTGGAAAACGCGATCAGTCCCAGCGCCAAAACGGCCGAGAACCCCGTGCCGCGCGGCCCCCTAAGGCGCCCCGACAACCAAAGCGAGGCAATAATATCCAGCATCAGCAACGCGAGCGCCGTCACTAAAAACGCGCCCTTCAACAAGGTTTCGCGTGCTGTGATCAGGCCTTCAATATTGATCCGCGCGGGCCATGTCGCCACTGACAGATCGGCATCAGCGCCCAGCACATTCACCGCTACACGCCGCGCGTTGCTTTCGTAAATTCCCGGGGGCATTTGCGCATTTACCACGCTGGCCACCAATTTTTCGCCAGCAATTCCTGCCACCGCGGCGGCATCGGACAACTGCCCGAACGCATTCAGAAAACGCATCGGAACCCAAGTGCTGCCCTGCAATTCTTCATCCGTTAAAACGCTCTGACGCGACGTCACCGCGAGGCGTTCCAGCATTTGCACAAACAGGCCCGATAATGGCAAACTGGACCACTGCGCATTGGCCGTAACGTGAAACAGCACCACTTGGCCCGCCCCCATTTGCTTGCGCGTGACCAGCGGTGTTCCATCGGCCAAAGATGCAATCACGCGGTTCGCCAATTCAGGATCAGGCTGGGCCACGACCTGCGATGTGACGACGACATCGGCCGGAATTTTTAGCCCGAAAAACGGCGATGCCTGATCAAATTCACGCAAGGATTTTGGCGCACCCCAACTAAGCGCGCCACCCACCGTGCGCCCGCCGCTGCGCAAACGAACCGGCATCAGAGGGTCTTTTACACCGCGGCTAAGATCACTCGCGGCCATGCGCATGCCGGCAAACCGCAGCAGCAAACCACCGCTTTCAACCCACGCGATCAGGCCCTCGGTTTGACCCACCGTCAGCTTGGCCACATCGGCCAGCACGATCACATCTGGGTTGGCGGGCAGCACGTCTTCCAGGCCGCCTTTGATTACATCCGCTGTTGGCTCCAGCGCCTGTTTCAAAAAATGCAGCGGTGCCAATAGTTGCAGGCCCTCGCGCGCGTCATGGGGGGCAATTAGTGCCACCTCGCGGCGGCGTAAACCATCATCGGCCAATGTGACAGCGCCCGCTGAATGGGTGCTCTGAATAACAAATCTCGAAATCCGGTTGCGCAATTCAGGCGGCAGGCTCAGGGCAATTTCGGCCTGCATTTCGCCTGATTTAAACGCCGCCTCAATTCGCGCCAATTCACGCTCGGTGCCCGCAGGATCCAGCCCAATCGCCAAGATCGTGACCGTTGAATCCATGTCTGCAATATTTCGCAAAACCGTTATTTGCAAGGCTCCGTCCTTGACCGTTACAGGTTTTAACCCCAGCACGGCGCGGGGGTTTTGCATAACCGTGACAGTGCCTTTCGTTTCAAATTTGGCCAACAGGCCGGCCCGACTTTCACGCGCCAAACCGTCAGACAGCCAATAGGTGTCAAAGCCGTTTTCATCAAAACTTGCAGCCCATTCACTCAAAGCATCCGCATCGGGAAACCACGCGTTTGGCTGCAAGGTTTCAATTCGGCTTTGCCAAACATCCGCCGATAAAAACTGCGGCGCTCCAACTGGTAAATCGGTTAAAACCGCCACCGAAACCACGCGACCGTTGCGCGATGCCTCGGTCAGAAGCCCTGAAATCCGGTCCTGACGTTTGGACCAATCACGCGCATCGGCCCAAGTTCCATCCGCCACAATCAGCAAGGCAGCGCTGCCCGTCGCGGTCTCTTTCGGGTTTAAAACCGGCCCGGAAAACCCGACAATCACAGCCGCCAAAGCCAACATTCGCAACAGCAATAACCACCACGGGGTTTTGTCGGCATGGACTTGATCATCGGTTAAACCCAACAGCAAAGCTACCCCCGGAAAGCGCCGTTTGATCGGTGCAGGCGGCACCGCGCGCAGCAAAAACCACAGGATGGGCAGCGCGATCAAACCCGCCAACAACCACGGTGCCGTGAAACCTATGGGGCCAAGTGAAAACATCAGTGGCGGCGCTCTAATGCGTGGTAAAGCCACGTTAAGGCAACGCGCGGCGCGGCGTCTGTGTGGTGGCAAGAATAGTGCCAACCGGTTGTGTGCGCCAAATCTGCCAAGGCCGATTTTCGTTTTGCAAGCCGCTGTAAATACCGGTCGCGCAAATCGCCCGCTTTCAGGGTTTCATGGCGCAAACTGCCGGACATGCTTTCAAAAATAGTGCGCCCGTCAAATGGAAATGTCTCTTCTTGGGGGTCCAGAATTTGCAACAACGCGCCTTTGATGCCCCGATCGGCCGCATCGGTCAGCGCCTTTTGCACGGCCCCGAAATCACCCATAAAATCCGAGATAAAAACAGCGCGGGTGTTGGGCCGGATGCCGTGGCTGTCGGCGCGGCCAAAATCGGTAAGCTGGGGTGCAGCGGACAATTGCTGCGCCAGCCGTAACAATTGCGCTTGGCCCGTGCGCGGCGGATTGGCGCTGTTTATCAGCCCGACACGTTCGCCGCCACGCACCAATAAAATACAAACCGCCATCGCCAAAATCTGCGCCCGCGCCGCTTTGGTGCTTAAATTCTTGGTTGATGCAAAACGCATCGCAGCCGAAGCATCGACCCAAAGCAACACCGATTGCGCTGCCTGCCATTCTTTTTGGCGGATGAAATGCAGATCCGATCTGGCCGAGCGCCGCCAATCAATCTGGCGCGCCTCGTCGCCATCCACAGCCACGCGGTATTGCCAGAATTCATCGCCCATCCCCGAATGCCGCCGCCCGTGTTCGCCCAGCAAAACCATCGCCGAAAGACGCTGTGCGTCGGCCAGAAGCGGCGGCAAGGCACCGGCAAGCTCGGCCGATTTACGTCTGAGGGCGGCGGGGGTTGTCACGCGGCGGCCTTGCTTTTCATTGATTTGGACACGACAGAATCAATCAGCCCGCCCAGCGTTTCGCCGCGCGCCTTGGCGGCAAATGACAACGCCATCCGGTGCATCAAAACCGGGCGGGCCATGTCGGCCACGTCATCGGTTGTCGGCACAAGGCGCCCGTCCAGCAATGCAGCCGCGCGCACCATCAACATCAAGGCCTGAGCCGCGCGTGGACCCGGACCCCAAGCCACATTTTCGTGCACCGCATCGGTGGCCATTTCGTCTTGGGGGCGACAGCTGCGCACCAGATCAAGGATTTGATCCAGAACCGAATCCCCGACCGGCATCCGGCGCAGCAGGGTTTGGGCCGCCAGCAATTCTGCGGCTGTGAAAACCTGCGTGACCTCGGATTCGGCAATACCCGTGGTGGCTAAAATGATTTCTTTTTCCGTTTCGCGATCCGGATAACCCACATCAATCTGCACCAAAAACCGGTCCAGCTGGGCCTCGGGGAGCGGATAAGTGCCCTCTTGTTCAATCGGATTTTGCGTGGCCAAAACATGAAACGGATGCCCCAGATCACGTTCTTTACCCGCAATCGAAACCTGCTTTTCCTGCATCGCCTGCAACAGCGCCGATTGAGTGCGCGGCGAGGCGCGGTTGATTTCATCGGCCAGTAAAAGTTGGCAAAAAATCGGCCCCTCGATAAAGCGAAACGCACGTTTACCATCCTTGCCGTCATCCAGAACCTCCGAGCCTAAAATATCGGCCGGCATCAGATCAGGCGTGAACTGAATGCGCGCACCATCCAGCCCCATCACGGTTGAAAGCGCATCAACCAATCGGGTTTTGCCAAGGCCCGGCAGCCCGATCAGCAGCCCGTGACCGCCACAAAGCAAGGCACCAAGCGTCAAATCCACAACACGGCTTTGGCCAATAAAACGCTGCTTGATCGTGGCTTTGGCTTGGGCCAGCTTTGCCCCGAGGGCTTCGATATCGGCAATCAGATCTTCAGCTTTATCCATGACAATCCTCCTGAAACGCGGTTATAGTCGCATTTAACTGCTAAATTGCACGGGTTACAAATGGCAAAAGCGATGAATGATGAAAAGATTGTGAAGATCGGGGTGGAAAACCTGATGTCTGCCGCCAAAAAAGCGTCAAAAGGCGCGATTCCGCCCACGCACTTACCGGTGCATTTGTGGAATCCCGATTTTTGCGGGGATCTGGATATTCGCATCGCGCGCGATGGCACCTGGTTTTATCTGGGCACACCGATTGGGCGCCCTGAAATGGTGCGGCTGTTTTCAACTATTTTGCGCCGCGACGGGGATGATTATTTTCTGGTCACTCCGGTAGAAAAAGTGGGCATCACGGTCGATGATGCACCGTTCGTTGCGATTGATTTTGAAGTTTCCGGCGTGGCGCGGGCGCAATCATTGACGTTTGAAACCAGCGTTGGTGATTTTGCCACGGCTGGCCCCGACCATCCGATTCGCATGGTGCGCGATGTTGAAACGGGCGAGCCTTCGCCGTATATTTTGATCCGAGCAAATCTGGAGGCACTGATTGACCGCAAAAGTTTTTACCGGCTAGTCGAGATCGGGTGCCATCATGAGGACTGGTTCGGGCTTTGGTCTGGTGGTAGATTTTTCGCGTTTATTGCCTCTAGCGATTTGGCCTGAAACGCGCAATCACAGGAAACGGCTGCTGGGTTCGCTGATCTAAGGGATTCAGGCAGCAAGACTATAAAGTAACGTAAGCCTAAACAAAACACTCGCCCATAAATCCGGGCGATTCAGGCCTTGATTTTGGCAGGTTTTCTATTATCTGACTAAACTACCACGGATTATCATCAGGAGAATATAATGTTTCACCACTTGAAAATGACGGCCGCCGCATTCGCGCTTACGGCGGGCACGGCATTGGCTGCACAGGATACGATCACCATAGGAATGGTGCTTGAGCCCCCTAATCTTGATCCAACCAGCGGTGCGGCTGCGGCGATTGACGAAGTGGTTTATGCCAATATTTTCGAGGGTTTAACCCGCTTTGGGCCGGATGGATCGATCAATCCGGCGTTGGCTAAAAGCTGGGATGTGTCCGAGGACGGGCTAACTTATACGTTCCATCTGCACGCCGGCGTTAAATTTCATGACGGGACCGACATGAATGCGGATGATGTGGTGTTTTCCCTGAACCGCGCCCGGGCCGAGGATTCGACCAATGCGCAAAAGGCGTTATTTGAAGGAATTGAAAGCGTAACTGCGACAGATGAAACAACCGTAACCGTCACCCTTTCAGAGCCTGTCGGCAATTTTCCGTTTAACATGGCGTGGGGTGATGCGGTGATTGTGGGCGAAGAAAGCATTGCGAATGCAGCCACCCATCCGGTCGGCACAGGCCCGTTTGTTTTCAGCAGATGGGTGCAGGGCGATAACGTGAAAATCGTTCGAAATGATGCTTATTGGGGTGATGCACCGGCGCTTGCCTCGGCCACGTTCAAGTTCATATCAGACCCTAACGCGGCCTTTGCGGCAATGATGGCCGGCGATGTTGACGCGTTTCCAAATTTTCCGGCACCTGAAGCCCTGTCTCAATTTAGCGCAAACCCGAAGTTTAGCGTGATTGTCGGCACAACCGAAGGCGAAACCATCCTTGCGATGAACAACAAGGCCGGCGCGTTGGCGGATATTAGAGTGCGCAAGGCAATTTCGCACGCGATTAACCGCACAGATATTATCGACGGCGCGATGCACGGTTACGGCACGCCCATCGGCACACATTTTGCGCCGCATCATCCGGCTTATGTTGATCTGACCGCGCAATCGAATTTTGATCCCGAACTGTCCAAAAAACTTTTGGCCGAGGCGGGTCAATCCGATTTATCGCTACGCCTGATGCTGCCTCCGCCAACATACGCGCGGCGCGGTGGTGAAATCGTTGCCTCACAATTGCGCGCGGTTGGCATCACGGTTGAAATCACCAATCTGGAATGGGCGCAATGGCTTGAACAGGTGTTCAGAGGCAAGGATTTTGATTTGACAATTGTCAGCCACACCGAGCCTGCCGATATTAATATCTATGCGCGTCCTGATTATTACTTTCAGTATGACAACCCGGAATTTCAGGCTCTGATGCAGAAACTGAACGTAACAACAGACACGGCCACCCGCGCCGATATTTTAGGTCAGGCACAAAGAATGATCGCCGATGATTATGTTAACGGGTTTTTGTTCCAGCTGGCTAAAACCGGTGTAGCAAATGCGAAAATTCAAGGGCTGTGGGAGAATGCGCCAACCCAAGCCAACGATTTGACCGGGGTAAGCTGGGCGGATTGATCTTGCGAAAGTAACGGTAAAAAGGGCATCTTATCAGGTGCCCTTTTTTATGAGATCAGCCCAGCATCTTGTAGCTTTTGCATTTCCTGCGGCGTTTCAATTTTGGCTAAAACATCGACCTCAACTGGCCCCAAATACAACCGGTTTGTTCAAGCTTACTGGTTAATAATATTGGTTTGCCCAGAGAGCCCCGAAAGCAACCGCATTTACCAAAGTTTTAATTTTTAAGCAGTTGCTCCAGCATTTTCCCGTAATGATTTTTGCAAAACATTTCAGCACGCTCTGCCAGTTGCTCGCGGCTGGTCCAACCCTGAATATAAGCGATTTCATCAGGGCTTCCGGTCTGCATCCCTTGGCGTTTTTCCAAAGTGCGCACAAAATTTCCTGCATCCAAAAGACTGCTGTGCGTACCCGTATCAAGCCAGGCATAGCCCCGCCCCATGGTTTTCACCGAGAGCTTGCCTTCATGCAGATACATTTCAAGCAAGGTGGTAATCTCGAGCTCGCCGCGCTCTGAAGGTTTGACCTGTTTGGCACGCGCGGGGGCGCTGGCATCGAGAAAATAAAGCCCGGTCACTGCGTAGTCCGAGGGCGGTATTTCGGGTTTTTCGATAATGGCAATAGCTTTGCCATCCTGATCAAAATCCACCACGCCGTAGCGCTCGGGATCAACCACATGATAACCAAATACCGTGCCGCCATCTATATTGTCATTGGCATCGGCTAAAAGTTCACGCAGGGCATGGCCGTAAAAAATATTATCGCCCAAAACCAGTGCCGAGGGGGCGCCATCCAGAAAATCTTCGGCGAGGATAAATGCCTGAGCCAGACCGTCAGGCGAAGGTTGAATAATATAGGTAAACGATACACCCCATTGGCTACCATCGCCCAGCATGCGCTGGAATTGCGCCTGATCATCCGGGGTCGTGATGATGGCAATTTCACGAATTCCCGTCAACATCAGTATGGAAATCGGGTAATAAATCATTGGCTTGTCATAGATCGGCAAAAGCTGTTTTGAAATTCCGATAGTGATCGGATAAAGCCGGGTGCCAGATCCTCCGGCAAGAATAATACCTTTGCGATTAATCATTTATAAAATCTCCAAATTTTTTAATACGTCATTTAAGCTTTTTTGCCAATCAGGGCGCGAAATGTTAAAATCCAATTCTAAGCTGGTGCAATCCATACGTGAATTACCGGGGCGCTTAGCGGGTGTCGGAAAATCCAAGGTGGGAATATCGGTGACACGCACAGCCCGGCCTGCTTGCAAAAATATTTCACGCGCAAAACCGGCCCAGCTTACATCAGGGTTGCCGGCATAATGGTAGGTGCCGGTTTTGGCCTTTCCGGCATAAAAACCGGCCGCCAGTTTCAGGCAAGTGGCGGCAATATCGGCAGCGGCCGTTGGTCCCCCAATCTGGTCACCGACAACCGTAAGCGCATCGCGGCTTTCTGAAAGGCGCAGCATGGTTTTGACAAAATTATTGCCATGGGCGGAAAACACCCAAGACGTGCGCAGAATCAGATGCGGGCCATTGGCCGCGCGAATACCATTCTCGCCCGACAGTTTGCTACGGCCATAGGCATTTATCGGGTCCGGGAGGGTATCGGGCAAAATTGCCGTCGTGCCGGTGCCGTCAAAAACATAATCGGTAGAAATGTGAATGAAAGGCAGGCCACGCGCAGCCGCAGCACGGGCCATGGCTGTGGGGGTGTGGCCATTGATAATCGTGGCCAGTTTTTCGTCGCCTTCGGCCTTATCAACGGCAGTATATGCGGCGGCATTGATAATCACATCGGCATCGGTGGCGGACACAATCGCAGCGCAAACCTGAGGATCGGATAAATCAGCGTCGGCACGCGACAAGCTGGTAACCTCGGCTTGCAAAGCCAGCTCTGTCGCGACTTGACCAGTCTGGCCAAACACAAGGATTTTTGACTGCCTCATGCGGTTTTTCCCAGCCGATCACCAACGCCCGCGCGGTTTTGCAAGGCCTGCCACCAGCTTTCATTTGCCAAATACCAAGCAACGGTTTTCTCTAGGCCTTGTTCAAGCGTCACCGAAGGCCGCCAGCCCAGCTCGTCCCTGATGCGGCTTGGATCGATTGCGTAACGCAAATCATGCCCCGGACGATCCGCCACAAATGTGATTTGCTCGGCGTAAGGCGTCGCGCCCGGTCGTTTGACATCAAGAATGGCGCAGATCATTTTTACAATCTCGATATTGGTAGCCTCGTTTTCGCCGCCAATATTATAACTGCGGCCAAGCACACCGTTTTCAAGCACGCTCAAAAGCGCATCGGCGTGATCCTCGACATAAAGCCAGTCGCGGATATTTTCGCCCTTGCCATAGATCGGCAGAGGTTTTCCGGCCAATGCATTCAGAATAATCACCGGCACCAGTTTTTCAGGGAAATGGAACGGGCCGTAATTGTTGGAACAATTGGTCATCACCACCGGCAGATTATAGGTTTCAAACCAGGCCCGCACCAGATGATCACTGGCCGCCTTGCTGGCGGAATAGGGCGAATTTGGCGCGTAGGGTGTTTCTTCGGTGAACATTCCGGTTGGCCCGAGCGAGCCATAGACCTCGTCGGTAGAAATGTGATGGAAACGGAAACTTTCGGGGCGACCCTGAGCGATCCAAAAGCTGCGTGCGGCCTCAAGCATATTATAGGTGCCGGTGATGTTGGTTTCGATAAAAGCACCCGGACCATCGATCGAGCGGTCCACATGGCTTTCGGCGGCAAGATGCATCACCGCGTCGGGATTATGCGTGGAAAACACCGCATCAAGCGCGGCCCGGTTACAAATATCCACATGCTCAAAGCTGTAATCGGGGCTGCCGGAAACGCTGGCGACATTATCAAGACAAGCAGCATAGGTTAACGCATCAAGGTTAATAATGCTGTGACCTTTGGCAATCGCATGGCGGACCACGGCAGAGCCAATAAACCCGGCCCCACCTGTGACAAGAATTTTCATGGTTTATCCTTCAAAAACAAAGGGGGTTTCGAAATCACGCAGTAACGGCGCTGCTGTGTCTTTATCCGAAAGCACCGCATTTGCCGCATCTATTTGCCAATCAATGCCAATATCCGGATCATCAAACCGCACAGCACCATCACAATCGGGCGCATAGATATCCGAACATTTATAGACAATTTCCGTATCCGGCTCCAATGTGCAAAACCCGTGCAGAAAACCCTTTGGAACCAGCAGTTGCTTGCCATTTTCAAAGCTGAGTTCAGCGCCATACCACTGGCCATAGGTTGGCGATCCTTTGCGAATATCTACCGCCACATCGAACAGACGGCCACGACCACATCGCACCAACTTGTCCTGAGCATGGGGGGGGGACTGAAAATGCAATCCGCGCACAGTGCCTTGCTCGCGAGAGAACGAATGGTTGTCCTGAACAAAACCTATATCCACGCCATTATCACGCAGCCGCTGCTGGTTCCATGTTTCTGAAAAAAAACCACGGTGATCGCCAAAGCGGCGTGGAGTGATCAAAAGGACACCTGAAAGGCAGGTTTTCGTGATCTCTATCATTTAATTTCCCAAAATATTTTATAGGATGTCTTGCAAATATTTTAACATAGCACGAGAGCTTTCGCTAGCAAGAATATTTGGTAATTCCGCTTGGGAAGCACCATGGTTTGCGCAAAGTCAGGCAGAGCACCAAGTGGATATCGCCAAGTAAAACACAGGAATTTACCCCGTAAAAATCCAGCATTTCCTGACGTGGTGCCCTTCTGGTTTTGGAAAAATTAATTCAGAATAGCTTTAATTGTGAAAGCGAATTAATAGCCCCTGACAATAGAGGCTGGTTGGATTCACCGCTTGCAAGACTCATGTAGAGCCCCTAAATACACTTCTGAGAGGCTGGCGCGGGCGAGCGCCTCGCCAACTCGGCCAGGCCCGGAAGGGAGCAACCGTAACGAGATCTGCTTGGGTCGTGTCCAGTCTCTCACCTGATTTTCGAATGTTTCAATTGACCTGAACCCCCTCCAAAATGATGTAGAGTCCGCCCAACCAAAGGACGGGTAAATGAAGGATTTTAATATCCGGTCGATGGTGCACTGCCGATTGAGATACCGCGCGACAAGAGTTGTAGTTTTAAACCGGTGCTGATGCAGAAAGACCAGGCGCGGATCGACGCAATAGATGGCATCAGGAAAGCCTTTCAGGCATCCATTTCCCGGCAGAGATTTGTAAAAGAAGCTATGAGGGGTGGTCTGGATTTTCCAGATTGCGATATGTAAAGGGCGTAGTTCACATAGAAAAATAGTGCTTACAGGATTACACCAAACGTAAGCGGGACAAGTTCTTGACTGTAAACGGTTGTTCTTCTGCGTGTCAGGCCGTAAATCTACCTTAACCATTAAAGGAGCAACCAATGATTACGCCAAAACCCGTTGTTTTATGCATCCTTGATGGCTGGGGCATACGCGCGGCCGACGCCTCCAACGCGCCTGCGCTGGCCAACACCCCGAACTTTGATCGTATCTTGCGTGATTGTCCGTCCTCGCAGCTGATTACCCACGGCCCCGATGTGGGCCTGCCGACAGGGCAGATGGGCAATTCCGAAGTTGGTCATACAAACATTGGCGCGGGCCGTGTGGTGCCGATGGATCTGGGTATGATTGACTTGGCGATCGAGGATGGATCACTGGCCGAAAATGATGTTTTGCAAGGCTTTATAACAACGCTAAAGACCAGCGGCGGCACGGCGCATTTGTTGGCTCTGGTGTCGGATGGCGGGGTGCATGGGCATATCAGCCATATTATCGCGGTGACCAGAATTCTGATGGATGCAGGCATTCCGGTGCTGATCCACGCCATGACCGACGGGCGCGATGTTGCGCCGGAATCAGCGGGCGGTTTCATGGCCGATTTGTTGACCCGCCTGCCTGACGGGGTGCAAATTGCCACTGTTATTGGCCGTTATTACGCAATGGATCGCGATAATCGCTGGGAACGGGTGCAGCTGGCTTATGAGGCGATAATCAACGCCAAAGGGTTGGCGGCAGATACGGCCCAGAACGCGGTTTTTCAATCTTACGAACGCGGTGAAACGGACGAATTTATCAAGCCCACGGTGATCGCCGAGCACAGCGGTGTGCGGGATGGCGACGGGCTGTTTTGTCTAAATTTTCGTGCGGATCGTGCGCGCGAAATTCTGGCCGCCATCGGCCAACCCGATTTTAACGACTTCGAAACAGGCACCCGCCCCGAGCTGGCCGCGCGTTTGGGAATGGTTCAATATTCCGACGCCCACAGCGCTTACATGAGCACAGTTTTTCCAAAACGAAAACTGGTTAATACGCTGGGCGAATGGGTAGCCAAGCAGGGCTTGCGCCAGTTCCGTCTGGCCGAAACCGAAAAATATCCACACGTCACATTTTTTTTGAACGGCGGCAAAGAAGCCCCCGAAACCGGCGAAGAGCGTTACATGGCCCAAAGCCCCAAGGTTGCGACCTATGATTTGCAGCCTGAAATGTCGGCGGGCGAAGTTACCGACCATTTTGTGGCCGCCATCGCGCAGGGTTATGATCTGATTGTGACCAATTATGCCAACCCCGATATGGTCGGCCACACCGGCAGCATCCCCGCCGCGATCAAGGCTTGCGAGGCGGTTGACCAAGGTCTTGGCCGCGTTTTGGGGGCGCTGCAAAAGGCGGGCGGCGCGATGATTGTCACAGCCGATCACGGCAATTGCGAAACCATGATTGACCCGAAAACCGGCGGCGCGCACACGGCGCACACCACCAATTTGGTGCCGGTAATTCTGGTCGGCGGGCCGGATGGAGCAAGCCTGCATCAGGGGCGCCTGTCAGATCTTGCGCCAAGTTTGCTGGACTTGATGAACTTGCCAAAACCCGGCGAGATGACCGGCAACAGTCTGATTGATAAATGAAATTAATCCACGGCATCGTTTTGGTATTCGGCTTGGCCGCGCCCTCTGTCTGGGCCGAATCCAACCCCGCACATTTGGCCAAAAGCGCGGCCGCGCAGCTGAATGCGGCCAGCCTTTCCTTGCGCGCTGCCCATCATGCCAGTGATCGTGTTGCGGCCCTGACCCGGACGATAAAAGCCTATGAATCCGGTCTGGTTGCAATGCGCCAAGGCATGCGCCGCGCGGCCATTCGTGAACAATCGATGCAGCTGGAATTCGAAACCAAAAGCGAAGAAGTTTCGCGCCTTTTGGGGGTGTTGCAAAGCATGCAGGCCACATCTTCGCCGCTGTTGTTGCTGCATCCGTCGGGACCGATCGGCACGGCGCGTTCCGGCATGATTTTGTCCGAGGTCACGCCGGCGCTGCAATCGCGTGCGGCCAATTTGCGCGCGCAATTAGAGGAGGTTGCCTTGTTGCGCTCTTTGCAGCAAAGCTCGGCCGATGTTTTGCGCGGCGGTTTAAGCGAGGTGCAGCAGGCCCGCACGCATTTGTCGCAAGCGGTTTCAGAGCGTGTCGAATTGCCGATGCGTTTTAGCGAAGACCCTGTGAAAACCGCGATTTTGTTGGAAAGCAGTGAAACATTGGAAGGTTTTGCCAGTGGTTTGGCCGAAATTTCTGAAGATATTGAGCAGCAAATTGATCTCCCGGATTTTGAAACCGCCAAGGGTCTTTTGCCTTTGCCGGTCAATGGCACCCTGTTGCGCGGCTTTAACGAAGCCGACGCGACCGGCCTGCGCCGCCCCGGTTTGCTGATCGCCACCCGCCCCCACGCCATTGTCACCGCGCCGTGGCCTGCGACAATTCGTTATCGCGGCCCGTTGCTGAACTACGGAAATGTGATGATACTGGAGCCTTCGAGCGGTTATTTGTTGGTGCTTGCCGGCCTAAACCGTGTATACGGAGAAATCGGCGAGGTCCTGTCTGTTGGCGCCCCTGTGGGCCTGATGGGCGGGGATGCGCCTGAGAATGCTGATTTTTTATCACTTTCCGGTGAAGTCAGTGGTGTTACGCAGACAGAAACGCTCTATATTGAGTTAAGAAGTGGTAAAGACCCTGTGGATCCGCAAAAATGGTTTGTGCTGCAATCGAATTGATAAGGAATGGATACTATGAAGAAATTCGTTATGGCCGCGTTGGGCGGAACTTTTGCAGGCATAGTTGCCAGCACGTATATTGCAGGCCCGCTGATTGCGCAGGAAAAGGCCAATAACGAATCGGTTTACCATCAGCTTGATTTATTTGGCGATGTGTTTGAACGCATCCGTTCGCAATATGTTACCGAAGTTGATCCGGCCGATTTGATCGAGGCCGCGATCCGGGGGATGATGGCATCGCTTGACCCCCACTCGAGCTTTTTGCCGCCCAAAGATTTTGACGATATGCGGGTGCAGACCCGTGGCGAATTTGGTGGCCTTGGTATCGAAGTCACCCAGGAAGAGGGCTTCGTCAAAGTGGTTTCGCCGATTGATGGCACTCCGGCCGATGCTGCCGGTGTTATGGCTGGCGATTTTATCACCCATGTTGACGGAGAAAGCCTGCTGGGCCTAACCTTGAATGAAGCTGTCGAGATGATGCGCGGTCCGGTTGGATCGGAAATTATCATCACAATTATGCGCGACGGCGAAGACGATCCGCTGGAAATTTCGATCATTCGCGACACGATCAAACTGACGGCTGTGCGGGTGCGCACCGAAGGCCAGATTGTGGTTGCCCGGATCACCACTTTTAATGATCAAACCTATAAAAACCTGAAATCCGGTTTGAAAGAATCGATCGAGGAGCTGGGCGGTTTGGACGAAGTGAAGGGTTTTGTGCTTGATCTGCGCAACAACCCGGGTGGTTTGCTAAATCAGGCGATCCGGGTTTCGGATGCGTTTTTAGAGACTGGCGAAATCGTTTCAACCCGTGGCCGAAACCCCGGAGATGGTGAACGCTTTCACGCGACATCCGGCGATATGATCGAGGGCAAACCGATTGTGGTGCTGATTAATGGCGGCTCGGCTTCGGCCTCGGAAATTGTGGCGGCGGCGCTTAAGGATCACCGCCGTGCGGTTGTGGTTGGCACCCAAAGTTTTGGCAAAGGATCGGTGCAAACCATCATGCCGGTCAAGGGTGAGGGCGCCATGCGTTTGACCACGGCGCGTTATTATTCACCGTCTGGGCGCTCGATTCAGGGGCTTGGGGTTACGCCTGATATTATTGTGGAATTCAAGCGTGCTGAACCGACGGACGAAGAGAATGAAACCAAACGCCCGACGGCCCGGTTTGAGGCTGACTTGCCCGATAGCATCAGCAATGACAGCTATTCCGAAGACGAGCGCCGTCAGATTGAAGAAGAGCGCGTTGCTACCGAGCAATCGGCTAAACTGCGCGAGGAAGATTCACAGCTGGCTTTTGCGATTGATTTACTTCGCGGGCTGTCAGTGTTGAAAAGTGTTAAGTAAAGGGATCGGGGCTGGCCAGTAAGCCGGCCCTTTTTGAGAGCATGACACCAGAAAAAATTTCACAGCTGCCTTATCGGGCCAACGCTGGCATTGTGCTGGTGAATGCGACGGGTCAGATTTTTGCAGGTCAGCGGTTTGACAGCATTAGTGATGCTTGGCAGATGCCTCAGGGTGGCATTGATAAAGGCGAAAATCCGCGTGCAGCGGCGTTGCGCGAATTGGCCGAGGAAACCGGAGTTTTGCCGGATCTGGTAAAAATCGAGGCCGAGACCAAAGATTGGATCACCTATGATCTGCCGCCTGAATTGCTGCATAAGCTGTGGAAAGGCCGCTATCGGGGGCAAAAGCAGAAATGGTTTTTGATGCGGTTTCAGGGCTGCGATGATCAGGTGAATATCGCGTTGGAAAAACCTGAATTTTCGCGCTGGATGTGGATGGATGCGGATGAATTGCTGGGCCGGATCGTGCCGTTCAAGCGCCAGGTTTATACGGCGGTTTTCAAGCAATTCAGAGGCTTGATATAAATGGGTTTTGTTTGCTCGGTTCGCGTAGCGGATATCAAATAGACCTTTTAATATCCGCAATTTTTCGCTAATCCCTCTTTTATGAGAGAAAAACTGGATACTCGCGCAATCGGCCTTGATGTTGGCCTGTCTTTTATCAACTGGCTGACCGGTGCTGAAAACCTGCATTACGGGGTATGGGACGGGCTGGAAGTAACGGCGGGAAATCTGCGCGCCGCACAGGATGCCTATACCGACAAGCTGTTTGAATTGCTGCCAAAAGGCAAATTACGCATCCTTGATATTGGCGGCGGCGCTGGCGAAACGGCGCGTAAATTGCTGGAATTGGGCCATGAGGTTGACATCGTTGTGCCCAGTGCCTTTTTGGCCGGGCGTTGCCGCGTCAATGCGCCAAAGGCTTCGGTGCATGAATGTATGTTCGAGGATTTGAAAACGGATAAGAAATTTGATCTATGCCTGTTTTCTGAAAGTTTTCAGTATATTATGGTAGAAACTGCGCTGGGCAAGGCGGCAAAATATCTGGATAAAGACGGTGAAATAATTGTTTCGGATTGTTTTCGTTCGGAAAGCTACAAACCCCGGAAAATCGGCTCGACGGTTGGCGGCGGCCATCGTATTGGCACTTATCGCACAGCACTTGCAAAATTGTCGATTGCAACGGTTTTTGAGGAAAATATCACCGCGTCCGTTGCCCCTTCGATTGATCTGGAACAGGGATTTTTTAATGTTCTGGGCCATGGAATAACGCGCATTGATAGCGAATTGGCGCTTAAGAAACGTAAAACCCGCTGGTTTTTGCAACGCGCGATTGCCACGGTAATGAGTAAACGAAAACGCTACCGTCTAAACCAGCGCCTGAATGAAAAAACCCGCACAGCGGCACATTTTTCGGCCAATAACATTTATCTGATGATAAAACTGCGGCCCGACTAAACCACCTTAGCGCCGCTTTAACAGCTTCAATAATTCTTGCGAAGGATAGCCATCGGGCGCGGCTTTCACCGACAACTGAAAGGCGCGGATTGCGTTTATTGTGTTGGGTCCGATAATGCCGTCGATCTTTTCCAGATCAAAGCCTTTGCGCTTCAAGCGCCGCTGCATTTCCTTTTTTTGCTTAAAAGATAACGGCGCATAACCACGCGGCCAGCTGGCCTGTATTTTAGGCCCACCGGCCAACCGGTCAGACAAATGCCCGACCCCGATAACATAGGCATCGGCCCTGTTGTAACGTTCGATCACCGCAAAATTATTGAAAATCATAAACGCGGCACCGGCCGATCCGGCGGGCAATAAAATCGAGGCTTTGCCATGGTTTGGCACCTTGCCACCGCTGGCGTCCCTAATGCCCATCGCAGCCCATTCAGAGGGGTTTTTCATATTTTTACGGCTGGCCAGCCCATAATTGAACCCGCGTGGCAGCACCACTTCGACACCCCAGGGCTGACCTTTGCGCCAGCCGGCTTTGGCCAGATACGCGGCAGCCGAGGCCAGCGCATCGGTTGGATCATCCGACCAGATATCGCGTTTTCCATCGCCGTCAAAATCCTGCGCGTAGGCCAGATAACTGGTCGGAATAAACTGGGTATGGCCCATCGCACCGGCCCAAGACCCTTTCATTTTGCGCGGGGTTACATCACCGGATTGCAGGATTTTTAGCGCCCCCATCAGCTGTTGTTCAAAGAATTTCCCGCGCCGCCCGTCAAAGGACAAAGTCGCCAATGCCGCGATAACATCAATGTCGCCACGCCGCGCACCATAAGCGCTTTCCAAGCCCCAAATCGCGACGACGACTTCTTTTTCAACACCGTAGCGCGACTCGATTTTGGCAAGCGTGCGTTTATGTTTGTGCAATGCAGCCAGCCCGTTTTTCACCCGCGTAGGCGAGACAGCGCTATCCAGATAATCCCAGATTTGTTTGGTAAATTCCGACTGGTTGCGGTCTTTTTTGATGATGGAGGGATCATATTTCACGTTGCGAAAGGCGCGGTCAAATATGCGTGCCGTGATGCCTTTGGAAAGGGCGCGGTGGCGAAAACCTTTGACCCATTGCGTAAAACCCGGATTTGAAGTCGAGATCTGAATTTCCACCAGATTTCCCCCTTTTGGTCGCGCCAAAGGGCGTTCCGAAGTTGCAACAAGCAAGGAATTTATCTGCTTTTCCGGGCGATCTGCGGGCCACAAAGAGCTGCCGACTGCCAACTCATTGGCCACGGAAGGACCAGAAATTATACTTGTAACCAGGCCAACCACCAAAAATAATTTACGCACCGCACCACCTGCCTGTTTTTATTTCAATGCGCCAACTGTAGCGTGCAAACCCCGATTGGCAAAGCGCTGAATCAACGCATCGGCGCTTCATGGCCGGCTGCTAACTATTTTCGCGCAAAACCACGCCAGCCAGATAAAGCGAGCCACAAATCAGAATGCGCGCATCGGGATTATCCTTTGTAATCTGGCCAATAGCGGCCTCGGTATTTTCTGCGGTTTTAGCGTTTATTCCCACCTCCAAGGCCGCTTTTGCCGTTTGGCTGGCGGGCAAGGTGTTTGGCTCGTTCGGAATATCAACCGCGTGCAATGACTGGGCGCATTGGGCCAAAGGGCGCATGTATCCGGTGATGTCTTTGGTGTTTAACATGCCGCAAATCAGATGCAGCGGGCGCTTTGACAAACGGGTCAAGGCCTCGGCCAAGGCATGCGCGGCAGCCGGATTATGGCCGCCATCCAGCCACAGTTCGGCCGTGCCGGCAGCATCGACCAACGGCCCGGTTTTCAAATGTTGCAGGCGGGCGGGCCATTGCGCAGTCGTAACCGCGGCCTCGCAAGTTGCATCGTCAAAGCCCAAGTGGCGTAGCGCGGCAATGGCAATGCCTGCGTTCTGGATTTGATGGGTGCCGATCAGATTTGGCAAAGGCAGATCAAGCAGGCCGGTTTCGTCTTGATAAATCAGCCGGTCGCGTTCTTCGGACACATGCCAATGCTGCCCGAAAACCAACAACGGCGCGCCCAGTTTTTGCGCGGTTGTCTCGATAACCTCAAGCGCTTCATCGGTTTGCGGCCCAACGATGCAAGGCACCGAGCGTTTGATAATCCCGGCCTTTTCAGCCGCGATTTTAGCCACGGTGTTGCCCAGAAACTGGGTGTGATCAAGCGAGACCGGCGTGATCACTGTCAGCGCCGGTTTGTCGACCACGTTGGTTGCATCCAGCCGCCCGCCAAGCCCGACTTCGAGCAAGGTGTAATCTGCCGGATTTTCGGCAAAAGCCAGAATTCCGGCGATAGTGGTGATCTCGAAATAGGTGATCGTTTTGCCGTTATTGGCCTGATAACAACGATCCAGCAGATCGCTCAGGGCGGGCTCGGAAATCAGTTTGCCGGCCAGTAAAATACGCTCGTGAAATCGGGCCAGATGGGGCGAGGTGTAGGCGTGCACGTCTTTGCCGCCGCCCTCCAGCCCCGCGCGGATCATCGCCAGCGTCGAGCCTTTGCCGTTGGTGCCCGCGATGTGAACCACCGGCGGCAGTTTGCGTTCGGGGTGATCAAGTGCCGCCAGCAAGGCCCAAACCCGATCAAGCGTCAGGTCGATGATTTTAGGGTGTAGCGACATCATCCGCTCAAGGATGGCGTCAGAGGTTTGTGTGTTCATTTTTTCGCTTCTTTTGCGCCGGATTTTTTTGTCGGTTTTTCAAGCAGCGGTTCTTTTATCTGTTCGGGTGCAGGTAAATCGCCCATCACCGGCGGGCTCATTCCCATCAATATGCGCACAATCGTAATCAGCTCGCCGCGAATATCTTTGCGGTGGGTCACACGATCTAACATGCCGTGATCCAGCAGATATTCCGAGCGTTGAAAGCCTTCGGGCAGTTTTTCACCGATGGTTTGTTCAATCACGCGACCGCCGGCAAAGCCGATCAGCGCGTTAGGTTCGGCGATTTGCACATCACCCAACATGGCATAAGATGCGGTCACGCCGCCGGTTGTCGGGTGGGTCAGCACAACGATGTAAGGCAGCTTGGCCTCTTTTAGCATTTGCACCGCGATGGTGGTGCGGGGCATTTGCATCAGCGATAAAATGCCTTCTTGCATGCGTGCGCCACCGGCGGCGGAAAATAGGATAAAGGGGCGTTTCAGTTTCACCGCGCGCTGGGCGCCGGCCACAATCGCGTTGCCGACATATATACCCATTGAGCCGCCCATAAACGAAAAATCCTGTGCGGCCGCGACAACCGGCGTGCGGCCGATTTCGCCCTCAACTACTAAAACCGCGTCTTTTTCACCAGTTTTTTTCTGGGCGATTTTCATGCGTTCAGGGTATTTTTTCTGGTCCTTGAAGGCCAGCGGATCCGGCACCACACTGGGCACTTTGATTTCGGTGTAAATGCCGCCGTCAAACAATTGCGCGAACCGTTCGCGCGGGGATTGGCGCATGTGGTGGTTGCATTCGCCACAAACATTCATGTTATCCGCCAGTTCGCGGTGAAACAGCATGGTGTTGCATTCGGGGCATTTAACCCAAAGATTATCGGGCGTTTCACGGCGTGAAAACAGTGAATTGATGGTCGGGCGGACGTAATTGTTGATCCAGTTCATCGGTAAATGCACCTTAAAGCGTTTTGGTTATCTAACCAGATAATCCGCGTTTGGCCAAATTGCAATCAGCGCTGCAGAAGATTGCGCAAAATCCGCCAGACGACAAACAGCGCAATCAGGTTTAGGCCCAGCGCAAGCGTGATGGCAGATGTATCGGTTTTATCAAACGGGGTGACAAACAGGGCCAATCCCGTGATGGTATCCTGCACCGAAATTATCAAAATGGCAAAGACGTTATTGGCAAAATGCAGGCCAATCGCCGCCCCGAGGCTGCCGGTTTTTTCGGTTAGATCCGCAGCCATCAGGGCAAAGATAAAGGTAACTCCGATCACCAACCAAGCCGTATTTCCCATTGCACCATCCCAGTGCAGCGCGGCAAATAGCGCCGAGGGGATCACCATCCAGATGATGCGCGAATTAAAACGCGCGGCCAGCTGTTGTTGTAAATAACCGCGAAATAGCAGCTCTTCGGCGCTGCTTTGAATCAGGATCAGCGCCACGGCGTAGGGCAGATACATCAGCCATTGGTTCAGTGCCAGATTGGCCAGCGGCGGCATGAAATATACCGAAGCAGCAGCGGTGATAGCATAGACCAGCAGCACCACAATGATAGCCGTGAAAAACCCGCGCATTGTGATGGACAGCGGCCCGAATAAACTGCCTGGCCCGCGCATGTGACAGGCCGGCGCCGCGATGATCGGCCCCAAAGCCATGCCAACAAAGGTGAACAGCATGATCAGCGTCGGCACCGCGCCCTGCACTGTCAGCACCGCGTTGGCCCAGCTTAGAAATTTGAACGGTGTGGCATAGGCAAATCCGGCCCAAAACACCAAACCGACAAAGCCGAAATAGACAAACAGGATCAACAACACCCCGAGGATCAGCCGCCAGATTTCTGGATACAGGCGGGCGGGGGCAATGTAGGCTTGAAATTCAGGTGTGCGCATTTGGCGATCATTCAGGATTGGCGCAGATTGTGCAAGTTTGAAATTCCCGCGCCATAATTGCAAAAGCTTTTTAGAGCTGATCTAGCCCAGCCCGTCTTGGGCGCCGTTCTCAAGGTTATACTCGTTACTAGGTTTTGCCGCAATTTTTTGCCCATGTTCCAACGCCTAAGTTCTGCGATGATGAATAATATTAGCTTCAATCAAGAATTCGTTTGAGCCCATTTACGATTTTTCTTTATCAGTAAATTGGCCAACAGAATAAGCTTGTGCATGATGGTTGTGGATGGCGTTGTCGCAGGGATCAGAGTTTAGTCGCAGCTCCTCTTACCCGTAATTCCGGTCATCCGCTTTGTTCGAACACCGGTC
>CAYSBD010000022.1:0-6340 GCA_964429175.1 uncultured Marinosulfonomonas sp.
TAATCAGCTGGGTCAGGATTTTATCCAGACTGCCAATCGCGCGGGGCCTGTTTTTGCCATGAATCCTATTTGGGGCAATATGTTGTGCGCGAAATCAAAGCCCGGCCTGCACTTTTTGGCGCGCAGTGGCGCTCTCGATATCATTCACCCCCAGCAAATTTGCCATCAGCCGCAGCAATGAATTTTCATCCGCATCGCGCACCCCGTCGGCCAATACCACCGCCCAGAGATCCTCAACCACGCCGATGCGACCCTCATAGGGCACAGCATCCTTGATAGCA
This sequence comes from uncultured Marinosulfonomonas sp., assembly GCA_964429175.1. Taxonomy (GTDB): domain Bacteria; phylum Pseudomonadota; class Alphaproteobacteria; order Rhodobacterales; family Rhodobacteraceae; genus Profundibacter. The sequence continues at coordinate 282 of CAYSBD010000022.1, forward strand.
CGGGTGAAACGCACCGTGTCGGGGGCCTCAGACTCAAGCGCCTCGCATTGGCCGCGAAGTAGGCCGGCCTCGGCGGAATTGATACCGTAACGCTTGCCCAAAATTTGCTCGATCCGCGTAGCTTCTAGATCGTCATATTGATCATCCGATTTGGCCACCCGCACCAGCAAAGCACCCAGCGCAAGGCGGGCGTCGTCATCGGCAAGCTGTTCAGGTTTGGGCACCGTTAGACGGTTTAGAAAATCTGCAAACATTAGTTATATCCTTCCTGATATCCTTTTGGCATATTCAGCCGCTAAACCAGTCGCGATGTTTCGATCGCCGCCTTGATAAAGCTGGCAAACAGCGGATGCGGATCGAACGGTTTTGATTTTAATTCGGGGTGAAACTGCACGCCGATAAACCACGGATGATCCGGCCATTCAATGATTTCGGGCAGACGGCCATCGGGCGACATGCCGGAAAATTTCAAACCCGTTGCCTCAAGCTGGGCGCGGTATTTTATGTCGACCTCATAGCGGTGGCGGTGGCGCTCCTCGATCAAACTGCTGCCATAAATTTCGGCGACTTTTGATCCCTCGGCCAATTTGGCCGTATACGCGCCCAGCCGCATGGTGCCGCCTTTGTCATCACTGACTTTGCGCGCTACGGTGTGGCTGTCCTGCACCCATTCCTTCAGGTGATAAACCACGGGGGTAAAACGGCGGCTATCGGTTTCGTGGTCAAATTCTTCAGACCCGGCATCGGCAATTCCGGCCAGATTGCGCGCCGCCTCGATCACGGCCATTTGCATGCCCAGACAAATACCCAGATAGGGCACTTTATGGGTGCGGGCAAATTCGGCGGCCTTGATTTTGCCCTCGGACCCGCGCTCGCCAAAACCTCCGGGCACAAGAATGGCGTGAAAACCTTGCAGGCGCGGCGACGGGTCTTCGGTATCAAAAATATCGGCCTCTACCCATTCAATCTTAACCTTGGTCCGGTTGGCCATACCGCCGTGGGTCAGGGCCTCGGCGATGGATTTATAGGCATCGCCCAGCTGGGTGTATTTGCCGACGATGGCAATTTTCACTTCGCCCTCGGCGTTGAATGTCCGGTCGGCAACATCATCCCAAATCGCCATTTCGGGGGCAGGGGCGTCGGTGATGCCAAAGGCGTTCAGCACGGCCGTGTCCAGCCCTTCGCGGTGATAGGCGATCGGGGACTCGTAGATCGATTTCAGATCATAAGCCGCGATCACATTTTCGGTGCGCACGTTGCAAAACAGGCCGATTTTGGCGCGTTCCGTGTCGGGGATCGGATGCTCGGACCGGCAGACCAGCACATCGGGCGCAATGCCGATCGAGCGTAATTCCTTGACGCTGTGCTGGGTTGGTTTGGTTTTCAGTTCGCCCGCCGCAGCCAGATAGGGGATCAGGGTCAGGTGCATGAAAACACACTGGCCGCGCGGTTTGTCTTGGGAAAACTGCCGGATTGCTTCAAAGAATGGCAGCGCCTCGATATCGCCAACCGTGCCGCCGATTTCACACAGCATAAAATCGACCTCGTCTTCGCCGATTGAAATGAAGTCTTTGATTTCGTTGGTCACATGCGGGATCACCTGAATGGTTTTGCCCAGATAATCGCCGCGGCGTTCCTTTTCCAGCACGTTGGAATAAATCCGGCCCGAAGATACAGAATCGGTGTTGCGGGCCGAAACGCCGGTGAAACGTTCATAATGGCCAAGGTCCAGATCGGTTTCAGCCCCGTCATCGGTGACAAACACCTCGCCATGTTCAAACGGTGACATGGTGCCGGGGTCAACATTTAAATAGGGGTCCAGTTTGCGCAGCCGCACCGAATAGCCGCGGGCCTGTAAAAGCGCACCCAAAGCGGCCGAAGACAGCCCCTTGCCCAATGAGGAAACAACACCACCCGTAATGAAAATAAACCGTGCCATATGGCCAGACGCCCCCGTGAGTTTAAGTGTAATCAGCAGCAAAATACAGTTCAAAAAACCGTATCATCACGGGGTTTGATCTATAGTGGATTCGCAAGGATTTGGCAATATGCTACAACATGATGTTAGCAAGAAACCGCAAACCCGCAAGTGTGGTAGCAGGGCTAGTCAGCCGCGGGCGGTGTTATGCTTCCATCACCCAGGACCGGTGGCAGCAAATCGCCCGTCGTGGGCGCGGTTTCCACAGCCCGTGGTGCTGTGCCCAACCGGTCCAGCACGCTTGTTCCGGCAGAATTTTGCGCCGCAATTACCGTCATGGTGATCGAGGTTATAATAAACGCCACCGCCAATATCCACGTCAGTTTGCTAAGCGCCGATGCCGCCGAGCGCCCCGTCATGGCACCGCCGCCACCGCCGCCGCCCATACCCAGACCACCGCCCTCGGAGCGCTGCAATAATACAACGCCAATCAGGCCAAGGGCCAAAAGCAGGTGGATGACAAGGATGACGTTTTCCATGGGCATGGTCCATTTGTTTTGATTTCGCTTATCTAGGCGCTGAATGCCCTGCCCGCAAGCCCCTTGTCGCCGATATTTTTGCCCGGATCGGGGCAAATGGCGCAAATAAAGCGCCGGAATTATCATTTAGACCGATTTTAGGTTTCATTGCGGGCGTCGGTGCGGCTACAAGGGCACGGGTTTTAACAATCATGTCGGGGATTCTTTAAATGGCTAATGTTGTAGTTGTGGGCGCGCAGTGGGGCGACGAAGGTAAAGGCAAAATCGTTGACTGGTTATCCGAACGCGCCGATGTGATTGCCCGTTTTCAAGGCGGCCATAACGCGGGCCATACTTTGGTAATCGACGGAAAAGTCTACAAATTATCGGTGCTGCCGTCGGGTTTGCTGCGCAAGGGCAAGCTGGCGGTGATCGGAAATGGAGTGGTGCTGGATCCGTGGGCTTTTGTGGCGGAAAAGGCAAAATTGATCGGGCAGGGTGTTGAAATCAGCACCGAGAACCTAATTATCGCTGAAAATACACCGCTGATTCTGCCGATTCACGGCGAGCTGGATCGCGCCCGCGAAAGCCAGAATTCGATCGCCAAAATCGGCACAACGGGGCGCGGCATTGGTCCGTGCTATGAAGATAAAGTTGGCCGCCGTGTGATCCGCGTTGCCGATCTGGGCGACGAGGCCACGCTGGATTTGCGCATTCAACGGCTGCTGACGCATCACAACGCGCTGCGCAAAGGTCTGGGGCTTGCGCCGGTTGATGCTGTGGCGCTGAAAAAATCGCTGCTGGAAATCGCGCCCGAGGTTCTGCCCTACGCCGCGCCGGTCTGGAAGGTGATGAACGAAGCCCGCAAGGCCGGCAAACGGATTTTATTTGAAGGCGCGCAAGGTTCGTTGCTGGATGTGGATTTCGGCACTTATCCGTTTGTGACATCCTCGACCACCACGGCGGGGATGGCGGCGTCGGGCGTCGGGCTTGGCCCGGGTGCGATTGATTTTGTGTTGGGTATCGTCAAGGCCTACACCACCCGCGTTGGCGAAGGCCCGTTTGCCTGCGAATTGGATGACGCGGTGGGCGAACATCTGGCCACGGTGGGCCGTGAAAAAGGCACGGTGACGGGGCGCTTGCGGCGTTGCGGCTGGTTCGATGCGGTTTTGGTGCGCCAGACCTGTGCGATTTCGGGCGTTAACGGCATTGCATTTACCAAACTGGATGTGCTGGACGGGCTGAAAGAGCTGAAAATCTGCGTGGCCTATGAATTGGACGGCAAGCGACTGGATTATCTGCCGACCGCAGCCGATCAACAGGCGCGCGTGACGCCGGTTTATGAAACGATGAAGGGCTGGTCTGAAAGCACGGTGGGGGCGCGTTGCTGGAATGATCTTCCGGCCGAGGCGATCAAATATGTGCGCCGCGTCGAAGAGCTGATCGATTGCCCCGTGGCGATGCTGTCGACCTCGCCCGAGCGCGAAGATACCATTCTTGTCACTGACCCGTTTTCTGACTGATGGCCCAGGAAATCAAAGATAAATCAGGCCAAAAATCAGGCCAAAAACTTGCAAAAGAAACTGCAAAAAAACCGGGCCTGTCTTACAAGGCGCGCCGGCGTTGGTCCTTGTTCATTTTGCTGATCGGTTTACCGCTTTATATCGCGTTCGTGCTGTTTGTGGTGTCGCTGTTTGACCGGCCGCCGGTTTTGCCGTGGTATGGGTTTGTGTTGGAACTTGTGGTTTACATATTTTTGGGCGTTGCGTGGATATTTCCGTTTAAATCTGTCTTTCTCGGGGTGGGGCAGGCCGACCCCGATGCCCAAATAAACCAGACCGATAAAAAGTAACGCGCAACAGACAAACGGGGCACCTGCTTAAGGCGCCCCGTTCGTTATTTTCAAGCGTGATAATCTTATTCGCCGGCAAACCGTTCGGCGGGCTTGAAGCGTGTGGTGTCGGCAATTTCAAACCGGCCGCGCTCGACCTTGATGATTTTGCCCTGACGCAGAAGCTGGCCGAACGAGCGCAAACCGGCTTCGCGGTTAAATTGCTCTTTTCCGGCAAGGCTGGCGGCATGGCGCATGATCTGGGGGCGGCGGAAATTGGGTTTGCCTTCGATAAATGCGTTATAAGCTGCGGCGGCTTCCAGAATATCGGGCAATTCCGACGCGCCCATTTTCGCGGCAAAATCGGCAAAGCTGGTGCTATCGGCAATCAGCGCATCGTTTGAAATTTCGGCTTGGCCGCGGGGTTCGGATTGGGGTGCGGCGGCTGGGGTTTGATCCTCGCGCTCGGTTTTCACAGCATCCTGCACAGAGGCCGGTGCCACAATAATGCGCCGCGGCCGGATTTTGACAGGCGCGGTTTTTGCGGCCGGTTTTGGCGCGCCCTCAAGATTTTCTTGCAGCTCTTTTGGCGCCTCAACGCGTTGTTCGGAAACCAAAATCAAAGGTGAAACAGGCTCGGGGTGCTGCTCTTGCTTATCCTCGGATTTTTCCGGCTCGACGACATCAGCCAAATCCATGCGGTAAGCCTCGTTTTCATCCTCCGGGGTTTGGACGGGTTTGCGATTTTCCGTGCGGTCGGCAACCGTCGCTGCCACAGCCGCGCGCAGGTGTGAAATAACCGAGCGGCGTCGTGTGCTATCGTCGGTATCCAGCTTGGCATCGGTTTCATCCATCAGCCGCTCGACCGAGGCCTCGGTCTGAATATCGCCTTCGTTATGCAAGGCACGGCTTGCCCGTTCTGTGCGCAACATGGTGTTTATGCCGCGTGCGATATCGCCTTCTTCCTGCTCCAGCTCGACATTGGCAAGCTCGGCAACCAGATCGGCTTCTTCATCGGGGCAAAGCGTGGTTTCACCCAGAGTATCCTGCACATTGTTAAAGATATTGGCGGCCTCTTCGCCGTCTTCCTGGTTGTCTTCTTCGTCGTCCGCATCGCTGACGGCTAAAAATTTAGCCAGATCGATATCAGTGTCATCAAGCGTGTCATCGGCATCCTCAAGGCTATCGGCGTCATCCTGTGCATCCTGATCGGCGATGGTTTCAGCCGCTAGATCATCATCGTTAACGGCGTCCATGATCTTGGCCATGGCATCACTGTCGGTTTCCGGGGCGGGTTCGGTTTCTACGACGGGCTGTTCAAGATCTGCCTCTTGAGCATCGACATCGGCGACGGCCTCCGCAACAGCAGCCGTTTCCTCAATGGCACCCTCGTCCTCATAAGCATCTTCGACGGTCTCCTCATAAGCCTCATCTTCAAACGCATCATTTTCGGGGTCAACCTCTGGCAGAAACTCCTCTGCGTGCTGGTCTTCGGAAAACGCGACAGGGCTGGCAGCCGACACCTTGCTCTGGGCGACAACAGCACGGATACGGCGCAATTTGGCCGCAACGCTTTCAGAATCTACCGGCGCAGGTGTTGCAGGTGTTTGGGTGGGTTCTTCAAAAACTTCGAGGCTCTGTTCAGCGGGTTCATCTGCCGCTTCTACCTCGGGTTCTGCAATTTCGGTTATTTCTTCGGTTATTTCTGCGGCATCAGCCGGCGCGTCGTTTTGGGCAATATCGACAGCTTGGGGGGCAAGAGCAGGGGCGGGCGCTGTTGGCGCTGTTACGG
>CAYSBD010000022.1:6440-19699 GCA_964429175.1 uncultured Marinosulfonomonas sp.
CTGTTGGCGCTGTTACGGGCGCTTTTTCAACAGCCAATTCGGCGTCTTGGCCGCTGGGACGCAAGGTTACGCTGCCGTCTTCAATGCGGGCTTCGACCTGCCGGTTGATTTCATGACCGGCGATTTTGGCCAGCATTTCAGCATCCGGTGTTGCCGGCTCGGCGCCAAAATAGCGGTCATCGGCGGCCAGATCGCGGAAATATTCAGCAATTGCTTTCATCGTGCCAAAGGAGTCATCAAAACCTTCAAGCGTGCACGAAAACGTACCGTAGGAAACTGTTAATATTTTACTTGAACCAATCATTGGCCTGCTCACTTTCTATTCTTTTTCTCGTCCTGTAACTGCACATTCGCCTGACAATAGTTCTATTTCATGGACAAACCATGGAATTTTTAAGTATTAATTCATGGCCGAATTGTGGCAGTTTGCTAAAAAAGGTAACAAATTCGAATGAACCGCCACATTGTTGACACAAACCGCCCCGTGACGCTGCTTGGCGGGGCAAATATTTTGCCAGAGGTGGTTCATCAGGTTTTGGCCCACGCCCCGAATCTGGTGGCGGCGGATGGCGGTGCAAGGGTGGCGCTTGATTTGGGGCATGTTCCACAGGTGGTTATTGAGGCGGTTATTGGCGATTTTGATTCGATTGATGCGGCCAGCCTAGCACAAATTGCGCCCGATCGCCTGCACAGGATTTCAGAACAAGACAGCACCGATTTTGAAAAATGCCTGACACGCATTTGCGCCCCGCTGATTTTGGCGGCCGGATTTAGCGGCGGGCGACTGGATCACGAACTGGCGGTTTATAATGTGCTGCTGCGTTATCCGCAAAAACGCTGCGTGGTTGTGGGCGATCAGGATCTTTGTTTTCTGGCCCCGCTGTCGTTGCAACTGGATTTGCCTGCGGGCAGCCGGATTTCGCTGTTTGCTTTTGGCCAATGTCAGGTCACGGCCACCGGTTTGCGCTGGCCTTTGTCGCAGACCACATTGGCGGCCGATGGATTGGCCAGCACCTCAAACGCGGTTCTGGACGGGCCGGTGGATTTGCAGGTATCGGCGCAAAAATTGTTGGTGATCCTGCCGCGCAGCCGTCTGGATTTGGTGGTTCAGGCATTGGCACCAGCCGCAGCAGCCTAACAATTTGGAATATTCACCGCCAGCCCGCCCAGCGAAGTTTCCTTGTAACGATCGCTCATATCTGCGCCGGTCTGGCGCATGGTTTCGATGCAGCTGTCCAGCGGCACAAAATGTTCGCCATCCCCGCGCAAAGCCAGCGAGGCCGCGGTGACGGCCTTGATTGCGCCCAGCCCGTTGCGCTCGATGCAGGGCACCTGCACCAAGCCCTTGACCGGATCACAGGTCATGCCCAGATGATGTTCCAGCGCAATCTCGGCGGCGTTTTCCACCTGTTTGGGTGTGCCCCCCATCACCGCGCATAAACCGGCGGCGGCCATCGCGGCGGCGGATCCGATTTCGGCCTGACAGCCCGCTTCGGCCCCCGAAATCGAGGCATTATGTTTGATCAGACCGCCAATCGCGCTGGCGGTCAGCAGAAAATCGGCAATCCGCGTCCGGCTGGCCCCCGGCACATGATCCAGCCAATAACGCAGCACGGCAGGCACCACACCGGCGGCACCGTTGGTGGGCGCGGTGACGACTTGGCCACCGGCGGCGTTTTCTTCATTCACGGCCATGGCGTAGGTGCAGATCCAGTCATTAATCGTGTGGGGCGCGGTCAGGTTCAGCTTTTGCTCTTGCAGCAAGGCCTGATGAATGGCCCGGGCGCGGCGGCGCACATTCAGGCCTCCGGGCAGGATGCCGTCGGTGGCCAGCCCGCGATCAATGCAGTCGTTCATCACCTGCCAGAGCCGCGCAAGCCCGTCATCAAATTCGCCGCGCGCCATTTGGGTCAGTTCGTTGGTGCGTTTCAGATCGGCAATGGATTTACCGCTTTGCAATGCCATTTCAAGCATGGTTTTGGCGCTTTCAAACGGGTAGGGGCGGCTGGCGTCGCGGGCGTCTAATGTGGGCACCGATGTCTGCTCGGCCTCGGTTATCACAAAGCCGCCGCCGATAGAAAAATAGGTTTCTTTCAGCAGCACATCGCCCTGTTTATCGGTGGCCATCAGGATCATGCCGTTGGGGTGGCCATCCAGCCGGTGATCGTAATCAAAGATCAGATCGGTCTCGGGGTCGAATTTCAACACGGGCAATAAATCGGGCGTTACGGTTTTTGTGGCCTTGATTTTGAGCAGCGCCGCATCGGCCAGATCGGCGTCATAACTGTCGGGCAAAAATCCGGCCAACCCCAAAATGGTGGCGCGGTCCGTGGCGTGGCCGATGCCGGTAAAGGCCAGCGAGCCGTGCAACGAGGCCCGCAAACCGGCCGCCTGAAATGGCGAGCGGCGCAGCAGTTCTAAAAACCGCCCCGCTGCCACCATTGGCCCCATGGTGTGGGATGATGACGGCCCGATGCCGACCTTGAACATATCAAAGACACTTACAAACATGCGCGGGTTTCCTTTGTGGTGTCCTATTTTAGAGCGCAAAAGGGCTGTATGTCGCAAGTCCAAATGCGACACAGCGCAGATTAAATGCGCTGAAATCCGGTGTGATTGGTGTTGTTGCGATTAACAAACCGCTAAATCTGCTGTAATTGGCTCTCGTAGCGATTGAAATGATCGCTTATAGTTGCGTTGATCAATAAGGGAGTCGCCAAACATGACCGGAGAATTATCACCCATAGACAGGGCCAAATTTGTCGCCGCCAAACGGGCCGCCGATTATGTCGAGGATGGCATGCGTGTCGGGCTTGGCACCGGATCAACTGCCGCTTGGCTGGTGCGTTGTCTGGGCGAAATGGTGCGCGAGGAAGGCATGAAAATCAAAGGCGTGCCAACATCGACCCGCACCGCCGATCTGGCGCGTCAGGTTGGCATCGAGGTGATTTCGCTGGACGAGGCCAGATGGCTGGATGTGACGATTGACGGGGCCGATGAATATGACGCCAACCTGAATTTGATCAAAGGCGGCGGCGGGGCTTTGTTGCAGGAAAAAATCGTGGCCACGGCATCTGATATGATGGTGGTGATCGCCGATGTTTCCAAACAGGTCGAAACGCTGGGGGCATTTCCATTGCCCGTTGAAGTGATCCCGTTTGGCTGGCAAACCAGCAAGGCGCTGATCGAGGAGACGTTGGTTTCGATGGAGGTTTTGGGTCAAAATTCGACCCTGCGTTTGAATGGCGATGTGCCGTTTGTCACGGACGAGGGCAATTATATTCTGGATCTGCATCTGAACCGGATCGGCAATGCGCGCCAGTTTTCGCTGGTGATGAACCAGATCCCCGGTGTGGTGGAAAACGGTTTGTTTATCGATATTTGTGACGTGGTTGTGATCGGTCACGGGGATGGAAAAGTCGAGGTTCGTGATATAAATGCGGGCACGGTCGAGCAAGAGCACATCGATTTTGTCGAGAGTGAAAACCTGTTTGCCGATCTGAACGACTAAACGGATAAATGAATTAACGGGGTGCTAAAGTATGTCTTTTGACTATGATCTTTTTGTGATTGGCGGCGGCTCTGGCGGGGTGCGCTCGGCGCGTTTGGCGGCCAGCGAGGCGGGTGCCAAAGTGGCGTTGGCCGAAGAATACCGCATGGGCGGAACCTGTGTTATTCGTGGCTGCGTGCCGAAAAAGCTGATGGTTTTTGCCTCGACTTACAGCAGTATTGAAAAAGATGCGCGTGCTTTTGGCTGGCGTGATGCCAAAATCGGCGGCTTTGACTGGAATCATTTCCGCGCCAAAATGGATGCCGAACTGGAGCGGCTGGAAAATATTTACCGGACCAATCTGGCCAAGTCGGGCGTTGAAATCCACAATGCGCGGGCGGAAATGGTTGATGCGCATACGGTGAAATTAAGCAGCGGCGAACGTTTCACGGCCAAGCATATTTTGATCGCGGTTGGCGGTCGGCCCTTTACGCCGGAATTTGCGGGATCGGACCTGACGATAACGTCAAATGATGTGTTCAAGCTGGATAAATTGCCCGAATCGATCCTGATCGTTGGCGGCGGATTTATTGCCTGTGAATTTGCCTGCATTTTAAACGGGCTGGGCGTGAAGGTAACGCAGTTTTATCGCGGCGCCCAGATTTTGCGCGGCTTTGATGGCGAGGCCTGTGGCCATATTGCCGATCTGATGCGCGAAGGCGGCGTTGATCTGCATGTCGGCACCGATGTGACGCAGATTGAAAAACGGGATGGCAAGCTGTTTGTGAAATGCTCGACCGGCGATGATCGCAGCTATGATGCGGTGATGTATGCCACGGGTCGGGTGCCAAATTCCGATGGGTTGGGGCTTGAAAATACCGGTGTAAAGCTGGGGCGCAGGGGTGAAATTATTGTCGATGGTTACAGCCAGACGGCGGTGCCTTCGATTTATGCCGTGGGCGATGTGACCGACCGGATTAACCTGACTCCGGTCGCCATCCGCGAAGGGGCGGCCTTTGTCGATACGGTGTTTCACGCCAAGCCGACCAAAGCCGATCATGATCTGGTAGCCAGCGCGGTTTTCACTCAACCCGAACTGGGCACGGTGGGTTTGTCCGAGGAAGCGGCGGCCGAGCAAGAGCCGATCGAGGTTTACAGCGCCGTATTTCGCGCCATGCAAACCGGTTTTGCCGAACGCGACGACCGGGTGATGATGAAGCTGGTGGTCTCGCAGGCCACGCGCAAGGTTTTGGGCTGTCACATCGTGGCCGATAATGCGGGCGAAATGATTCAGCTGGCGGCGGTGGCGGTGAAAATGGGTGCCACCAAGGAAGACTTCGACAGAACCGTCGCCGTGCATCCAACCATGTCCGAGGAACTGGTGACGATGAAAACACCAACGCGAACGCGATAATTCGAAACAAACTATCAAATTCGTAAGACTTGCGCTTGAAAACGGTGCAAGAAACATACAAATAAGTTGAACATCTGAACGTAAGGAAGTTAAATGGCTGGAAATAACGGCGGACCATGGGGCGGCGGCAATAGCGGCGGCGGTAGTGGCGGTAATAATCAGGGTGGCAATCGCCCCGGACAAGGCGGCGGTGGCGGTAATCGCCCCGGGCAAGAGGGGCCGCAAATCCCTGAACTTGATGAGCTTGTGAAAAAAGGTCAGGAACATCTGCGCGTGCTGATGGGTGGCGGCAAAGGCGGCACAGGTGGTGCGGGCAAAGGCCCGGTTGGTCCGGCTATTGGCAAAGGCGCGATCGGCATTGGCATTCTGGCGCTGATTGTGGTTTGGAGTTTTGCTTCTTTTTATCGGGTTGATACGTCTCAGAAATCGGTCGAGCTGTTGTTTGGCGAATATCACAGCACCGGGATCGAGGGCCTTAACTTTGCTCCATGGCCGGTTGTCACGCGCGAAATTCTGCCGGTCACCCACGAGAATGTCGAGGATATCGGCGTTGGTGGCACCGGATCCGATGCGGGTCTGATGCTGACGGGTGATGAAAATATCGTCGATATTGATTTTCAGGTGGTCTGGAATATTAGCGATCCGCGCAAATTCCTGTTTAATCTGGCCGAACCGCGTGACACCATCCGCGCTGTTTCGGAATCTGTGATGCGCGAAATTGTTGCGCGCACCCCGTTGACGCCAATTCTGACAGTCGGCAAAGGCCAAATCGCCGCCGAATTGCAGGAGCTTATTCAGGCAACGCTGGATAGTTATGATGCCGGTGTGCGCATTATCCGGGTTAACTTCGATAAGGCCGATCCGCCTGTCAGCGTGGCCGATGCGTTCCGCGAAGTTCAGGCCGCGGCACAGCGCCGTGATACGCTGGAAAAGCAGGCTGATGCCTATGCCAACACCGTTGTGGCCCAGGCCCGTGGTGAAGCTGCGCGTCTGATTTCCGGTGCCAAAGGTTATGCTGCCCAGACGGTCAATCAGGCCGAGGGTGAGGCCAGCCGTTTTCTGGCGGTTTTGACCGAATATCATAAAGCGCCCGAAGTGACCCGCAAGCGGCTTTATCTGGAAACCATGGAGCTGGTTTTCAGCGATGTTGAAAAGATCATTCTGGATACCCCCGAAGGCGGGCAGGGTGTGGTACCTTTCTTGCCTTTGAACGAACTTAGAAGAGCTCCCGGAGGGTCAAACTAATGCGCAAATTATTATTGCCGATATTGTTCATCACCGGGATCATCGCGGTTTCTTCGATGTATATCGTAGACGAGCGTGAGCGCGCCCTGCGGCTCTGGTTTGGTGAGGTCACCAAGGAAATCAAAGAGCCGGGCCTTTATTTCAAGGTGCCTTTGCTGCATGAAATCGTTAAATATGACAATCGTATCTTGCCGCTGGACACCCGCCCGCTCGAGGTGACGATGAAGGATAACCGCCGCTTTCAGGTTGATGCTTTTGCGCGCTGGCGCATTACTGACGCGGTGCAGTTTCGCCGTGCGGTTGGTGCCGGTGGTATTGATGCCGCCAGTCGCCGCCTGGAAACCATTCTGAACGCTGAATTGCGTGCGGTTCTGGGTGAGGTTGTGTCCAACACGCTGCTGTCTGCTGATCGGATTGGCTTGATGACTTTGATCCGCAATGCAGCGCGCACCAAAGCGCAGGCGCTGGGTGTTACGATCATTGACGTGCGTATTAAACGCGCCGATTTGCCCGAGCAAAACCTGGTGCGCACCTTTGAGCGGATGCGCGCCGAGCGTGAACGCGAAGCGGCCGACGAGATCGCCCGTGGTAACGAGGCGGCCCAGCGCGTGCGGGCAACTGCCGACCGGACTGTGGTTGAAACCGTATCGATTGCGCAACGTGAATCCGACATTATCCACGGTAAAGCCGATGCCAAGCGTAACGCAATTTTTGCCGAGGCCTTTGGTAAAGATCCGGAATTCTTTAAGTTTTTCCGCTCGCTTGCGGCCTATCACAAGGGTCTTCAGGGCAGCAACACAACCATGGTTCTGTCACCTGACAGCGATTTCTTTCGCTACCTGAAATCGTCGACACCGGAATGATTGAGACCATTTTTCTGGCCCTCGGGCTGGTATTGGTAATCGAGGGGCTGGCCTATGCGCTGGCCCCTTCGCTTGTCGAACGTCTACTTGAGGCGCTAAAGGAAATGTCGCTGGAGGCGCGGCGCCGGTTTGGCCTGATTGCGGTGGCGTTGGGGGTTGGAATAATCTGGCTGGTGCGCGTTTTCAGCTAAAGACTGCCTCACATTTTCTTGAATTTCGTTTCAAGGGTTTGTGTTTTTTTAATTTGCCCCTATCTATGGTCTAAGCCGTTCACGACTGGCATGTGCCGGTTGTTATTGATGCAAATTAAAAAGGAGCTTTTAAAAGTGAAAGCCAAAGCCATTTCGAACCCCGCCAATTCTTTTGCCCGTGCGCCGGTGCAGGCCTTATGGCTGTTGGCGCTGGCCACAATGTTATTACTGTTGCAAGCGGTGGCAGGCCAAGCCCGCAGCGCACCTGAAAGCTTTGCCGATCTGGCCGAAAAAATCAGCCCCGCTGTGGTTAACATCACCACGACAACCACGGTTTCGGCCCCCACCGCGCAGAGGCCCAGACCGATTGTGCCCGAAGGCTCGCCTTTTGAGGATTTTTTCAACGACTTCATGGATCGTGGCCATAACGAAAGCCGCCCGCGCAGATCGCAGGCGCTGGGCTCGGGGTTTGTGATTTCCGAGGATGGTTTTATCGTCACAAATAACCATGTGATTGCCGAGGCCGACGAGATCATGATCGAATTTTTTTCGGGCGAGGATCTGGCCGCCACGGTGATTGGCCGTGACCCCAAAACCGACATTGCCCTGCTGAAAGTCGAGAGCGACAAGCCGCTTGAATTTGTGCAATTTGGCGATAGCGACATCATGCGGGTCGGTGACTGGGTTGTGGCGATGGGCAATCCGCTGGGGCAGGGTTTTTCCGTTTCGGCCGGTATTGTTTCGGCGCGCAACCGGGCCTTGTCGGGCACTTATGATGATTATTTGCAAACCGATGCGGCCATCAATCGCGGCAATTCCGGCGGGCCTTTGTTTAACATGGATGGTCAGGTGATCGGCGTGAATACCGCGATCCTGTCACCCACGGGCGGATCCATCGGCATCGGGTTTTCGATGGCCTCGAATGTGGTGACCAAAGTGGTTGACCAGCTAAAAGAATTTGGCGAAACGCGCCGCGGCTGGTTGGGGGTGCGCATTCAGGATGTCACCGATGACGTGGCCGAGGCCATGGGGCTGCAAAACGCATATGGCGCGCTGGTGACGGATGTTCCCCAAGGGCCGGCGGCGGATGCGGGCGTTAAATCGGGCGATGTGATTACTTCGTTTGACGGGGTTGAGGTTAAGGATACGCGCGGGTTGGTGCGTCAGGTTGGCAACGCGGGTGTGGGCAAAGAAGTGCGCCTTGTGGTGTTGCGCGATGGCAAAACCCAGACTTTGCAGGTTGTTCTTGGACGGCGTGAAACGGCCGAAGGTGGCGGGGCTGTTGATGCCGAAAAACCTGATGTTGCGCCGGCTGAAAAGGATATCTTGGGGCTGACACTCAGCACGTTAACCGATGATTTGCGCGCGCAGTTGGGGTTAGACGATGGCGCTCAGGGCTTGGTGGTTCAAGCTGTTGATGAAAGCACAGAGGCCTTTGAAAAAGGTTTGCGGGCAGGTGACATGATTACCGAAGCTGGCCAGCAAAAATTGACAAGCATCGAAGATTTGAAAGCGGCGATCGAGGTTGCCAAAGAGGCAGGGCGCAAATCATTACTCTTGCTGGTGCGCCGTGCGGGCGAGCCGCGTTTTGTGGCGCTGTCGCTTGAATGATTTCAACGCGCTAAATTGACAAACAGGGGCGCACAGAGACTCTCGGGTGGGCACCCCTGTTTATTTCCGGCTTTGCCGATGAGAAATCAAGCCCAGCTGGCGCGCCCCATCCAGCGATAAAATCTCACTGTTCAGCCCATGTTTTCTTTGAAACCAGCGCACGGATTTGCGGGTGTTCCTATCCATCACGCCGGTTATCGCCCCACGATATAGTCCGCGCGATTTCAAGGCGCGTTGCAAGGAAGCAATGAAATCACGGGTGATAATATCATCACACGGCACCTTGAACCAGAAATCAGCGCGTGGCTGGATAATATCCTGACGTGTGATCGTTTTAAAAACCGCGGGCTTTTCAATGCTTTGATAGGTTGGTGCGCCATCGGGCGAGGCCACGGTAACGGTGCGGGGGGGCGTAACCTGCACATTTTGCGTCACAGTTTCCACCAATGCAGGCGTGCTGTCCTTGCCCCAGCAAACCCCGTCGATTTTACTGGGTGGCGGCTTGTTTTGCGTGCTGATTAGTTCGGTTTTACCCACGGGCAATGCAATCAGCGGCTGCCCCTGCTGACAGGCGGCAAGCATCAGGACACTCACACCTGATAGCCATTTTATGCGGATTACCCGGATCATCTGCTGCTTATTTGCCTTCTGGGCCGATTTATTAGGACCTGATACCCGTTTAAATCATTTGCGCAAAGCCATAAGCGCATTCGGGCGCAAAAATCACCGACCTGTTACTTTGCAGGCCCGGTTATTATTCTGGCGCAAGTTTTACGCAGCCTCTGGTAAATCCCGATCAAAAGCCTTATCTGCCTAGGCAGGAAGCGAAATGATCTCCTGTAGTGATGGAATAAAATGGCAAAAGTTACTTATATTGAACACAACGGCACCGAGCATGTTGTGAACGTAGACAACGGCATGACCGCAATGGAAGGGGCGCGTGACAGTAACATCCCGGGCATTGATGGCGATTGTGGCGGTGCTTGTGCGTGTTCGACTTGTCACGCTTATTTGCATCCCGATTGGGTTGAAAAAGTGCCGGCGATGGACGCAATGGAAGAAGACATGCTGGATTTTGCCTTTGAGCCGGACATGAGCCGATCGCGCCTGACCTGCCAGATTGTCATCACCGATGCCATGGACGGGTTGATCATGCAGCTGCCGGAAAAGCAAATCTAGAAACCGGCCTGATTTCGGCCTCGAATTATTGTTCTAAAAATATCCTCGGGGGTCCGGGGGTGGAAAACCCCCGCGCTACGCCCTAAATTACAGCGCCCGCCAGCCAATATCGCGCCGAAAAAACCCTTGCGGCCAATCAACTGCATCGGCCATTGCATAAGCCCTCTTTTGCGCCTCGGCCAAATCGCCGCCCCGCGCTGTGGCCGTTAAAACCCTGCCACCAACCGCCAGCACTGCACCATTTTTCGCAGCCGTTCCCGCATGAAACATCATCTGCGAACTATCAGCCGGCAAACCGTCCAGCCCACTAATCACACTGCCTTTTTCGTAAACTCCGGGGTAGCCATCGGCGGCTAAAACCACACATAACGCATGATCATCGGCCCAGTTCACCCGCGCATCCGCCAGCCGCCCCTCGGCGGCGGCTTGCAATAAATCAAACACCTGCGCCCCCAGACGCATCATCAAAACCTGACATTCAGGATCGCCAAAACGCACGTTATATTCCACCAGTCGAGGCTGGCCATCTTTGATCATCAGCCCGACAAATAAAACACCCTGAAACGGTGTGCCGCGCCGCGCCATTTCGGCCATCGTCGGCTTCACGATTTCGTCCATGGTTTTGTCAATCACCGCTTGGCTCATCACCGGCGCTGGCGAATATGCGCCCATGCCGCCGGTGTTTGGCCCCAAATCACCCTCAAAGGCGCGTTTGTGGTCCTGCGCTGTGCCCATGGGCAACACATCGCGGCCATCACACAACACAAAAAACGACGCCTCCTCGCCCTGCATGAATTCCTCGATCACCACTTGGGCACCCGCGCCGCCAAATTCACCGCCAAACATATCGTCAATCGCGCTCAATGCGGTGGCTTCATCCATCGCCATAATCACGCCCTTGCCCGCGGCCAAACCATCGGCCTTAACCACGATCGGCGCACCTTGGGCGCGTATGTAATCCTTGGCGGCCGCCGCGTCGGTGAAATGGCCATAAGCGGCGGTTGGTGCATTCACGGCCGCACAGATTTCCTTGGTAAAGGATTTCGACGATTCCAGTTTTGCGGCCGCCTGACTTGGCCCGAAACATAAAATTCCGGCCGCGCGCAAGCGGTCACAAACGCCGGCATCCAGCGGCGCTTCTGGCCCGACAATCACAAAATCCACGGTTTCGTCCACCGCAAAGGCAACCACGGCATCGCCGTCCATAATATCCAGATCAGCGCATTGGGCGATTTGCGCAATTCCGGCATTGCCCGGCGCCACAATTAAACGGTCGCATTTCGGGTTTTGTTCAATCGCCCAGGCCAACGCATGTTCACGCCCGCCGCCGCCTAAAATAAGAATATTCATTTGCCAGCCTTTGCTTGGGTTTTGGTTGGCTTTATTCTAAGATGGGCGCAGCCCAGAAACAAGCGAGCAAATATGTCCGATCTGATCGATGCGCCGATTAAAGGTGAAAATGCCCCCGAATTTACGGTCACCGAAATTTCCGGCGCGGTAAAACGCACGATTGAAACCGAATTTAGCCGCGTGCGGGTGCGTGGTGAAATTGGCCGCGTGTCGCGCCCGCGCTCGGGGCATATTTATCTGGACCTGAAAGACGACCGTTCGGTGCTGTCGGGCGTGATCTGGAAAGGCGTGGCTAACCGTTTGGCCGTGCAGCCCGAAGAGGGTATGGAAGTTGTCGCCACCGGAAAATTAACCACATTTGGCGGGCAATCGAAATATCAGATGGTGATTGACGACATCGCGCCGGCAGGCATGGGCGCATTGATGGCGATGTTGGAAAAACGTAAAAAAATGTTGATGGCCGAAGGGTTGTTTGCGCCGGAACGAAAACAGAAATTGCCGTATTTACCCGAAGTGATCGGGGTCATTACCTCGCCCTCGGGTGCGGTGATCCGTGATATTTTGCACCGGCTGCGTGACCGTTTTCCGCGCAAGGTTCTGATCTGGCCGGTGGCGGTGCAGGGCAAACAATGCGCCCCCGAAGTGGTGCGCGCCATCGAGGGTTTCAACGCGATGACGCCCGGCGGCGCTTTGCCGCGACCCGATTTGTTGATCGTGGCGCGCGGTGGCGGCTCGATCGAGGATCTTTGGGGTTTTAACGAAGAATCCGTCGTGCGCGCGGCCGCGGCCTCGCAAATTGCGCTGATTTCGGCCGTGGGCCACGAAACCGACACCACGCTGATTGATTTCGCCGCCGACCAGCGCGCCCCGACACCAACGGCGGCGGCCGAATTGGCGGTTCCGGTGCGGCTGGAATTGCTAAGCTGGGTTGATGATCAAGAGGCCCGCCTGACCCGCGCGGCCACGGGTGCGGTGGATCAGCGCAAAACCCGTCTGCGTGATTTGGCCCGCGCCATGCCGCGGTTGGAAACGCTGCTGGATAACCCGCGACAACGGCTGGATCGTGCATCCGAGCGATTGCCCGCGGCCCTAGATCGTGCGGCGCAAGTGAAGCGCCTAAAGCTGTCGCAAATCAGCGGAAGTCTGCGTCCCAGCCTGTTGTTGCATGATCTGCAGCGCCAAAAAGCCGAGCTGGGCCACCGCGAAAAACGGTTTTCACGCGCGGCGGCTGTGCAGCTGGATGGTTGGGCCAAACGGCTGCAATCATTGGAGCGCATGCGCCAGACGCTGGGCTATAAGGAAACGCTGAACCGTGGTTATGCCGTGGTGCGCGCGGGCGAAAATGTGGTGACGACCAAGGCCAAGGCCAGCAAGGCAGGCGCGCTGGAGATTGAATTTCAGGACGGGCGCTACACGGTTGGGACGGGTCCGCGCAAAGCCAAAGCGGGCAAACCTGCGCCGGATCAGGGCAGCTTGTTTTAGAGGCACCCAATCCATTCAGAAACATGTATTTATTCGGCGACCCGAGGCGGCGATTGTGCAAGAAAATGCGTTCGGGGCGCTGGGTGAATGCAATTTGATTGGGTTTGTTCTAAACGCCGATTTCGGGGCCTAAACAGTGCAACGGTTTTGTGCTTTGGCCGGTTTCCAGCAAGGGTCTGTTTTCAGGGTCATTTTGGTAGACGGCGGCAAGCCGGTCGTTGCGCAGATGAAATGTCCAGCATCTGGGCGCGGGGTCATTTTCGTAGATGAAACAGATTAGATCATTTTTTTCATACCAGACACCTTTGATGCAAGACCTGTTTTCACCGGCCCAGAGCACATCGCGGTTTGACAGGTATTGTTCGCTGCCAAAGCTTTGGCCCTGTCTCGGCCCAGCACCAAATGGTTTCTGACAGGGATGATCGCATTCGCCG
>CAYSBD010000022.1:19799-24325 GCA_964429175.1 uncultured Marinosulfonomonas sp.
GCCCTGTCTCGGCCCAGCACCAAATGGTTTCTGACAGGGATGATCGCATTCGCCGCCGCGCATCTGGGCTATATCGTGCTGATGTTTGAATTAGGGCGCGCATTTGCAAGTTGCTCAATGGCCGCAAATCGTTGTTGTGCTGGTTTTGGCGGCATCTACCGAAATCTGGCTGCGCCCTCATACCGCTGATTTGAAATGGCCGGTGCGGGGCTATGTTGTGATTATTTTGGCCATGGCGTTGGTGGCGATTGGCCTGCCGGATGGCCGCTGGCTGGCGCTGAGCGGCGCGCTGTTATTTGTGGTTTCCGATATGATATTGTCTATCGGAATTTTTGTGCCGCCGCAGGATCACAAGCTAAAAAAATCAGCTGGCAAGGCCGTTTGGATCAGCTATATTGGCGCACAGGTGGCGCTGTTTTATGGGCTTCTCAGTCTGTAAAACCGCTTTCATCCGGTGCATATCTGCAATAGTTGGGGCTGGAACATAAAAGGTTGGATGCGATGTCATTTTTTAAAAAGCTGAAAAACCGGTTGTCCAGATCGTCCTCGAAACTGGAGCAGGGGCTGGATGAAATTATCGAAGATGGCGGCAGGCAAGAGCCGGTTGATGCACCCGCGCCGATCCAAGCTAAAGAGGCGATTTCCGAGGCCGAGCCCAAGGCCATTAAGGTTCCCGAAGTGGAGGAGGCTATATCTTCTCAACCTGATCCCGAGCCGAAGAAATCGGGTCTGATTGGCCGTTTTATCGGCCGCAAGCAGGCCAAGCCGGAGCTTGCGAAAACCGTCACCAAACGTGCGCTTGATGACGATATGCTGGAACGTATCGAGGAGTTGTTAATCACCACCGATATGGGCGTTGATACGGCTTTGCGCGTGACGGCAAACATGGCCGAGGGGCGTTTTGGCAAGAAAATATCGACCGCTGAAATCAAGCGTCTGCTGGCGGCCGAAATCACCCGCATCATGGAACCGGTGGCCAAACCCTTGCCGCTTTACGGCAAAAAACCGCAAGTTGTGTTGGTGGTCGGGGTGAATGGATCGGGCAAAACCACCACGATCGGCAAGCTGGCCAGCCAGTTCGAAGCAGCCGGTAAAAACGTGGTGATCGCGGCGGGCGACACGTTTCGCGCCGCGGCGGTCGAGCAATTACAGGTCTGGGGGCAGCGCGCCAATGTGCCTGTTCTGACCGCGCCCGAAGGATCGGATCCGGCATCATTGGCCTTTGACGCGATGACGCAGGCCGAAGCGGACGGGGCTGATTTGCTGCTGATCGACACCGCAGGCCGGTTGCATAACCGCGCCGATCTGATGGAGGAATTGGCCAAAATCGTGCGGGTGATTCGCAAAAAAGATCCATCTGCGCCCCATAATACCCTGTTGGTTCTGGATGCGACCACGGGGCAAAACGCGCTTAATCAGGTCAAGGTATTTCAAGAACTGGTCGATGTTTCCGGTCTGGTGATGACCAAACTTGACGGCACGGCCAAAGGTGGTGTGCTGGTGGCGTTGGCGGATAAATTTGGTCTGCCGATCCATGCCATCGGGGTGGGCGAGCAGATCGATGATCTGGATGCGTTTGATCCCGAGGAATTCGCCCATGCCTTGACCGGACTTGCCGATGAATAGGTTTTGGACGCTTTGGCATTGCTTGCGCGGGGGGCTGTGATAGTTGGGGTGAATGGATAGCGCGAAGGGCCTGAAATGAGTGATGAGAAAAAGTTAAACCCAACTGTGAAACTGCTGTTTGACCTTGGTCCGGTGGTGTTGTTTTTTGTGGCCTACACTATCCTGAAGGACGATGTTTTTGTTTTTCGCGGCGTGGAATATGCCGGTTTTATTGTTGTTACGGCGCTGTTTGTGCCTCTGTTCGCGCTGACGACTTTTGTGCTTTATTTGCTGACGGGCAGGGTTTCGGCGATGCAAATCATGACGTTGGTGCTGGTTGCATTCTTTGGCGGATTGTCGGTCTGGTTTAATGACGAACGCTTTTTCAAGCTGAAACCGACGTTGGTTTATCTGCTGTTTACGGCCATATTGGGCTTTGGTTTGCTGCGCGGTCAAAGCTATTTAAAGCTAGTGATGGGCGAAGTTATGCCGCTTTTGCAAGAGGGCTGGATGATTTTGACCAAACGGCTGGTGCTATTTTTCTTGGTGCTGGCAATGGCAAATGAATTTGTCTGGCGCACCATGTCGACAGATTTCTGGGTGAATTTTGAAACATTCGCGATGCCGGCGGCGATGTTTATATTTTTCATGAGCCAAAGCGGTTTAATGCAGAAATACGCGATTGAGGAAGCGGTTGAGGAAAAAGAAGAATCCTAACCGGTGTGAAACAGCGTGTTGAATAATTTCGGATCCAGACTTTCGGCCACAAATGTTTCGCCTTCGGTTAAAATACTAACCGCATCATGGCTGTGCAGGCTTTCTTGATGGCTGGCGATGACGCGAAAATCCTCAATGCGCGGATCGGCCTGCAAGCCCTGATAAAACAGCCGCGCCGCGTCTTCGACAAAAATCGGGTTGGCGGCGTTTAATTCAGCGAATGCCTGCTCGTCTTCGCGTTTCACCATCACTTGGGTTTCGGTCGGAACGGCGGCGCGGCAGATGTCGATCAGATCTTCAAACCACAAACAATCTTCGCCCGGAATTGTCTGCACCGAAATGCGCGCCACGCTGCGTTGCGAATGCGGTGTCGCCAGTTGTCCGCGGGTTTGGCGGGCGTGCTCGGCCAATTCCAGCGAGCAGGGGCAGGTGGACGAATAGACATAGTCCAGATGGATAAACTTTTTAATTTTTCCTTTCTTTTCAACCAGTTCCAGCGCGATATCGTAATATTGATACCCCGTCAGATTTGAGCGCAAAGATTGCACTTTCATCGGAAATGAAAACCGCATCTGGATGCGCGCGTCAAAACTGTCCAGATCGGTTTTGTAATCATTCAACGCCGCCGTGATCACCGCAAAGCTAAAGGTTTTTTCGGCGTGGGCGTAAAAAGTGCGCATGATCCGCGACATGTTTATGCCCTTTCTGCCAGCCTCAAGACTGACCGTTCCGGTCACCGAAGTTTCCAGCCGCAAATCAGCGCCATCGCGCGAATGAAACCGGATGGGCAAACGAAAATTGGAAATTCCGACGTGCTGAATCTGGCGTTTTGCGCCTTTGATCAGGCTTTCAGGGCCGTTTTGCAAATCGGGCAGGGATGCTTTGTAGGCCTCGTTCACGGTGAATTCTTCGGGGTAGGCACGCGCCAGCGCCGGATAATTCGAGACCTGATTTTCGGGTAAAAGCCGCCCGATGGCCGGATCAAGCTGCGCCACTTCGATCGCGCTGACCGACGCGGCCCAGTTGCGCAAAATCACCAGCGCGGCCTCGGCTTCTTTGCGGGCGGCATCATCGTTATTTTTTTTGGGCTGGATATTCATCGGCGTTCCTTGGCATTATGCGTTGCCACCTTTCTAGGTGATCGCGCCCAGCTTGCCAAATATTAACCGCAGATCACAACCCTAAACCGCCGTCAGCGCCGCAATTAAATCATCGCGCAGATCATCGCCATCCTCAAGCCCGATGCTGATGCGCACCAGCCCATCGGTGATGCCCAGCTCGATTTTCTGATCATCGGGCAGGCGTTGGTGGGTGGTGGTGGCCGGATGGGTGATGATGCTTTTGGCGTCGCCAAGATTGTTGGAGATGGTGAAAATCTGCAAAGCATTCATAAACCGGAACGCCGCCTGCTGCCCGCCGTCAATTTCAATCGCCAACATGGTGCTGCCACCGGACATTTGGCGTTTGGCCAGATCGGCCTGTGGATGGCTGGCCAAAAACGGATGCAGCACGCGGGTTAATTTATCGTGCCCCTCAAGTGCCGTGGCAATTTTAAACGCTGAATCCGCCATCGCCCGACAGCGCAAATCCAGTGTCTCCAGACCCTTTAACATCACCCACGCATTAAACGGGCTAAGCGCGGCGCCGGTGTGTTTGATGTAGGGTTCCACCGTGCCGCGGATGAATTCCCGACTGCCCAGAATGATACCACCCAAACAGCGGCCCTGACCGTCGATATGTTTGGTGGTCGAATAAATCACCACATCGGCGCCGTGCGCGAATGCGTTGGAAAAAACCGGGGTCGCAAACACGTTATCCACCAGCACCAGCGCGCCAACCCCGTGGGCCAGATCGCTGACGGCGCGGATGTCGATCAGCTCAAGCGTCGGGTTCGAGATGCTTTCGAAAAACACCAGCTTGGTATCGGGGCGCAGCGCGGTTTTCCAGGCGGCCAAATCGGTGCCATCGACCAGCGTTACAGTAACCCCGAAACGGGCCAGCACATCTTGCAAAATATAAAGACACGAGCCAAACAGCGCCTTGGCGGCCACCACATGATCGCCCGATTTCAGCCCCGCCGTTACCGCCGCATTCACGGCCGCCATACCGGAGGCGGTGGCAAAAGCATCTTCGCAGCCCTCAAGGGCCATCATGCGTTCTTCGAACATGCGCACGGTCGGGTTGCCGTAGCGGGCGTAAATAAA
>CAYSBD010000023.1:0-24262 GCA_964429175.1 uncultured Marinosulfonomonas sp.
TCAGGCGGCGTTTTGATGTTGCTTGATCCCGCCTTTAAGCTCAACCCCTTGAATGGAGAGTGTTCAAAATTCCGTGTCACGGGGTTAGTCTAGATATCCGGCACGTCGTCTAACCTGCCCTCAAAATAGATCCAAAGCTGTCACAATGTCAAATTCCAGTTTTGCAGTGTGAACCGCCCCTTGTTGACCCGCAGGCTTGGCTCGCTCGGGTTTTGGAACGCATCGTTGACCACAAAATCAACAGGCTGGACGAGCGCAAACAGGTCATGTTGGCAGAGCGTAATTCCATCTGCAAATGCAGACCCCAAACACAGGGTAAAACCAAGCGGTGCCACCAAGCCACGCCAAACCGGGTTCTGCTGGGAAATACTATCTATCGGGTGATAGCGAACGTCAGATCAAGGCATTTGGTTGAGCAATGCAACAACGAACGCTACCACGAGAGCTTGAATAATCTGATGCCTGTTTTGGCGCAACAAAGCCGTTGTCAGGGAAAGGATCAGGAAACGGATAATCCAAAAATGTCGCTTGCAGCATTAAAAAGAAAGCTGCATCACCAGTGGAACAATCTGATGGAACAATCTGAGGCTGGGAGCGTCCAAGCCGCTCTGATGTCCTGTTTTGTATAACGACGGACACCAAAACGGTCAGACTTTAGGCTGCGGCCTGCGCCACGGCGATGTCTTTTTTGATTTTCAGCGCCTTGTCAGACAGCTCGACATCTTTGGCTTTGGCCATGAATGCGTCCAGACCACCACGGTGGTCAATTGTGCGCAAAGCAGCTGCGGAAATCCGCAGTTTAAAGGAACGACCCAAAACGTCTGAAAGCAACGTTACATCATTCAGGTTGGGCAGAAACCGGCGACGGGTTCTGTTTTTAGCGTGGCTGACATTATTGCCAGACATTGGACCTTTGCCAGTTAGTTCGCAACGACGTGCCATGATATTCTTCCTTGTCTCAGCGCCTGCCTCGCATTTTGCGATCGGCGGCTCGATAATACAATAAGGCACCGACATGATGAATCATAGCAGCGCCCTTAATCCCGTTTGCGGTATTTAGGCCCAAAGCGTAAGGGCGTCAAGTGAATACAGCGCATTGCATTTAACTAAATAAACGGGCGCCTAAACGCGTCTATCTTTAGGCTGATGTGGTGCAGGGTTTATAGGTTCACGGCCGCCGCCCCGATTCAGCTAAATTGCCCGCTAAATATGTGTAAGTTTAGCGCGCGTGGCATTTACCGAGAGCTGCCAATCGGCCTTTGGGTTATGTTTAGCGGCGCTCCAGGCGTTGTGAGGGTAGGGTGCCAATCAAACGCTCCATAAACCTCTGTGCCGCAATGGATCGCAAAGCCCGGGAAAACGAAGCCGGGCAGTGCGTGTTTAGATGATCTTGGGCGGCATGATTTTTCAGGCCTACAGAAAATGGATGCCCGCGAGCGCTTTGAAAACATCGGCGCAATCAATGCCTGCATGACGCTCCGTGACCTTTTACATGCCGTCGGTGTTTTCACAGCGCAGCGTTTTTGCGTAAAACCGCAATGTAAAACCCGTCCAGCCCGCCGCGATCAGCCCAATAATCAGGCCGAATACGCAGGCCGCCTTCGGGCGTTTTCCAACCCGTCTCGATGCCTGCCAAAATAATCGGCTCGACCACCAGCCCGGCATGGCGTTTCAAGGCATCCTCAACTTGAATTTCACCCTCGTCGGGCAGCAGCGAACAGGTGCAAAACACCAGCCGGCCACCGGGTTTCAGCTGTGTCAAGGCGTGGTCAATCATACGTTCCTGCAAGGCAAACAACACGGGAAAATCCGCGCCGTCTTTGGCGTGGGGCAAATCGGGGTGACGCCGAATCGTGCCGGTCGCGCTGCAAGGCGCATCCAGCAAAATTGCATCAAACAAAGCCCCGGTCCATTTCAACGCATCGGTAACGCGCAAATTGGCGACCAGTCCGGTGCGATCCAGATTTTCCTGCACCCGCTGCATCCGCGTTTTGGACACATCAATCGCCACAACTTGGGCACCGGTGGCGGCCAATTGCATGGTTTTGCCACCTGGAGCTGCGCACATATCCAGCACCCGCTCGCCTTCCCGAGCGTTCAAAATCTTGGCCGGCAATGCGGCGGCGGCATCCTGAACCCACCAATCGCCCGCATCATATCCGGCCAGCGCCGAAACCTGACCGGCATCGTGCAAACGCACCGATCCGGTTGGCAAAACCACACCGCCGACAGCCTTGGCCAAAGCCGCCACATCGCCCTTGGCGGTTAAATCCAGCGGCGCGCCTTTGGAAAATGCCAGCTCCATCGCCTCGACGGTTTTTTTGCCGTAATCGCCGACCAAAGGCTTGCGCAGCCATTTGGGCAATTTGGGTGCAGGCAGGGTTTGCCACTTGGCCGGCTCAATTTTGCGCAACACCGCATTGACCATTCCGGCCGCACGCATGTGGGTTTTGTCGGCCTTCACCATGCTCACGGCCGCGTTGACAACCCCGTGCGCCGCAGCACCCTCAACGCATAATTCAACCACGGCCAAGCGCAGCACATTATGCACCATCAATTCGGGTTTATTGCGCAAAAACGGCCCCAACATCCGGTCGGCCCGATCCATCCAGCGCAGGGTTTCAACCGCCAACCTCTGGGCGCGGGCCTTTTCGCTTGGCTCCAGATTATCCAGCACGCCGCTGGTTAACATTTCGGGCAAGAGCGCACCTTTGCCCAACACACCATCCAGCAGGCGAACGGCGACACGGCGGGGGGCAAGTCCGGGCTGAGACATGGGCGGGATTCCTTTGCGGCTTGAATGTTACGCCTTCGCCTATATTATAGTAACAAGTTGAACAAGAGAGCGCTGATATGCCCGAGCAAAAAGAGCTACCCCCCGCCGCAATTCGCGCCTTGGCCGAAGCGGCAGAGCGGCGTGAACAGGCGCAAACCCGCGCGTTGCCCAAAGAGCTGGGTGGACGCGACGGGCCGGAACCTGTGCGTTACGGTGATTGGGAAAAGAAGGGGATAGCTGTAGATTTCTGATGCGAAAGAGCCGGAAAATCAAATGGAAGCTATTGCGAAAGCTGGCGTGGGTTAACAAAAACATATCGCCGGGCGTTCGAATGATTGCCGGTTTACTGCTGATTATTGGAGGGTTTTTGGGCTTTCTGCCAATTCTCGGGTTTTGGATGATCCCGCTAGGATTCGGGATTTTTATTCTGGATTTCCGCTGGTTGCGTAAATTGCAAAAACGCAAGAAATCGCGTTAACTGGACAGGCCCAAAACATCCAGCATATCGTATTCGCCGGGTTTTCGCCCCTGTCCCCAGATTGCGGCCTTTAGCGCACCACGGCCAAAAACCGCGCGATCGGTGGCCAGATGGCGCAAAATAATACGCTCGCCATCGGCGGCAAACATCACGTCATGTTCGCCAATAATATCGCCGCCGCGAATGGCCGTAAACCCGATATCACCGCGCCGCCGCGCCCCTGTGATTCCGTCGCGCCCACTGTCGCGCACCTCGGCCAATTTCACGCCACGCCCCTCGGCTGCGGCTTGGCCCAGCATTAGCGCCGTGCCCGATGGCGCGTCTACTTTGTGGCGGTGGTGAGATTCGATTATTTCAATATCAAAATCCTGATCCAGCGCCGCCGCCACCTGTTTTGTCAATTGAACCAATAAGTTAACCCCAAGGCTCATGTTGCCCGCCCGCACAATAACCGCATGGCGCGCCGCCGCTTTCAGCTTGACCAAATCGTCATCCGTAAACCCGGTGGTGCCAATAACATGCACCGCACGGGCCTGCGCGGCCAATTCAGCCAGCGCAATTGTGGCCGCGGGCGTGGTAAAATCAATCACCGCCTGCGCCTTGGCCATCGCCGACAACGCATCATCGCTGACCACGATACCCAGCGCACTACCACCCATGGCAATGCCCACATCCTGACCGATCCAGGCGTGGCCGGGTCGCTCTAAAACCCCGACCAGCCGCATCGCATCGCTTTGCGCAATCAGGCCGATCAACATCTGTCCCATGCGCCCCGAAGCCCCGTTAACCACAATTCCAGGTAGATTATTTTCAGATGAATCGCTCATAATATCCTCGCCATTTTGCTTTGCCCCAGCTTGACCTGCTTGCAGTGCGCGCGCAACCTGCTTAGATGACAGATATGGAAAAGCAAACACATCA
The DNA here is from genome assembly GCA_964429175.1 of uncultured Marinosulfonomonas sp. Lineage (GTDB taxonomy): Bacteria > Pseudomonadota > Alphaproteobacteria > Rhodobacterales > Rhodobacteraceae > Profundibacter. The sequence goes on from CAYSBD010000023.1 coordinate 4,176, forward strand.
TTCCGCCCGTGGCCCCTCTCAGCGACAGCTGCGGGTTGGCGAATTAATCCGGCGCGCATTGTCGGATGTCTTAATCCGTGGCGATATCCATGACCCCGATTTAAACCGGATGTCGATCACTGTGGGCGAAGTGCGCACATCGCCTGATTTGCGGGTGGCGACGGCCTATATTTTGCCGCTGGGGGGCAAAGACAAAGATCAGGCGCTGCTGTTATTGCGCCAAAATCGCCATGAAATCCGCAAGGCTGTGGCCAAGGCTGTGGGCTTGAAATATTCGCCCGAATTGCGTTTCCAGATTGACGAGACGTTTGACCAGATGGACGATACCCGCCGGATGCTGGCGCAAGATGACGTGCGCCGCGACACCGAAGACGGAGGGGGGGGGTGAAGCGCATAATATTTGCATTCATTCTGATTATCCTGCCATCTCTGGCGGCCGCAAGCTGCGAGAACATCGATTACAAATCAAACAGTTACACAATTTGCGACGTCACTTTTTCTGATGATCTACGCCTCTGGCACACCGATAAAAATGGTATGCTTTACGGCGGATTCAATAGAATAAATGCCGCGCTGCAAGATGAAAACCTTACCCTCGGATTTGCCATGAACGCGGGAATGTATCACCAAAATCGCGCACCGGTCGGGCTGTATATTGAAAATAATCAGGAACGCTCGGCGCTTGCCGATGGTGGAAATTACGGCAATTTTGGCCTGAAACCAAATGGTGTTTTCTGCTTTGGTAAAGACCATTTCAGCGTAGTTGAAACCAACAGCTTCCGTGGCTCGGAAATCGCCTGCCAATACGCCATCCAGTCCGGCCCGATGCTGGTAATCAACGACAAACTACACCACAGGTTCTTGGTTAATTCCAGCTCGCGCCACATTCGCAACGGCGTCGGAGTCAGCGCCGATGGCACCCGCGCAAATTTTGTCATTTCCAACAATACCGTCAACTTTCACGAATTCGGCTCATTGTTCAAAGACCATTTAAAAACCCCGAACGCGCTTTATTTTGATGGCAAAGTCTCGCGCCTGTTTGCACCCGACCTTAACCGCGCGGATGCCGGTTTTGCCTTGGGCGTTATCATCGGATCCGTTATCGCCGTTGACGCGGCACCAATCGCCGATTAAATCCCTCAATCTAAGCAATCAACGGAGCACCAGCATGGGGCGCAGACGCAAGGGCCGCGATATTTCGGGCTGGATAATTATTAACAAACCTGTCGGTATCACCTCGAACGCGGTGGTCAACAAATTGCGCTGGGCGATGGACGCCAAAAAAGCAGGCCACGCAGGCACGCTTGACCCCGAGGCAACCGGCGTGCTGGCGATTGCGTTGGGCGAGGCCACCAAAACCGTGCCCTACATTACGGGTGCGCAAAAAGCCTATCGGTTTACCGTGCGACTGGGTCAGGCCACCAACACCGATGACAGCGAAGGCGAAATAATCGCCCAATCCGACAAGCGCCCGACAGATGATGAAATTCGCGCCGCTCTGCCAGAATTCAGCGGCGACATTATGCAGGTTCCGCCTAAATTCTCGGCGGTAAAAATTGACGGGCAGCGCGCTTATAAACTGGCCCGCGATGGGCAAGATGTTGAAATTGCTGCGCGCCCTCTCTGGGTTGAAGAACTCGAAATGGTCGCGCGCCCCGATGCGGATCATGTGGTGCTGGAAATGATCTGCGGCAAGGGCGGTTATGTGCGCTCGATAGCGCGTGATCTGGGGCAGGTTCTGGGCTGCCACGCCCATGTTAATACCCTGCACAGAGTCTGGTCCGGCCCGTTTGAAGCCAAAGACGGAATCGACATGCAAACCGTTGAAAAATTAGCAAAAACCGGTGATCTTGATGCATATCTTCTTCCGCTAGAACAGGGTCTGGATGATCTGCCCGAACTGCGCTGCACCCCTGAATCTGCCGCGCGCCTACGCCACGGAAACCCGGCCATGGTGCTGGCCTCCAATGCCGAATACGGCGATGAGGCCTGGGCCTCGCTTGATGGCAAAGCCGTAGCGGTCGGCGTCTATAAATCCGGTGAATTACACCCTTCACGGGTTTTCAACGCCAGCCCGATTATTGTTCCATAAATATCCGCGCCGCAGGCATTGAATCCTTTTCAATTACGGTTTAAAATTTTGCAACACCTCTCATTCACCCCCACATACGATTACGCCTGCGATCCAACCTTCAAAGTTACGTTTCACGGAACCGCAAAACATCTTGCACCTATTGCACTGGCCAAATAGCGTTACCGTGATAAACGTGCCCCAAAAATTTGAAATAAACCGCATTCGAAAAGGCTGATAAAATGGAACATAATCTACTCTCGTTTGGCCATGGATATTCGGCAAAGGCGCTTGGTCGGCGTCTGATCCCGCAAGGGTTTTCTATCACCGGCACCAGCCGCACAGCCGATAATCTTGCCGCGATCAAAGCCGAGGATGCCGCACCGATGCTATGGCCCGGCGATGATTTGTCCGGCGCAATTTCAAGCGCAACACACATATTAACCTCGGCCGCCCCCACCGAGGATGGCGATCCGGTTTTGGCCGATTTCAAGGATCAGATCAAAGCCATTGGGCCACAATTGAAATGGGTCGGCTATCTGTCAACAACCGGTGTCTACGGCGATCATCAGGGGAGGGAAGTTGATGAAGAAACCCCGCTTGGCCCATCGGCAAAACGCGCCAATTTACGCGCATTGGCCGAATCCCAGTGGCAGGCGTTGGCCGATGAGGCCGGTTTTGATCTTTATATCTTTCGCATTGCCGGCATTTACGGTCCCGGCCGCGACCCGTTCAGCAAAATTCGCAAAGGCACGGCCCGCTGTATTATCAAGAAAAATCAGTTCTTTTCGCGCATTCACGTCGAGGATATCGCCAATATTCTGCAAGCCTCGATCAATACGCCGTATCCGGGTGGGCGGGTTTACAATGTCTGCGATGATTTGCCTGCCGCACCGCAAGATATCGTTAAACTGGCGGCCGAAATGATGAACCTGCCCAGCCCGCCTGACGAGGATTTTGAAACCGCTGAAATGCGTCCGATGGCGCGCAGTTTTTACTCGGAATCGCGCAAAGTTTCAAATGCGCGGATCCGGAATGAACTGGGTGTTGAATTGCTTTACCCAACCTATCGCGAAGGCTTGAAAGCCATATTTGATGCCGAACAAAGCTAGGAAACGCCGAACGGCCTGAACGCACAACACGTTCAGGCCTGAATTTTTGAAGCTAACGGGCCAAAGGCCGAACGTTAGTTTGTTGCTACGGCAGCCACAATCAGCAGCAAGAACAGCGGAACCAAAATGCCGTGATCGGACGAAACTGTTCCGGCCTCAACCGTCTCGATTGAAACCATTGGCTCTACAACCGGATCGCTCAAGTTGCCGGAAAACGCAGGGAGCGCGGCCATGGCGAAGACTGCAGCAAGTGTAATATTTTTCATAATCGCTCCTGATTCTGTAAACTGTATTAGTGAGGCAGATAATAGTCCGCCCTATAAATATCCATATTTACAGCTAAAATAATGCCGGTTTTGCCAGGTTTGGGAAATACTGTTGCCATAAGGATGCAACACTCACATCCTGCACCGCTAGGCTCGCCGGCTTGATAAATCCGCAATCCCCAAGGCTTCCAGAACTTTTGCCTCGATATCTGGCGCATTCATTGCCGCAGCTGCGTACATTGCTGCCGGGCTGGCGTGATCGATAAAACTATCGGGAAACACCATCGAACGAAATTTTAGCCCCGAATCAAACACACCTTCATCGGCCAGCAATTGCGCCACATGGCTGCCAAATCCACCAACAGAACCTTCTTCAATCGTGATCAAGGCCTCGTGGTTTGCGACCAGATCAAGGATCAAATCACGGTCCAGCGGCTTGGCAAATCGCGCATCGGCAATTGTCGGCATGATGCCCTTGGCGGCCAGACTTTCCGCAGCTTTCTGAACCTCGCCCAGACGGGTGCCAAAAGACAGGATTGCGACTTTGCTGCCTTCACTGATAATGCGCCCTTTGCCGATTTCCAGCGCGACACCACGTTCGGGCAGCTCGACTCCCTGGCCCTCGCCGCGCGGGTATCTAAAGGCGCTGGGGCGGTCATTAATCGCGGCGGCCGTTGCCACCATATGCATCAATTCGGCCTCGTCTGCGGCGGCCATCACCACGAAATCCGGCAGGTTGGCCAAAAATGCAATGTCAAAACAGCCCGCATGCGTCGGCCCGTCGGCCCCGACCAATCCGGCCCGGTCAATCGCAAAACGCACCGCCAGTCGCTGCACCGCAACATCATGCACGATCTGATCGTAACCGCGTTGCAAAAACGTGGAATAAAGTGCGCAAAACGGTTTCATCCCGCCCGCAGCCAAAGCGGCGCAAAAGGTAACGGCGTGCTGCTCGGCAATGCCCACATCAAACAAACGGCTAGGATAACGCTCGGCAAACAGGTTCAGCCCCGTGCCATCGGGCATCGCCGCCGTAATAGCACAGATTTTGTCATCATCCGCGGCCTCTTGCAGCAAGGCATCGGCAAATATTTTGGTGTAGCTTGGCGCGTTGCTGGGGGTCTTTTTCTGCGCGCCGCTTAACACATCAAACGGTGCCGTGGCGTGGCCTCTGTCGCGGGCGTTTTCGGCGGGCGCGTAACCCTTGCCTTTTTTTGTGATCACATGGATTAACATCGGCCCCGTGGCGCGTTCTTTTACAGTGCGCAACACCGGCAGCAATTGGTCCAGATCATGCCCGTCAATCGGCCCGACATAGGAAAAACCCAATTCCTCGAATAATGATCCGCCGACGGCCATGCCTTTTAGCATTTCCTTGGCCCGTTTGGCGCCTTCTTGAAATGGAAACGGCAGCAGGCTGACGGCCCCCTTGGCGGCTGATTTCAATTCCTGAAACGGCGCACCGGCATAAAGCCGCGAAAGATAGGCCGACATCGCCCCAACCGGCGTGGAAATTGACATGTCATTGTCGTTCAAAATCACAAACAGACGTTTTTTCAAATGACCCGCGTTGTTCATCGCCTCAAAAGCCATGCCGGCCGACATCGCCCCATCACCGATTACCGCGATCGCATCGCCAATTCCGTGTTCCGGTGCGCCACCCAAATCACGCGCCACAGCAAAGCCCAGCGCGGCGGAAATCGAGGTCGAACTGTGGCCCGCACCGAACGGATCATAGGGGCTTTCGCTGCGTTTGGTGAACCCGCTAAGCCCGTTTTCCTGACGCAAACTGCGGATGCGATCGCGGCGACCCGTTAGCACTTTATGCGGATAGGATTGATGTGCCACATCCCAAATCAGCCGGTCACGCGGCGTATCAAACACCGAATGCAGCGCCACCGTCAGCTCGACCACACCCAGCCCGGCCCCCAGATGGCCGCCGGTTACAGACACCGCCGAAATCACCTCGCGGCGCAGCTCGTCGGCCAGTTGAATCAGCTCGCGATCAGACAGCGATTTCATATCGGCCGGAACCGTCACGCGATCCAGTAAGGGGGTGTTTGGTCTGTCCGTCATTGTAATCCCGGTTTTTTACATATTTCGCGCAATAACAAAATTTGCGGCCTGTCGTAGATTATCGGCCTTTGGGCCAAAAGGTGCAAGGGCCGTCTGGGCCTGATCCACCAATTGGGCCGCGCGCGCCTTGGCACCCTCCAGCCCCAGCAGCGAAACAAATGTGGCCTTGCCGGCATCGGCATCCTTGCCCAGACGTTTGCCGGCAAGCTTTGCATCACCCTCGATATCCAGAATGTCATCGGCGATTTGAAAGGCAAGCCCCAGCGCGCGGGCGTATTCACGCAGCGGGGTAATATCGGCCGCCGCCATGCGCGCGCCAGCCTCGGCCGACCAGCAAATCAGCGCGCCGGTTTTGTGATTTTGCAAATGGGTTATTTCTGTTAAATTTAGCGGCGCGGGCGCTGTTTCGGCGGCAATATCCAGCGCCTGTCCCAACACCATTCCGCCCGCCCCCGAGGCCTGCGCCAGCGACGAAACCAACGCCAGCCGAATGGCCGGATCGGGCGAAACCTGATCGCGGGCCAGCAGATCAAATGCCAGGGTTTGCAAGGCATCACCAGCCAAAACCGCGGTGGCGTCATCCCATTTTATATGAACGGTTGGCTGGCCGCGGCGCAGATCGTCATCATCCATGCAGGGCAAATCATCATGCACCAAAGAATAGGCGTGCAGGGACTCGACCGCAGTGGCCGCGAAAACAGCCGCATCCAGAGGCACCCCGTGCAAACGCGCCGATTCCAGCACCAGAAACCCGCGCAAACGCTTGCCGCCAGCGGTGGCATAACGCATCGCATCTGTGATCGCCAAATCGGGTAGCGGCGATAAAACCTGATCAAAACAGGCGCTAATTTTGACCGCCCCGTCCTTTAACGCAGTTTGAAACATTCAGAGACCTTCAACCGGTTTGGCCCCGACAGCCTCGCCGCCTTCACCCAGCGTAATGGCCGCCACTTTTTCCTCGGCCTCTTTCAACTTGGCCTCGCAGCGTTTTTTCAGCGCCGCGCCGCGCTCATAAAGCGTGATGGATTGCTCCAGCGGCACATCGCCGCGCTCAAGCTGTCCAACGATATTTTCCAACCCCGCCATCGCTTCTTCAAAATTCATTTCGTTCACGTCTTTGTCGCTCATGCGCCCCGCTCCATCAAAACCTTAACATGCACACCAACCGATGCGGCCAGTGCGTCCAAATCATATCCGCCCTCCAAAGTCGAGACAATGCGCCCCTCACAATGCAAATCGGCCAAATCGCAAATCCGGCTGGTCAGCCATTCGAAATCGTCCAGCCCCCAATCCAGCGCCGCCAACGGATCATCGCGGTGGGCATCAAAACCGGCCGAGATCAGAATTAAATCGGGTTTGAACGCATCAATCGCCGGAAAAATAGTGCCGTCATAAGCGGCTTTCAGGGTGCTGGTGCTGCAACCCTCGGGCAGCGGATAATTCAGGATATTGTTATAGGCACCGGTTTCGATGGCCCCGCCCGATCCGGGGTAAAGCGGCATTTGGTGGCTTGAGGCAAACAAAACCCGGCTTTCATTCCAAAGCAAATCCTGCGTGCCATTGCCGTGATGCACATCAAAATCCACAATCGCCACCCGGTTTGCCCCGCAGTTCTGCAACGCGTGCAGCGCCGCGATTGCGACATTGCCAAATAAACAAAAACCCATCGGCTTTTCACGCTCGGCATGATGGCCCGGCGGGCGCATGCCGCAAAACGCATTCGCAACCTCGCCCCCCATCACCGCATCGACTGCGCGGATATTTGCCCCGACGGCCCGCATCGCCGCCTGCAAGCTGGCCGCGGACATGTGCGTGTCGGCATCCAGCGAGATCAGACCGCTTGCCGGAGATGCCGCGCGTAGTTTTTCAAGATGCGCTGGCGGATGGGCCAACAGCAGATGCGCATCGTCACAAAGCGGGGCTTGTTCGCGCTGCAAGTCATTGAAAATGCTGTGGTTTAATGCCGTTTGAATATGCTCCAAGCGGGCAACCTGTTCAGCGTGACCGGGCGGGTTGATGTGCTGCAAACAATCGGGATGGGTTAAATATAATGTGCTCATTTGATCAGGCTATGCCAATATTTACGGCAAAACAAGTTGCGAGATCGCGTAAATTTCCTGAATTATTGCGGCGCCAACATATATCCGGCACCGCGCACCGTTTGCAGATAGCGCGGTTGTTTGGGGTCGGTTTCGATTTTGCGCCGAAGACGGGTGATTTGCACATCCACCGCGCGTTCCGGGGCCTGACCGGTGGCCTGACCGGTATCGCGGCCCAGATCTTCGACCAGTTTGGCGCGGCTGAGCGGCTGATTGAGGTTGCTTGAAAATATCTTCATCAGCGCAGATTCTGTGGCCGTCAGACGCACCAGATCATCGCCGCGCCACATCTCGCCGCGTTTGACATTATAGCGAACCGGCCCAAGATTTAGCACCTTTGGCCCCGCATCCGTCGCCGCCTCGGCCGGCACGCGGCGCAAAATTGCATTGATGCGCAGCAACAGCTCTTTTGGCTCGAACGGTTTGGCCAGATAATCATCGGCACCGGCCTCGAGCCCCGCAATCCGGTCCTCGGTTTCGCCCTTGGCGGTGAGCAGCAGGATGGGCGTTGTCAGTTCTTGCTTTCGCAGGCTTCGGGTGAAACTGATGCCATCCTGGCCGGGCATCATCACATCCATCACGATCAAATCAAATTCCAACCCCGCCAAAATCCGCGCGGCGTGCTGGGCATCACGCGCGGGCGTTACCCAAAATTCGTGCCGGATCAGAAATTTCTGCAACAGCCCGCGAATGCGCTTGTCATCATCGACAACCAGCAGGTGGTATTGAACCGGGTCAGTCATTTTCAGTATCCTTTAAGGCCACAAAATGGCAGCGCATCTGTGGGTCCATCACCGCGTCCAGCACCCGATGAAATCCGGCCACCGCAACCGGTCCGGCCTGCTGATACGCGTTTCTGATCCGTTGGCGTTGCGCGTCCGATAATTCGCGCTCCAGCGCGGCGCCGGTTTTGGTTAAAAACAGATGGCGCTCGCGTTTATCACGCAAACCGATGCGGCTTTCAACCAGCTCATTTTTGATCAAAGTTCTTAACACGCGGTTTAGCGCCTGCTTTGTTACCCCCAAAACATCCAGCAAACTGTTAACCGTGCTGCCCGGATTGCGCTTGATAAAATGCACCGCACGATGATGGGCGCGGCCATAGCTGTGTTTGCGTAAAATCCGGTCGGGATCGGCCGTAAAACCGCGGTAGGCAAAAAACATCGCCTCGATTCCGCGGCGCAATTCTGCGTCTGAAATGAAGGACGGGTCTGCGTTTTTTGAGGCAGTCTCGGATCCCATGAAAACTCCAAAAATACTTATAACGGTTTTATGTATTTTATGTCAGTGTTGTTGACTTTCCAAGAATAGATTCGTAACAATCAGCAGAATTTGCGTAATATTATGACCCGTTAGGCCCTGGTTTGCGCAACTTTTGCAAAATTAACGCCGGTGGTGGCGGAGTTTGAAAAGGAACAGAGCATGGCTGGTGCATATAATGATCGCGACGGAAGCATCTGGATGGACGGAAAAATGGTCGATTGGCGCGCGGCCAATGTGCATATTTTAACCCATGCCATGCATTATGCGTCGTCGGTTTTTGAAGGCGAACGCGCCTACAGCGGCAAAATTTTTAAAAGCCGCGAACACTCCGTCCGTTTGCGCAAATCTGCCCGGCTGATCGACTTTGAAATCCCTTATACCGTCGATGAAATCGAGGCCGCAAAGCAGCAGGCCCTTGCCGCCTCGGGTCTGACGGATGCCTATATTCGTGCCGTTGCATGGCGCGGTGCCGGCGAAGATATGGGGATCGCAGCGGCGCGCAATCCGGTGCATCTGGCGATCGCGGTTTGGGAATGGGGTGCTTATTATGGCGATGCCAAATTCAAGGGTGCCAAGCTGGATATTTCCAAATGGAAACGCCCCGGCCCCGAAACCATTCCGTGCCACGCCAAGGCGGCTGGCCTTTATATGATCTGCACCATGTCCAAACACGCCGCCGAGGCCAAGGGCTGTTCCGACGCCATGATGTTTGATTATCGCGGCTATGTCGCCGAGGCCACGGGGGCCAATATTTTCTTTGTCAAGGCTGGCGAGGTTCACACCCCGACGCCGGATTGTTTTTTAAACGGGCTGACGCGCCAGACCGTGATTGGCATGCTGAAAAACAAAGGAATCAAGGTGGTTGAACGCCATATCATGCCCGACGAGCTGGAAAGTTTCGAGCAATGCTGGCTGACCGGCACGGCCGCCGAGGTAACGCCGGTTGGCCAGATTGGCGATTACAATTTCGAGGTTGGCAGTCTGACGCGCGAGATCGCGGATGATTACGAAAAACTGGTCCGGCAATAAGCCGTTTATGAGCGAAAAACAATGATCCGGCATATCGTATTTTTTACGGCAAAAAACAAAGATGATCTTGAGGCGGTTTTGGCGGGCTTGCGGATTCTCAAGGGTATTCCGCATGCGCTAAAGCTGGAAATCGAGCCAAACCTGTGCGCGGATGCTTTGTCAGAGCCGGTCGATGTGGTGGTTTATGGCGAATTTGCCGATGCGCAGGCTCTTGCCGCCTATAAATCGCATCCGCTTTATCAAGAATCCATCGCCATCGTGCGCCCGCTACGCGATTTGCGCATCGCCGGAGACTTTCAAAGCCCGTTCACTAAATAAAAACCTCTGCCGTTTATGGTGGTGGCGAAATGGGTACCAAAAAAAACAGCTTTATAATTGGTGGTATAGTGCTTTTCGTTGCCGCGCCGGCCCTGATTGCTATGGCTGCTTATCAAATCACCGAAAACCCCGCCCTGCGCCCGCTTGCGCGCACCAAAAATGATGTGGCAATTCATCAAGGCGAGATTGTCGCCAATAGCATTTATGCCAAAATTCGCTGGACCACAGGGCGGGGCAAAAACTTTAGCCAGCAAGATCTGGAGGGTGCCATCCGCACGGCATTTAAAAGGCATGGCGTTCAGGTCGTCGTGTTATTTGAAGAAGTTGACAGCACCGACACTGTCTCGATCACTTATCAGGTCGGGATTAACACATTTGGCCCCACCCCGATTTATAAAACCGAAGATGGCATTAAAGGCGCCATTATAGCGTACCGGATGTATCAGGCAATGCGATGAAAATAATGCCGGCAGGACACACCCGCCGGCATCGGTAATTCAACGGATCTTAATCATGTATTCTCAGATCGGGTCGCGGTGTTGTGGCCGTTTCAGGCGGCAGCAAAGGAAGCGTGGTTGCGATAGCAGGCAACACCCCCTCAAGACTTCCGAGGAAGGCAACAATCTGGTCGGCTTCGGTTTCGCTCAAGGTTTGGCCCAGCATCGTCGTTGACATTATGTGAACGGCATCCTTCAAATCCCAAACCTTACCGCTATGGAAATACGGCGCGGTCAGGGTGATATTGCGCAATGTAGACGTGCGAAACGCATATTTATCAGCCTCGTCACCGGTCACAGCATAGCGGCCAGTATCGGCGACAGGCAAAATATCCTCGCTTGGTTTTTCGAAAACACCGAACACATGAAAACCGGAACCGCCCACATTCACGCCATTATGGCACGAGGCACAGCCCTTATCCAAAAACACCTCTAAACCAGCCTTTTCAATCGCATTCAGGGCAAGATCATCGCCATTCAAAAATGCATCAAACGGGGCGGGTGTAATCAGAGTTGCCTGAAAGCTCTCCAGCGCGCGGGCCATATTATCAAAGCTAACCGAATCTTCGCCCTGACCAAAAGCCGCCTCAAAACGCTGCACATATTCCGGCATGCTGTTTAAAGTTTTCACCACAACTTCGGGTGTGTTTGCCATTTCGACACCGGCCTGAATTGGACCTTTAGCCTGGCTTTTCAAATCCGGCTCGCGACCATCCCAGAATTGGGATCCGTTAAAGACCGCATTCAGAACCGTCGGCGAATTGCGCGGACCCATCTGCCAACCGTGCCCGGTCGAGACTTCCTGATTATCATCGCCGCCCACGCTTAGGTTGTGGCACGAATGGCAGCTAAAAATCCCCGATGCAGATAGGCGCGGCTCAAAGAATAACATTTGCCCCAGATGCACCTGTTCCGGCGAGGTTGGATTATCAATGAAATTTGGCACAGTCGATGGTATTGGCTGAAAGTTTTCCAACGCATAATCACGCAAATCGCTTGCATTGGCAGTGCCTGCAACAATGGCTGAAGCGGATAAAAACAGGGCCAGGGTTTTCATGGGGAATCTCCTTACATTATAACTATTCTAATTGTAGTTCCTGGTTGTATTGGGCGCCTTGATCCATGTCAGTTTTGCGCGCCTAATTTTATAATCAGCTGGTTTAATCCCAACGCCTGATGGTCTGTAAATCTCTGGTCAGGAGGCGGAAATTTTATGGGGTAAATTTTGCACAACAGGCTACGCACCATTGGTTGACAGAACAATCGGCGAAAAGCGTAAACTTTGCGGCACAGCTCGTGCATTGCACGCATCCGGGCTTCACATTGCGGGCCAAAAATGGTTCACTCAGACCAGATTAAAAAAGGCGACACCATGAAGCGGCTCTGGATTTTTAGTTTTACGACATTTTTTATTTTATTGGTCGCGATTTTAACACTCTGGTCAACGCTGGCCCTGTGGTTTCGATTGCCCTTGCCGGAAACCGCCAGAATGGTTGTGGCTGGTGTTTTTGCCTTGTTTGGGCTGGCGATAGTCCGGGGTTTGTTTGGTAAACGGCCGCGGCGTGCGCTGGCAATTTTTGGCTTGGTATTTGCGGCGGTTTTCCTTTGGTGGGGCACAATCAAGCCGCCGATGGACGGAAATTGGGAGCCGGATAACGCCCGCCAAGTAACCGGCGTTATCGATCAGGACATCCTGACACTGACAAATATACGCGAATTCGAGTGGCGCAGCGAAGATGATTTTAGCGAAATCTGGACCACGCAAAACTTTGACCTTAGCCAGATTACATCGGTTGACATGTTCATGACATATTGGGGCGGCCCGCATATGGCGCATGTTATGCTCAGCTTTGGTTTTGTCGATGCGCCGCATTTGGTTTTGTCCGTCGAGGTGCGCCGCGAGATTGGCGGTGATTTTCATCCAATCCCCGATTTTTTCAAAACGCACACACGCATTAATATCGCCTCGGTCGAGTCCGATGCGGTTGGCGTGCGCGCGAATATCAGGGGCCATGACGCCAAATTATACCGCCTGAATACATCGCCCGATCTTGCCCGCCAGATTATCGAGGAATTTGTCCGGGATGCAAATTCACTGGCCGCCGAACCACAGTTTTTTAACTCTATTTTTAAAAACTGCACCACCGCAATTGCCGAAATATTGCAGGCTGCGGGGGTGAATGTGCCGCTTAGCTGGCGGATTGTTTTAAACGGCCACCTGCCATCATTGGTATACGCGCACGGCCTTATGGATACGCGCTTTACATTGGATGAGTTGCGCGAACGCGGGAGGATTAACGGGCGCGCCAAACAGGCCGGTCTGGGTGCCGGGTTTTCAGCCGCCATTCGCCAAGGCGTGCCGGACCCAAAGCCGTAAATAACAACCAAAGGCTGACTGAAATGTTGTGATTTATCACGGGCCTGATAAAATCGGCAGCCAGCGGTTGACTTGTGCGTATCTGGCCGCCTAAAACGCCACATTACAACCCGCAACCGGGCGCAAAGTAGGCGCCAAACCGACGAGGAGCGCCAAGATGGCCCAAGTCTCACTTACCTTTCCCGATGGCAGTAAACGCGAATTTGACGCCGGCATTACGCCCGCCGAAATCGCCGCCGGAATTTCCGGTTCTTTGCGCAAAAAAGCGATTTCCGCCACCATCGATGGTGCGCATTGGGATTTGCAGTGGCCGATTGAATCTGACGCCAACATCGCCATCAACACGATGAAAGATGCCGAACCCGCGCTGGAATTAATCCGCCATGATTGCGCCCACATCATGGCCCGCGCCGTGCAGGAAATCTGGCCTGACACCCAAGTCACCATCGGCCCCGTGATTAAAGGCGGCTGGTATTACGATTTTGACCGGCCCGAGCCGTTTGTGCCCGAAGATCTGGCCCAAATTGAAAAAAAGATGAAAGAGATCATCAATAAACGTGATCTGGTGCGCACCGAAATCTGGGATCGCGCCCGTGCCGTGAAATTTTACGAAGACAATAACGAGCCTTACAAAGTCGAGCTGATTGACACAATTCCGGGCGATGAGCCGCTGCGGATGTATTGGCATGGTGATTGGCAGGATTTGTGTCGTGGCCCGCATTTGCAAAACACGGGTCAGGTTCCGGCCGATGGCTTTAAATTGATGTCGATTGCCGGGGCGTATTGGCGTGGCGACAGTGACCGGACTATGTTGCAACGAATTTACGGGGTAGCATTTCAAAATAAAAATGATCTGAAAAAACACCTGCATATGTTAGAGCAGGCGGCCTTGCGTGATCACCGTAAACTGGGGCGCGAAATGAATTTGTTTCACATGCAGGAAGAAGCGCCGGGGCAGATTTTCTGGCACCCGAATGGCTGGAAAATTTACACAGAATTGCAAGATTACATGCGTCGGCGTCAAAACGGGGCAGGCTATGTCGAGGTGAATACGCCCCAAGTTGTGGACCGTAAATTATGGGTGCAATCGGGGCATTGGGAAAAATACCAGGACCACATGTTCATCGTTGAAGTCGACGAGGAGCACGCCCGCGAAAAGGCTGTGAATGCGTTAAAGCCGATGAATTGCCCGTGCCATGTGCAGATTTTTAACCAAGGTTTGAAATCCTATCGCGACCTGCCGTTGCGGATGGCCGAATTTGGATCGTGCAACCGCTATGAGCCATCGGGCGCGCTGCATGGCATCATGCGGGTGCGCGGATTTGTTCAGGATGACGCGCATGTTTTTTGCACCGAGGCGCAGATTGAACGTGAAACCAAGCTGTTTATCGAGCTGCTGTCTTCAATTTACCAAGACCTCGGGTTTGAAAAATTTGTGATTAAATTCTCGGACCGTCCCGAAACGCGTTCGGGATCTGACGCGGTGTGGGACAAAGCCGAATCTTCGCTGTTGGCGGCCACCAAAGCGGCCGGTTGTGACTTTGAGCTGAACCCGGGCGAAGGCGCATTTTACGGTCCCAAACTGGAATTTGTTCTGACCGACGCGATTGGCCGCGATTGGCAATGCGGCACTTTGCAGGTGGATTTCGTGCTGCCCGAACGTTTGGGCGCGACTTATATCGGCGAGGACGGTGCTAAACATCGCCCCGTTATGCTGCACCGCGCCATCCTTGGCAGCTTTGAGCGCTTCATCGGTATTTTGATCGAGAATTTCGCCGGGAAACTGCCGTTTTGGCTGGCACCACGCCAAGTGGTTGTGGCCTCGATTATTTCGGATGCCGATGATTACGTTCACGAGGTGGTTGCCGCTTTGAAAGCCGCCGGTGTGCGTGCCGAGGCCGATATTCGCAATGAGAAAATCAACTATAAGGTGCGTGAACACAGTCTTGGTAAAGTGCCCGCGATTTTGGCCGTGGGCATGCGCGAGGTCGAGGAACGCACGGTTTCGATCCGTCGTCTTGGCGATAAGCGCACAAATGTGGTCACATTGGAGCAGGCTGTTGAGGCGCTGGGCTGCGAGTCGCGTGCGCCAGATTTGGCTCAAATACGCTAAATTGTAACATGGGGTCTTTGTGACTGTAATAAAACAGCGGCAAAGACCTCGATTCGGCCCAAACCAGTTGATTTTCAATAACGGAGATGTGACACACGGGTATGTGAGTGGCCTGTGATCGGCTTCCCGACTTATGTTTTTACTACCGCAAAACCGCAATTTAGCGTGGTGTTGGAGCGGTCCTGAAAACATAATTAAAGGAATTCACAATGTCTTATCATGTAAAATCACTTGCCGTAATTGGCGCTGTCGCAGCCGTTTTAAGCACCCAATACGCAGCCCCGGCCGAGGCCGCCGGCAAAGAAAAATGCTACGGTATTTCGCTGGCTGGCCAAAACGATTGCAAAGCGGGCGCTGGCACAACTTGCGCCGGATCCTCGACCGTTGATTACCAAGGCGACGCCTGGACCATGGTTCCGGCCGGCACCTGTGCGGACATGGAATTGCCAGAAGGGCGCATGGGTTCGCTTGAGGTGCTGGATCGAGATCTGCCTGCCTAAACTCGATTTGGCGCTTTTGCAGAATATGCCGGAGCGCCATTTTTAACTAAAAAATCGAGTTATTGCCATGTCCGAGATTGAAAAAACCAAATTTGAAAGCCTGCCAAACCATCCCGGTGTTGGTTACAAACCGCAACATTTTGCCGCGATTATGGAAAATGCCAGCCCGGTTAAGTGGCTGGAAATTCATGCCGAAAACTACATGGGGCAAGGGGGGCGGCCCATCGCGCAGCTACGGCATCTGGCCGAATATTTTCCAATTTCGGTGCATGGTGTCGGGCTGTCGATCGGCGGCGAAGGTCCGCTTGATTCCGAACATTTAAAACGGTTGAAGCATCTTTGCGACTGGCTAGGTCCGGCTTCGTTTTCCGAACATCTGGCCTGGTCCACCCATGACGGCAACTTTATGAATGATCTGCTGCCGCTGCCTTATACCAAAGAAACCGCGCAACGTGTCGCCGATCATGTGTCGCAAGTGCAAGACGTGCTCGGGCGCAAAATGCTGCTGGAAAACCCGTCGGCCTATTTGGCGTTTCGCCAATCCACCCTGTCGGAAATCGAGCTGTTAAGCGAGGTGGTAAATCGCACCGGTTGCGGTCTGCTGCTGGACATTAACAACGTTTTTATTTCGTCGATGAATCAAGAAACCGGGCCGCGTGATTATATTGATCAATTTCCGCTGGAACATGTGGGCGAATTTCATCTGGGTGGCCATGACGAGGACGAAGACGAAACCGGCGCGATGCTTTTGATCGACAGTCACGGGCGCGAAATGGCCGATCCGGTTTGGGAATTATTTGCGTATACTTTGGAGAAATCAGGCCCGCGCCCCGCATTAATCGAATGGGATGCCAATATTCCAGAGTGGCCTGAATTGGCCGCCGAAGCCGTGCGCGCCGCTAAAATCATGGGGCTGAACAGTCAATGAGCGTTTGCCAAAACGATTTTATAGCCGCGCTTTTTGACGCAGATCAGGCCACGCCCAGCGGGCTGTGCAACCCGCAAGGCACAGCTGCGATCAAACGGTTTTCAGTCTATCGCAACAACGTGGCGGCATCTTTGACAGAGGCGCTGGAAGCTACATTTCCGACCGTTCAAAAACTGCTGGGCGCGGATTTTTTCAAAGCAATGGCCGGTGTGTTTTGGCGCCAACACCCTCCGAATAGTCCGGTTTTAATGCGTTACGGCAGTGAAATGCCCGGGTTTCTAGCCGGCTTTGGTCCGGTTAGTCATCTTGGGTATTTGCCCGATATTGCCCGCATCGAGCTGGGTTTGACCCAAAGTTACCACGCCGCCGATGTTGCCCCTATAAAGGTTGAAATTTTGCAAAAGATAGCGCCGGATGATTTGTTATCGGCCCAAATACGGCTGGCTCCGGCGGTGTATCTGATCCGCTCGAAATGGCCGGCCGGCGCAATTTATCACGCCAATAATGATTCAAGCGCGCCAAAACCGGTGATGCAGCCCGAAGATGTGTTGATCAGTCGCCTTGAATTTGACCCTGTTGTCACAGTGTTGCCCGACGGGGCAGGCGCGTTTGTTGAGGCATTGATGCAGGGGCAAAATATGGGCGAGGCGGTGAAAATGGCCGACAGGAAATCGTCAAAATTTGAGCTGACGCAGGTGCTTGGATTGCTGTTATCTACGGGCTCAATAATAGAAATAATTGAAAGGGATCTGTAATGAACCGATTGATATCACTGCATAGTTCTATATTTTCCAACTTGGATTCCATGGTAGGGTCGTGGCTATTGCCAACGCTCGCGCGGTTTACATTTGCAGCGACCTTGCTGATTTATTTCTTGCATTCCGCGCGTCTGAAAATTGGCGAGGGCGTCTTTGGTTTTTTCGACATCTCCAGATCTTACGGACAGATTTTTCCGCGCGCCTACGAGGCTACGGGCTATGACGACCAACTGATGTCGACATTTCAATGGCTGGTGGCCCTGTTTGGCACATGGTCCGAATTTATCCTGCCGGTGCTGTTGGTGATCGGCCTTGTAACCCGTCTAGCGGCACTCGGCATGATCGGCTTTATAATCGTGCAAAGCCTGACCGATATCTATGGGCATATGGCCGTAAAATACGGTGTCTGGTTTGACCGGTTTTCTGATGGCGTCATCATGGATCAGCGTCTGTTTTGGGTCACGGTTTTGCTTGTTTTAGTGTTTCGCGGCGCCGGCCCGTTATCGGTTGACAGGTTGATCTGTCGCAATTGCTAAGCCTGTTTTCTTCTTTTCTTAAATAGCTGCGGCGCTTTTGGCGGGCAATATCATTTAATGCGTATCCGGCTTAACGGCTGCCAGCGCCAGCACCCCGCCCAATGCGCACATCGCAATAGGAAACATCGTAAAGGCGCCAAAACCAAAGGCAAAAAACATCCCCGCAGACGATAAAAGCAGCAGCCCGCCACCAAGCATTGCGCGTGATCTGGCCATCGCGCCACCGGCAATTGCCAGCAGCGGGGAAAACAGGCTCATGAATTTGATCAGCCCGACATTATCAACCTGCTGGAATGTATCGGGGATTTCCTGACCGGCCCAGTCGATAAATTCAGTATATCCATAGCTGAAAAAACCAACGATCATGCCGACCAAACCACCAATTATTCCCAAAACCAAGGCCGCATTGCGCATATTATATCTCCTGAATATTTAGTCTGTGTTAAAATCGTGTTAACCGATTTTAATCTTTGATGCCCCAAAGTTTTTGCACATCTTTGCCCCATCCCAAGCTTGGCAGCCCACCTTCTTCTATAATCACCGGGCGCTTCATAAGGGTAGGGTGATCCAGCAATAATTGCACGGGTTTGGCCTCTCGCTGGGCCTCGCTTAGTTGTCGCCACGTCGTTGAGCGCCGGTTTAACAAATCCGGTCCGAAGATAACAAAAAACCGCTCAATTTCCGCAGGCTCAATGGGGGCATTACGAACGTCGATCAGCTCTACGTCATGCCCGTCAGCCTTTAGCGCCTTTAGCGCCCGCCGGCATGTATCGCAATTTTTCAGACCGTATAATTTCATTTTACCCTCACTATTTTGTGGCTATTTTTGTGGCTATTATAGGGACCCAAAATCCAGACCCAAGCGTATTATGCTTGATTTTCTTCAATAACGTCCTACTCTTTTACAGGTGCGCAGGTTTATTCGTTGTCCAGCTTTCCGAAACCTTGCCTGGATGGCGAAATTCTCTGTGTAAATACCTGCCGTAATGACGCGGGCGGGACATTTGGTAACGGAGAAAACGGATGGCAACTGGCACCGTAAAATGGTTTAATACAACAAAAGGCTTTGGCTTTATCGCACCGGATGATGGCGGAAATGATGTGTTTGTGCATATTTCAGCCGTCGAGGCGGCCGGGCTGACCGGCTTGGCTGATGATCAGAAAATCACCTACGAAATGATTGAGGGGCGCGACGGGCGCGCAAGTGCGGGCGAGCTGAAACTCGCGGATTAGACGTAAGTGCAACTATAATTTTCGTAACGAGAATACACGAAACCTGTTTTTTAGGCCGGTTTTGTGCGAAAAACTGTGCAAATTCCCGCTGAATTCAACTAATTTGAAAGAAACTCTTGAATTCTTGGCCAAATACCCCCATTTAGCCCTTGTGAAGACAGACTTATTCTACCCGCCTCCTTGTTTCTAAAGCAGCCGGTTATCAATAAAAGACTGCTGCACCAGGCCGCTGCACAACGTGGGCGGTGATACAATACTAAGGAGATACGGGATGGCTACTGGCACCGTAAAATGGTTTAACACTACAAAAGGTTTCGGCTTTATCGCACCTGACGATGGCGGCAAAGATGTGTTCGTACACATTTCCGCTGTTGAGCGCGCTGGCCTGACTGGCTTGGCTGACGACCAGAAAATCGAGTTTGAACTGGAAGAAGGACGCGATGGTCGTCAATCTGCTGGCGCACTTGTTCTGGCTGACTAAGCTTTCGGCGCTTTCGGCGAATTAATTTTTCGCTTTTGTTAAATTTACACCCCGCTGGCCTATGGCTTTGCGGGGTGTTCTGTTTCGGGGGCCGCTCTGTTTGCTCAGAGATCCAGTTCGGCCTGAAATTCGCGCCATTCTCCGGCGCTCATTTTGCTGCTTTCTTGGGTCACATCTTCGCCCTTTAGCATCCGGCGAATGCAATCCATTGCCTTGCCGCTTAAATTGGCGCCGCCCATGCGGTAATCCTCAAAGGCGCTGTAGGCCGCGGGCACCCAATCGGCCACCACCTTGCAAATCGCATCGGCATAAACCCGGATTTCATATTGGGCGTGATGATCGGCGCGCAGACGCAAGAAATGAAACAGATTGTGCAAATCCACCTTCCAATACCATTGCGTATACATATTCATCGGCAAATTCATCCGCG
>CAYSBD010000024.1:0-24025 GCA_964429175.1 uncultured Marinosulfonomonas sp.
GTGTCATTCTTTTTCTTCAGTTTACAAGAAATGACACGGAATTACGAACGCTCCCCAGAGCTGATACGGCTTGGCTTCCTTGGCTGGGCCTGGACGATGAAATATCTCGACTTCATACCCCTACATACACGAACCAGTGCCCTCGACTACCCTTGCTCCGTAAAAATAAGCAATTTTCTTATTTCTGGCCACCCAGACGCCCAAAATATAAACCATGCTTGCAGGCAGTGCAAGCATGGTTTATGTAAGCCCGTGAACCGATCTATGCCAAGAGAAGTTCGTGAATTCATCAAATGCAAAAGGAATGCTAATGAAACTGTCTTTTTTACCTTAACCACACCTGCCTCCGTTCTGGCACTATCAACCGCTGTATTTGCTACTTCTAACACCCAGGGGTTTCTGACGAAGTTATCGCAGAACAGCGCCATATGCTTGGCGAGAATACGAAAGATGCCGGATTTGGTCCGCAATCCCCGCGGGATATTGATGCGGTTGAAGGCCACAATAGCCGTGCATTCGGAAAGGCCCCTGCTTATACTAAGATGAACTTGTGCAACATTCACTTTCACGAGAATGCCGAGCACCGCGGTGGTGAGTTCACCACACACGCCGGTCATGGCGATGGTTATGGGCATGGCACTGGTTGGTCTTGTCGCGCTTTCGTTCCGCTCCGAGTTCTAATTTAAGCGGCTTTTCTCTCGAAAACCAAGGGGCTTTTCCAGCCAAGAGCTGCATGCCTGCGGCGAGGATTGGAAAATCCGTATGTATTCGAAGATGACGACTTCAGCTGATCTGCAACCCTAGTATTCCCCGGCCTATTGGAGCGTCCCTGGTTTTGATTTTATGGAGTTATGCGGCCAGTTTGCCCATGCTCATTTTCACTGCAAATTCTATCGGTGTCAGATTTCCGAGCGATGAATGTGGTCTGTAGCGGTTGTAATTCTCCTGCCATGCTTCCAGCGTTTCCTTGGCTTCTGCCAGCGAGCTGAAGAGCGTTTCGTTCAGGAATTCGTCCCTGAGCTTGCCGTTGAAGCTTTCGATGCATGCGGTTTGGGTTGGTTTTTTCTGGCGCAATGTAATGCCAGTCGACCCCGGCCTCCTGAACCCATTTTAGGATGGCCATGCTGGTGAACGCGGCACCATTGTCCGAGACAATCGTGCCCGGCATTCCGCGTTCGCCAATTGGACTTGACCCGCTTTAGTGGACACCTAGATTTTACGAAAGAGGTGTCAGATGCAGAAGACAAGACCTGCCTATGCGGCAGAATTTAGAAATCTGATAATTAAGTTGGCGCGTGCCGGTCGCAGCGTCGAGGATTTGGCCCGAGAGTTTGAGCCAAGCGGCCACACGATCAGAAAATGGCTACGTGATGCCGGTATTTATGACGCTGGTGGTGGATCTGTTCGTCCGCAAACAGTTTCTTCATTCGCCCGTCCTTTTGTTGAGCGGACTCTACATCATTATGGAGAAGTTCTAGGGGCGCAGGTCAGCGCCAGATCAGAGCGTCACCAACTTTCGGACATAGCTCTTTACGGGGGGATTACTGGGTCAATATAGCCAAACAGCGGTTTTCAAAAGCGACAGTTCTGTAAAATCTGAATTATAGGCATTGAATGTTCATGTCAGGGCGCTATTTACAACACCTTTCGTATAGCCTAGGCAGGTGCCCCCATGAGCCATATCCAAGACCACCCTTTACGTTATGAAATGACAAACGAGCTGCACGCGCGCCCGTTTTCCAGCCTCAGCGCACCAAGCCATGCGGTTTATCTGGCCCTGAAAAAACCCGATGATGCGGCCAATCGCGACCGCGCGCTGGACCGCGCCCATTTGATTGATTTGCTGGATCGCTTTGATGCGCCACACCCCAAACCGGATGCCACGCATTTTTCGTGCGATCTGGGGCGCTACAAGCTGAAATGGGAATTGCACACCGAATTCGTCACCTTCACCCTGTTTGCCGGCGGGCTATCTAAACGCCCGTTTGATCCGGCCGAATTTCAGGTGTTTCCACCGGACTGGCTCGCGCAGGCCACGGGTATGCGGCTAACTTCGGCCCTGATCCGGATCGAGCAAATGCCCGAAGACCAAGACGAGGTTCCGGCGCGCATTGCGGATAGTTTTGTGACCGAAAGCATTGCGGTGTCCTACACGCTGGACCGCCAGGCCGTGGTGGCGGGCGATTACCGGATTGATAGTGCGGGGCATCTGCGGTTTGTTGTTTTTGTTAAACCGGGCACGGGCGAGCGGCGCATCGGGCGCACCATGCAGCGGCTCTGCGAAATCGAGACCTACAAGGCGATGTCGATGCTGGCGATGCCAAAGGCGCACAATTTGTCCAAGCATTTGGCCAAGCTCGATGTGCAGGTTCTAGAGCTGGTTGGCCACATTAAAAACAGCTCGCGCTCTGAAGAAGATGTCTTGAACGAATTGTTAACCATTTCGGCTGATCTGGAAGAACAGATGGCCCATTGCAGTTTTCGATTTTCGGCCACCCGTGCCTATAGCGCCATTTTGAGCGAGCGTGTTGCGGCGATGCGCGAGGAGCGTTTTGGCGGGCGTCAGACATTTTCCGAATTCATGCTGCGCCGCTTCGAGCCTGCGATGCGCACGGTTTTATCTGCCGAAGAACATCTGGCGGCGATGTCGGGGCGGGTGATGCGGGCCTCTGATTTGCTGCGCACCCGGGTCGAGGTTGATCGCTCGGCCCAAAATCAGGCTTTGCTGGAAAGCATGGACAAACGCGCCGATTTGCAGTTGCGTCTGCAGCGCACGGTCGAAGGCTTAAGTGTGGTCGCGATCAGTTATTATGCAATCAATCTGGTGACTTACGCATTTTATCCGACGGCCCAAATAACCGGTTTAAGCAAACCGATGCTATCGGCCATTGCAACGCCGTTTGTTGTGTTGGCTGTCTGGTGGGTGGTGCGCCGGATCAGAAAATCGCATTAACGCGCTCTTTAACGCCCTCTGATCCGCGGATCCAGCGCATCGCGCAGACCATCACCGATGTAATTCACCGACAGCACGGTTAATGAAATCGCCACGCCGGGCCACATCACCCGCTCGGGGTATTGCTGCATAAAGGCAACGCTATCAAACAGCAGGCGGCCCCATGTCGGGAAATCGGGTGGGAATCCAAGGCCCAGAAACGACAGCGCGCTTTCGGTGATAATCGCGTTGGCAATGCCCAAAGTGGCCGAAACCATGATCGGCGACATGACGTTCGGCAACAAATGGCGGGTGATCATTTTGGTGTTCGAGGTGCCGATGGATCGGGCCGAGAGGATGAATTCGCGCTCTTTTAGCGCCAAAACATCGCCGCGCACAATACGCGCAGTCGGCATCCAGCTGGTAATGCCAATGGCGCAGACCATCAGGATGAAAATGCCGGTTTCAGGACCAAACGCGGCACTTAAGGGTTGGCGAAACAGCATCACCATAACCAGCAGCAAAGGCAGCAAAGGCAGGGCCAGGAACAGATCGGTCAGGCGCATTAGCGGGCCGTCAAAGCGTTTGAAATAGCCGGCAACCACACCAACAAAAGCCCCTAAAAACAGGGCAATCAGCATCGCAACCAGCCCCACCGCCAGCGAGGTTTGCCCGCCTTTGATCATCCGTGCCAGCGTGTCGCGCCCCAGTTGATCGGTGCCAAACGGATGCGTCAGGCTTGGTCCCTGATTGCGGGCGCGGATGTCGATAAAGGTCGGATCGATGCTCCAGAGCAGGCTGCCAAAAGCCACCCCGAACAGGATGAAGAAAAAAATCACCAACGAAATCATCGCGCCTTTGTGGGTTCTGAATTGCGCCCAGATATCCCACCACTGGTTGCGCGGGGCTTTGGCTTTTTGTGCGATATCAGTCATAGCGGATCCTCGGATCAAGAATGCCGTAAAGGATATCGGCAATCAGGTTGAACACCACAATCAGGATGGCAAAAATAAAGGTGATGGTCTGCACCATCGGCAAATCATTGGCCTGAATCGCGGTGATCAGCAGCTGGCCAATGCCGTTGACCTTGAAAATTTGTTCGGTAATCAATGAGCCGCCAAACACATTGGGCACACCCAGCGCGATCACGGTCACAACCGGTATCATCGAGTTGCGCAGCACATGCACCAACACCACCGAGCGTTCCTTTAGCCCCTTGGCGCGAGCGGTGCGCACATAATCCTGATTCAGATTATCCAGCATCGAGGCGCGCATAAAGCGGCTGATTTGCGCGGCACTATAAAGCGCCAGCACAAAAACCGGCATGATCATCTGGCGGATTTGTTTACCCAGATTTTCCCAACTATCGACGACAAGTGTGGTGTCATAAATCGAGGGAAGCCAGAAAAAACTGTCCGGCGAAATCATCACCGAAAAGATCACAATCAGCAAAACGCCGGTGAAAAATGTCGGCACCGAAAAGCCGATCATCGAAATAAATGTGCCGATCTGGTCAAACCACGAATATTGGCGATAAGCCGAATAAACCCCGATCGGCACCGCGATAATCACCGCGACCACATAAGACAGCCCCACAACCCACAAGGTTTGCGGCATGCGCTGCCAGATAATATCCATTACCGGAGAACGGGTTTGCCAGCTGATAACCCGTTGTTTTCCCTCGGCAAATGTAGTCCCGAACATCTGGTCGATGATCACCTGCGGCTCGGTAATGAAAAATTGCACCATCCATTTATAAAACTGGATGTGGTTGGGCTGACCCAAACCAAGCGCCTCGCGCATGCGCTCTTTGACTTCGGGGGGCACGGTTAACGGCACTTGGGCCATCGGATCGCCCGGCGCAAGTTTTAGCAGTGAAAATATCACCAGAGCGATAAACAAAAGCGTCGGGACGGCCAGCAACAGGCGTCTGATTGTAAATGATAACATCGGCGTCCCGGTTTATGATTCTGAAAAAAATGCAGCGGCCCCGAAAACGAATCCGGGGCCGCAAATCTTAATGGTTGTTTACTTTACACGGTGCCAATCGGCAACATTCCATGTTTCAGAATCCCAAACATTCATTTGAACGCCACCCAAAGAATTTGAGTGCGCCGATACGTCCGAGCGGTGCGTGATCGGCAGCATGACAAAATCCTGCATCAGCATATCGTTCATGGCTTTTGCCAGCGCGATGCGTTTGTCGATGTCACCGGTTACAGCCATTTCAGCCACCAGCGCGTCATATTCTGCGGAACAGAAACGCGGGATGTTGTTGCCCTGCCACTGGTTTTCAGGGCTTGGAGCCTGATTGCACTGCCAGTTGGCCATATAGCTTTCAGGGTCGGTGCCGGAAAAGTTGTTGGTGTACATTTGCACATCGGCAAAGAATTTCTGGAACGTATCATCCGATCCGGGATCCGAGCCAAAGAACACAGAGGCCGAAATGTTGCGCAGCTCGACTTCGACGCCCAATTCTTCCCACCACTGTTTGATCAGGGCCTGATAATCCTGACGCACGGCATTTGTGGATGTTTGATACCGAACCGACAAACGCACACCGTCTTTGGCGCGAATTCCGTCCCCGGCGACAACCCAGCCGGCATCGTCCAGCAGCGCCTTGGCACCGGCCATGTCTTGCACGAGGCAGGCATCATTGGCGGTCGAGGCATAAATCGCAGGCGCCGGCAGCACGTTACAAGTTGCTTTGCCGGTTGCGCCGTAGCCGATTTCGGTCAGCAACGCGCGATCAATCGACATCGACAGTGCCTTGCGCACATTGATATCGCTCAAAAACGGATGCGCATGGGCCTTGGTGGCGCGTGCTTCGCCCAGATCAGGGGACGGATCGGTCAGGTTGATCATGATGCGCTCAACCGAGGTGCCAAAGCCGGAAACCACTTGGCCTTTGCCAGCTTTTGCCATGTGGGCCAGAACATCGGGTGCCAGTTGCAGGTTCCAGGCGTAATCAAACTCGCCGGTTTCCAGCACCGCGCGGCCCGCAGCCGTTGCATCGCCGCCACCTTTGAACGTTACCGTGGCAAAGGCAGGCTTGGCCGGATCGCGGAAATTTTCGTTGGCTTTGAACGTAATCACGTCATTGGGGCGGAAATCGGTAACCACAAACGGGCCGGTGCCGATCGGATTAAAGTTTTCGGTGGTGCATTCTTGTGCTTTGGCGCCAACGCAATCCTTGAACTGGGCTTTTTGCAAAATTGGCGTGTTGCCACCCACAAACGGGCCGTAAGGAAACGGTTTTGCAACGCCGAAGGTTACAACGGCCGTCAGATCGTCGGGGGTCTCAACGCTGACCACGTCTTCAAAATAGTTGGAATTGGCGCAACCGCCATCGGGATCGACGCAATATTCCCAAGTAAACTGCACATCAGCCGATGTCAGCGCGGTGCCATCGGACCATTTCAAACCCTCGGTCAGCTTCCAGGTGATGGTTTTCAAATCGGCCGAAACGCCGCCATTGGCAACGGTTGGCACCTCGTCCACCAGCCACGGCACAATCGCGCCGGTTTCGTCATAACGCGCCAGAGGCTCTAAAACCAAGGCCGCGGCATCCATTTCCTTGGTGCCGCCGGACAGGTAATTGTTCATCGTCGATGGCGCTTGCCAATAGATGATGTTGACGTTGCCATCCGCGCCACGCTCGGCCATGGCGGCGGGCGCCATCGCAAAGGCACAGGCGGCGCCTAACAGGATCGATTTCATTTTCATTGGTATTCCTCCTTGATTGAAAATTGTTGCTCAAAGCCATTATCAAGCATGCGGTTGGCTCCGCTGCGTGTGTTTTTTATATTTGGAAAAGCCACATCGACAGCGCGTAAAAGCGCAGCGTTTATGATGGCGGCATTATGTGTCTGATAGCCCCGTTTGTCAGGGGCGGGCAGCGCCCGATCGGGCATATGTTAACTCCCAGGTTTTTATTGTTTTTGACCGAACGCAGGCAGCTTTCGGCATTTATTAATCATGACGTTAGCACGAATTTACAATCGATCAACTGCTAACTGCTTGACATGGCGTGATTTCCTGCAATTTAGCAAATAGCATGCTTACCCCTTGACCTTACCTTGCTACCGGCCCAGTTTGCGCCTTGATCCCAAAATCGGAGCGTCGCATGGCCAAACACTATTCCCCGCGCCAACTGCTTGAAAAACTTGTGTCTTTTCCAACGGTCAGCGTGGAATCAAACCTGGATCTGGTGGATTGGGTCGAGGATTATTTGCTGGGCCACGGGGTGAAATCCACACGGGTTTACAACGCCGAAAAAACCAAAGCCAACCTATACGCGAATGTCGGGCCAGAGGTTTCGGGCGGCGTTATTTTATCGGGCCACACCGATGTTGTGCCGGTAACGGGGCAGGATTGGGCGACAGATCCGTTCACGGTGGTTGAAAAAGACGCCAAGCTGTTTGGTCGGGGCACTTGCGATATGAAGGGTTTTAACGCGCTGGCTTTGGCGGCGGTGCCTTTGGCGCTGAAGCGCGGCATTAAGCGGCCGATCCAGATTGCGCTGTCTTATGACGAAGAAGTCGGCTGCGTTGGTGCGCCCGCCATGATTGATGAAATGGCCAAACATTTGCCCCGCGCAGCCGCCGCGATTATTGGCGAGCCATCGATGATGAAAACCGTATCGGGCCACAAGGGCGCATTCGGGGTGCGCACCCATGTGCACGGTTTTGAAATTCATTCTTCCTTGCTGCATTTGGGCGTTTCTGCGGTGATGCAGGCGGCCAAACTGGTGGATTGGTGCAACGTTAAAAACGCTGAAAACGCGGCCCGCAGCCCGTCACCGATAGCGGCCGGTTTCGTGCCGCCCTACACATCTTTGCATGTGGGCACGATTCATGGCGGCACGGCCAATAACATCGCGGCCAAAGATTGCGAATTTGCGGTGTTTTTCCGCTGCATTCCGGGTGACAGTTTTGAAATGTGGCGTGATGCCTATCTGGCCAAAGTGGCCGAGGTTCAGGCCGAAATGCAAGCGATCCGGCCCCAAACATGGATCGACGCCAAGCCCACATTCGGCGTGCCGGCGCTGCAACCTGAAACCGACGGCGCGGCCGAAAATCTGGTGCGCAAACTGACCGGTGACAACAGCACCAACGTGGTGTCTTATTGCGCCGAGGCCGGTCAATATCAACAACGCGGCTATTGCACCATCATCTGCGGACCGGGCAGCATTGATCAGGCCCACCAGCCCAACGAATTCATTGAAATCAGTCAGTTAGAAGCGGGCGAACAATTTATGCACCGCTTAATAGACCACCTTTGCGAGGATTAAACCATGCCCATCAAAAACCGATTTGCCGATCTGCACAGCGAAATCACCGGCTGGCGCCGCCATTTACATGAAAACCCCGAACTGCTGTTTGACACGCCCAAAACCTCGGCTTTTATCACCGAAAAGCTAAAGGAATTTGGCTGTGACGAAGTGGTTGGCAAAATCGGGCGCACCGGGGTGGTGGCCGTGATCAAAGGCAAAACCGACACATCCGGCAAGGTGATCGGTTTGCGGGCCGATTTTGACGCGCTGCCGATCCATGAGGCAACGGGGCTGGATTATGCCTCGAAAACCCCGGGCCTGATGCATGCTTGCGGTCATGATGGCCACACGGCAATGTTGCTGGGTGCTGCGAAATATCTGGCCGAAACCCGCAATTTTGATGGCACCGCAATCATGATTTTTCAACCCGCCGAAGAAGGTGGTGGCGGGGGCAAGGAAATGGTCGATGATGGCATGATGGAGCGCTGGAATATTCAGGAAGTTTACGGCATGCACAATTGGCCGGGCGAAGAACTTGGCACATTCGCCATCCGTTCGGGGCCGTTTTTTGCCGCCACGGATACCTTTGAAATCGTGGTCAAAGGGCTGGGCGGGCACGCGGCCAAACCGGATGTTTGCATTGACCCCACCGTGGTTTCCAGCCACATCGTTTTGGCCCTGCAAAGCATCGTTTCGCGCAATGTTGACCCGGTGAAACAGGCGGTGGTTTCGGTCACCAGTTTCGAGACTGAAAGCAAGGCTTTTAACGTAATTCCACCGGCCGTGACCCTGAAAGGCACGGTGCGCACCTTGGAGGGCGAGGTGCGTGATCTGATCGAGGCGCGGCTGATCAAACTGGCAGAAATGACGGCGCAGGCTTACGGCGCAAATGCCGGGGTCAGCTATATTCGCGGCTATCCGGCCACCGTAAATCACGCGGTTGAAACGGAATATGCCGCCGGTGTTGCGGCCAATATTTCGGGCAATTGCAATACCGATGCCGATTTGGTGATGGGGGGCGAAGATTTTTCCTACATGTTGGAATCGCGCCCCGGAGCCTATATTTTAATGGGCAACGGGGTTGGTAGTGCGATGGTGCATCACCCCGAATATAATTTCAACGACGAGGCAATCCCGACCGGATGCAGCTATTGGGCCGAGATGATCGAGAGCCGGATGCCGGTGAAATAGCCCGTTATGAAGCCGTTTTTAATCCTGCAATTGCGCCCTGAAACGGATGCCTCCGATGATGAATATCAGGCCTTTCTGGATAAGGGTGGTCTGACGTCAGATCAAACGCACCGGATTAGGCTGGATTGTCAAACCATCCCGCAAGATATTGATTTGACCGACTATTCCGGCGTAATTGTCGGGGGCGGCCCGGGCTGTGTCTCGGATGCGCTGGCGGATAAATCTGAAACCGAGGCGCGTATTGAGGTCGCCGTGCTGGGTTTGATGGGGCAAATCTGTACGCAAGATATTCCCTTTATGGGCTGCTGTTACGGCATTGGCGTGCTGGGGCATCATCTGGCGGGTGCTGTAAATAAGGAAAATTTCGCCGAAGATGTTGGCCCAACCCTGTGCGAAATAACCCCGGAGGGGCGCAAGGATGCCATGTTGGCTGGCTTGCCCGATCAGTTCAGCGCCTTTGTTGGCCACAAAGAAGCCTTGCAGAAATTACCGGATGGCTGTGCGCACTTGCTGTCTTCACCGGCCTGTCCTTACCAGATGATTCGTTACAAAAACAACGTCTACGCCACCCAGTTCCACCCCGAGGCGGACAGTCATGTGTTCGAGCTGCGGATCGGGGTTTATAAAAACAAAGGCTATTTTGCCCCCGAAGATGCGGCAGATCTGATCGAGATGTGCCACAAAGCCGATGTGCATTTCCCCGAACGGATTTTTGGTAATTTCGTGCGAAAATATGCGCAAAAATAGCCTAACTCAGGGGGGCAAAACTATTTCCAGAACTCGGCTTGCGGAATTTTTCCATTATAGCTGCCTTCGATATGCAGGGGCGCCTCAGCTTCGATTGGTGTGTTGCTATCGGTGTTGATGCGCACCAGTTGGGCGCTGAATTTGAAACTGGCGTTGCCCGCGTCGTCAATCTGCAAATCCCACGCCTTTTGTTTGCCCAGATCTTCGCCGGAACGATAGTAAAGATTGCTGATATTTCGCAGGCGTATTTTTTTGTGCAGGATCACCGAGGCCAGCCGGATATTACTGCCGTCCGGATTGCTTTTGAAGGTCACAGCCAGCATCGGTAAATCCGGCGCGCCATTGCTTTGCTTTCCGGCCAGACCGTTGAAAAATATAATCATGTCAGGCTCGGAAAACGTCACCTTGATACCGCCGCGACTGTGCTTTAAATCCCGATACGAAGGAAACACCATGGCGCGCCCGTCAATCGTGGTTTCAAACTGGCCAATGCGCAAAAAATTGCCTTGCGTTTTGCAAGATGCCAGCGCCATCAGCGCAATGATCGGCAGGGTTTTAATAAGACGTATGTTCATTTAACCACAGCTATCAGCAAGCTGTGTCAATGACGATAGACAGGTTGTCTCACCATGCCCGGAACCATGCCCGAATTTGGCCTAGCCGCCTGTGTGGCTCATGTGGCGGGTCATTTGACCGCCGACTTTTTGGCGCGAATAATCAAAATCATGGCCCTTGGGTTTTAGCCCGATGGCCTTGTGGATTGCCTCGATTAATGGTGCGTCCGTGTCGGGATGTTCGCGCAAGGGCGGACGTAAATCCATGTGCCCCTCTTGGCCCAGACAGGTGTAGATTTCGCCGGTGCAAGTGATGCGAACCCGGTTGCAGCTTTCGCAAAAATTATGGCTCAGCGGGGTGATAAAACCGATTTTCTGCCCGGTTTCGGCAATGCGGATATAGCTGGCCGGACCGCCGGTATTTTCGGTCGTGTCCATCACCGTCAGCCGGCTTTCCAGCCGCGCGCGCAAATCTTTCAGCGACCAATATTGGCTTATCCGGTTTTCATTGCCGATATCACCCATCGGCATGACCTCGATAAAGGTCAGATCCATGCCCTTTGAAGCACACCATTCCTGCATGCTAAACAGCTCGCATTCGTTGAAATCGCGCAAGGCAACGGCGTTTAATTTCACCCTGATTCCGGCCTCGAGTGCGGCATCAATCCCTTCCAGAACCTGCTTCAAGCGACCCCAGCGGGTGATGGCGGCGAATTTTTCCTCGTCCAGCGTATCAAGCGAAACATTGATTCGCTTCACCCCGCAGGCCGCCAGCGTATCGGCGTATTTGGCAAGCTGCGATCCGTTTGTGGTCACCGTCAGCTCATTTAAAGCGCCGCTGTCCAGATGCCGTTTCATGCCCTTGAAAAAATCCATTATCCCGCGCCGCACCAATGGCTCGCCACCGGTTATGCGCAGTTTTTTAACGCCAAGACCGATAAAGGCCGAACACATGCGGTCCAGCTCCTCAAGTGTCAGCAATTCGCGTTTGGGCAGGAATTTCATATTTTCCGACATGCAATAAGTGCAGCGAAAATCACAACGGTCCGTCACGGAAACACGCAGGTAAGTCACCGCGCGCATGAAGGGGTCAATCAGTTTGGGTTCCGAAGTGAGATTGGGTTCCATCAGATCACTCTATGGTGGCGCAGGGTGTCTGACAAGGCACCATTTATTTTGGCTTATTGATCTGCGACAAGTTTATGCATATCTTAAACTTATGAATTATTTATCAAAAAATGCCAGTGTCGTTTTGGTCGCTGTTTTGCTGACGGGCTGTGGCGCGAATTTTAACACCGGATTGCATTCGGGTGCCAAGCCGGATCAGACGGAAAATGCAGCGCAACCTGTGGCGCGACCGGAGGTGGTTTTGCCAAAGACGGCGATACGGCCATCGCCTGCGGCCCGCACGGCTGAACAATTTGACACAACCACAAATTTGCAACGTGCCGAGGCCGCCAAAACGCCTCCGCCTGCAAATGGTGCGCGCAAACTTGGTAAAACGGTCAGCTCGCTTGGTGATCCGACCCAGCCAGGTTTTTGGCTTAAAACACCGTTGGTGAATGCGCCGGCCAAGGGGCGGGTTGAATACGCTGGTAGCGGAAAATCCGTGGCGGTTGATCTGATCCCGATTGAGGGAGCAAAAACGGCTGGTAGCCGGGTTTCACTGGCCGCACTCCGGCTTTTGGGCGCGCCTTTGACGGGGTTGCCTGAATTGATCGTTTACAGGAATTAGCTGCGGTGGCGCGCCGTTTGATCGCACCGCAGGATGATTGGGCCGTAATGCGGCGCGATTTTCGCTGGGATCTGCCGGCTGAATTTAACATCGCTGATCATTGTTGTGCCAAATGGGCCGCCCGCGCGCCGGATCAGGTTGCCTTGGTGCATTTGCTGGATGACGGGTCTGCGCAAAACTGGACCTACGCCATGCTTGAAAGCGCGGCAAACCGTTTGGCCAATGCTTTTGCCGCGCGTGGTTTGGGGCGCGGGGACAGGTTGGGGGTATTGCTGCAACAGGGTCCGGCCGTTTTGATCAGCCATTTTGCGGCCTATAAATTGGGGGCGATCGTGCTGCCTCTGTTTACCCTGTTTGGCGAAGATGCGCTGGCTTACCGGTTGTCGGATTCCGGCGCAAAGATTGTGGTCACGGACGGGGCTACTGGCGGGGCTAATCTGGATAAATTGACGGGGTTGCGCGGGCAGCTGCCTGATTTGCAGGAAATTTATTCGATCGATCCGGCCCGCGCACCGGTGCGTGATTTCTACGCTGAAATAAAGGCTGCATCCGGCCAGATTACGCCCGCCATTACCACGCCCGATGCTCCGGCTTTGCTGATTTATACATCCGGCACCACGGGGCCGCCCAAGGGGTGTTTGCACGCGCATCGGGTTTTGTTGGGCCATTTACCGGCCGTCGAGCTGCACCACGAATTTTTTCCGCAAACCGGTGATCGGGGCTGGACACCGGCCGATTGGGCCTGGATTGGCGGCTTGCTGAATATGGCGCTGCCCTGTCTTTATCACGGGGTGCCGCTGGTTAGTCGAAGGATGCGAAAATTTGACCCCGACGAGGCCTATGATTTGATGATCCGCCATAAAATGCGCAACCTGTTTATGCCGCCGACCGCGCTGAAATTGATGCAACAGGTTAAGGTGCCTGACGGGCTTGGGCTGCGCTCGGTTAGTTCGGGGGGCGAGAGTTTGGGCGCGGCGTTGCTGGAGTGGGCGCGCGATGCGATGGGTTGTCATATTAACGAAATTTACGGCCAGACCGAATGCAATTTGGTGATTTCATCCCAAGGCGGGGGTGGGCATCAATTGGCGGGGGCGATGGGGCGCGCGGTGCCCGGGCATGATGTGGCGGTGATCGGGGCGGATGGTGCTGTGTTGGCGGCGGGCGAGGTCGGCGAAATCGCGGTGCGGGCGCCGGATCCGGTGATGTTTTTACGCTATTGGAACAAACCCGAGGCAACGGCTGCAAAGTTTTGCGGTGACTGGTTGTTGACGGGGGATTTGGGGGCTTGTGACGTGGACGGGTATTTCAGATTTTCCAGTCGCGATGATGATGTGATTACCTCGGCCGGTTATCGAATCGGGCCAAGCGAGATTGAAAACTGTTTATCGGGCCATCCGGATGTGGTGATGGCGGCGGTCGTCGGGGTGCCGGATGCGGTGCGCACCGAAGTGGTGAAGGCCTTTGTGGTTTTGCGTGCGGGCGCTGAATGGGAGGGCTTGGAGGCCGCGTTGATAAAACGGGTGCGCGACAAGGTCAGCCCGCATGTGGCACCAAGGTGGATCGAGCCGATCGAAGCGCTGCCGATGACGGCGACGGGTAAAGTTATTCGCCGACAGCTGCGGGGGTGATTGTAAGGATTGCACCGCGCTGATGCGCGCCGCCCCAAGCGCTTTGACCCTGACGGGTGCAAAGCGCTTTTGCCTGCGGCGCAGGTATTTAAGGCAAGAAGAAAGGGCTATTTTAGCTGGCTTGCCGCGATTTTTTTGGCGAAGGGTTTTAGGTGTTTGTCGTTGGCTTCGATAAAGGCGCGGGTTCTGTCCGGGGCGTGTTTTGAAAGATCGCGCAGCCACGATGCGATGGCCTTTTGGATGACCGGATCTTGTTCTTTGGAGTAATTTGTTGCCCACCCCAGCACACGTTCGCGAATTTCAAGATCGGCAGGTTTCGGGTGGTTTTGTTTGGTCCAAGGCACCGTGATCACAAGGGCCGCGCGCCGTGTCCACATATGTTCGGATTTGGTCCAGTTTTCGACCTCGTCAATGCGCGAAGGGTCGGCTTGCAGCCTTTTGCGCCCAGCCATGCAAGCGTGATCTGACAAAGCCCAGCCGTCAAAATCGGGCACCCAGGATTTGATCAATTTCCAGACCGCATCATCGGGGTTTATGCGAGCCTGTGTCAGAAGTTTTGTGGCTGCAATGCGGGCCTCGAAAATGTTGCTTTGCCACAGCCCGTCGGCCAGAGATACACGTTCTTGCAAGGTTAAGTCCTTGCGCCATGTTTTCACCTCGGCGTCGATCATCGGGTTGGCAACGCCCAAAAAGGCACAGCCGGATTTATGGTAGGCGGACATTTGCAGCGCCTTGCCGGGAACGCTGTGATTGCGCAGGGTCTGGATTGCGATTTCTGGGGTCATTCTACGGTCACCGATTTTGCCAGATTGCGGGGCTGATCCACATCGGTGCCTTTGGCAATCGCGGTGTAATAGGCCAGCATCTGGGCAGGAATCGCATAAAGAATTGGGGCGAATAAGGCGTCGACTTTGGGCATGGTTATGGTCTCCCAAGTGCCGCTGCCCGCTTCTTTTATCCCTTGATTATCTGATATTAACAGCACTTTGCCACCGCGCGCCATGACTTCTTGCATATTGGAGACGGTTTTTTCAAAAAGCGCGTCACGCGGGGCCATCACCACGACTGGCATCATTTCATCAATCAGCGCGATTGGGCCATGTTTTAGTTCACCTGATGCATAACCTTCGGCGTGTATGTAGCTGATTTCTTTTAATTTTAAAGCGCCCTCAAGGGCCAGAGGAAATAACGCTCCACGCCCTAGAAACAACACATCCTGCGCCTCGGAAAGCTTGCGCGAGATCAGCTCAATCTCTGGGGAGTTATCGATTGCCTGACTTAACAGGCCGGGTAATCTGCGTAAATTTGCAAGGTTTTTGGCAAGGTCCCCGGTGGTCATTTTGCCGCGTGTATGGGCGGCTGAAAGCATCAGGCATACCATCACGCAAAGCTGGCAGGTAAAGGCCTTGGTCGAGGCCACGCCGATTTCGGTGCCGGCCAGAATCGGCAACGCCAGATCGCTTTCGCGCGCAATCGAGGATTGGGCCGCATTGATCACGGAAACGATCATATCGGCCTTGCCTTTGCAGTAACGCAGGGCGGCCAATGTGTCGGCGGTTTCACCGGATTGGCTGACAAATAATACAAGCGTGCGCGGCTCAATCGGCGGTTCTCGATAGCGAAATTCAGAGGCAACATCGACTTCAACGGGCATGCGCGCCACTTGCTCGAACCAGTATTTGGCGGTCAGGCAGGCCAGATAGGCGGTGCCGCAAGCCACCATTACGATGCGATCGTATTTGGTAAAATCAATGCCTTTTTCGGGCAGGGTAATGCTATTGCCATCGGCCGAAATGTAATGCTTGATGGCCTCGCCTAAAACGGTGGGTTGTTCGGCAATTTCTTTGGCCATGAAGTGTTTGTGCCCACCTTTTTCCACCATAGTGCTGTCGATGTTTATGGTTTCAATTTCGCGGTGCACTTGTTCGCCGTCGTGGTCGCGGATTTCGGCACCGGCGCGGGTGATAATCGCCAGATCGCCTTCTTCGAGATAAGTGATCCGGTTGGTCATCGGTGCCAGCGCAATGGCGTCGGATCCGACAAACATTTCGCCATCCCCGTGCCCGATTGCCAGAGGCGAGCCTTTGCGTGTAGCGATCAGCAAATCATCGTGAGCATCAAACAGAAAACAAAGCGCAAATGCCCCGTCAAGCCGTGCGATGGTTTTGTCTGCGGCCTCATGCGGCGACAGGCCTTGTTCCATATAATCATGCGCGAGCAGAGCGATGGTTTCGGTGTCGGTTTCGGTTTGAAACGCAATGCCCTTGGCCGCCATTTCTACGCGCAACTCGCGGAAATTTTCAATGATGCCGTTATGCACCACGGCCACCGGACCGGCCCTGTGCGGATGGGCATTTTCAACCGTTGGCGCACCGTGCGTGGCCCAACGGGTGTGGCCGATGCCAATTTTGCCTGCCAGCGGATTATGCACCAGCAAATCCGACAGGTTCACCAGTTTTCCAACTGCGCGACGCCGGTCAAGTTTACCGTTTTCAACGGTGGCAATACCGGCGCTATCATAACCGCGATATTCCAGCCGTTTCAAGGCCTCAACCAGTAAAGGCGCGGCTTCGTGATTTCCAAGGACACCTATAATACCGCACATTATTTCGACTCCTCAGCCATGTTTTCCTTGGTTTTCTTTAACTTTTCGAACATTTTGCGCGCCATGCCCGGTTTTGTCACCTGTCTTGAACGTGCCAGCGCCAAATCCCCGTCGGGCACGTTTTTGTTGATCACGGATCCGGTTGCAGTCATGGCTTCGTTGCCAATATTTACCGGCGCGACCAGCATTGTGTTGGAACCAATAAATGCGCCTTCACCGATCTCTGTGCGGTGCTTCATAAAGCCGTCGTAATTGCAGGTAATTGTGCCCGCCCCCACATTTGTGCGCGCCCCGATTGTGGCATCACCGATATAAGACAGATGATTTACCTTGGCATCTTCGCCCAGAACCGCGTTTTTCATTTCAACGAAATTGCCAACTTTTGCACCTTCGCTTAATTCGGTTCCGGGGCGCAAACGGGCGTAGGGGCCAACGATGGCATCGCGCGAAACATGGCAGCCCTCAAGGTGACTAAAGGCGCGGATTGTAGCACCGGTTTCAACGCTCACACCGGGGCCAAACACTACGTTTTGCTCGATCACCGCATCACGGCCAATGCAGGTGTCAAAGCTGAAAAACACGGTTTCGGCGGCAAACATCGTCACGCCGTTTTGCTGTGCCTCATCGCGTTTTTCGGCTTGAAATATGGCTTCAGCACGGGCCAGCTCGGCGCGCGTATTAATGCCCATGGTTTCGGCCTCATCACAGATCACGACGCCGGCTTTATGCCCCTTGGAGCGGGCGGCGGCTACAATATCCGTCAGGTAATATTCGCCGCTGGCATTTTCATTTCCGATGCTTTTTAACAGCATAAATAACAACTGTGCATCCGCAGCAACAAGTCCGCCATTACAAAGGGTTATGGCCAATTCATCGGCATTTGCATCCTTGGCTTCGACAATGTGTTCCAGCCCGTCATCAGCCAAAACCATCCGGCCATATCGGCCCGGATTTTCAGCCTGAAACCCCAGCATAACGATGGCATTTCCGTCGGCGCGGGCGGCAACCATTTTGGCAATGGTTTGGGGGCGTACAAACGGCGTGTCACCAAAAACCACAATCGCATCGCCATCAAATCCGGCCAAGGCATCCGCGGCTTGCAGCACGGCATGTCCGGTGCCCAACTGTTCGCTTTGATGCACAACAATTGCATCCGGATTATGGGCCAAAACCGCCGGCTCAACCAATTCGGCCCGATGTCCGGCGATCACCACGGTTTTTTCAGGCTCAACCGCATCGCCCGACGCCATCGCATGCACCACCAACGGCACGCCGCCCAGCGGGTGCAACACTTTTGGCAAATCCGAATTCATCCGTGTTCCCTGACCTGCGGCCAGAACGATTAATGCTGTTGTCATCTAAAACTCTTTCTCGTTAACGTCTCTTTTACCGCCCTTGCGCACGGTTGCAAGGGGTGTGACTATCACTTGTGTTTGCACCTTGTTACACTTTAATGGCGGATTATGGAGGGTTACGGCCCAGGAGGCAAAATGAAAACAGTTATTTTTGATCTGGACGGCACATTGGCTGACACCAGCGGCGATCTGATCGGTGCGGCAAACGCCTGTTTCCGTGATCTTGGCCATGGGGATATGCTGGATATGGTTGCAGATCAAGCCACTGCATTTGCCGGTGGGCGCGCCATGTTGAGGCTTGGATTTTCGCGGTTGGACGGCGCTAATTCTGATGCTGAAATTGATCTGCAATTCCCGTTGCTGTTGCAGCATTACGCCGAAAATATAGACCGGTACACCGTGTTATATGATGGTGTCAGGGCGGCTGTTCAGCGTCTTTTGGATGCGGATTACCGGATCGGAATTTGTACGAATAAACCCGAGGCTTTGGCCGAAACCCTGATGCGGCGGCTGGATTTTCGCGATCAGTTTGCGGCTTTGGTCGGGGCCGACACGCTCGCCACGCGCAAGCCGGATGCGGCCCCGTTTATCGAAGCTGTGGCGCGGGTTGGCGGGGATTTGGCGCGCTCGGTTTTGATTGGCGACACCGTCACCGATTGCCAAACGGCGCGTGCCGCCGGGGTTCCTTCGGTTCTGGTTACATTCGGTCCAAACGGGCGCGATGTTAAGACATTGAAACCTGATGCGTTACTGGATCATTATGACGATTTATTTGATCTGATCGAAGACTTGATTGTTTAAGTGTGTGAAAAGGTTGCGCTATGAATGATATTTTTACCGGCAGCTTCACGCAACAAGAACCCATCCCAGAAGATGGCATTCAGGCTGCGTTAAAAATTTTAAGGCATGGGCGTTTGCACCGCTATAATCTGGTCGATGACGAGGCCGGCGAAACCGCGTTATTCGAGCGTGAATTTGCCGATGCAATGGGGGTGAAATATGCGCTTGCCGTGGCCTCTGGCGGCTATGCCATCGGCTGTGCGATGCGCGCGGTCGGGGTGGCTTCAGGCGATCAGGTGTTGACCAATGCTTTTACGTTGGCCCCGGTTCCGGGCGCGATTGCCAGCCTTGGTGCGGTGCCTGTATTTGTCGGGGTGGATGAATCATTAACTATTGATCTATCTGATTTAAAAGAAAAAATTCAAACAAGCCGTGCAAAGATTTTGTTGCTTAGCCACATGCGCGGGCATATTTGTGACATGGATTCCTTGATGAATATTTGCGATACGGCGGGTATTTCGGTGATCGAGGATTGCGCCCACACAATGGGTGCGCGCTGGAACGGGGTTGTTTCGGGGCGCCACGGGGTGATGGCGGCGTATTCCACCCAAACCTATAAACATATGAATTCCGGCGAGGGTGGTTTGCTGATTTCGGATGATGGTAATTTGATGGCCCGCGCGGTGATGTTTTCGGGCAGTTATATGCTTTACGAGCGTCATCTTGCCGGTCCGCCTGCCGCTGCTTTCCAGGATTTGCATTACGATCTACCTAATATTTCGGGCCGGATGGATAACCTTCGGGCCGCGATTTTACGGCCCCAGTTAAGGGCGCTGGATCAACAATGCGGGGCATGGAATGAGCGGTATCTGGTGGTTGAAAATGGTTTGCGGGGCACGCCGGGGTTAACCATGATTGAGCGCCCTGAGGCGGAAAAGTTTGTCGGCTCGTCCATCCAGTTTTTATTACTGGATTGGGATGCACAGCAGATCGAAAATGTTTTGCGACGTTGCGCTGCACGCGGGGTTGAATTGAAGTGGTTTGGACGAGATGAGCCTGTGGGTTTCACATCGCGTTATGACAGCTGGCGATACGCGCCGCAGCAAAGCCTGCCTAAAAGTGACCGGGTGCTGAAAGGCATTTTGGACATGCGTTTGCCGCTGCCATTCAGTTTAGCCGATTGCGCCCAAATTGCGGGCATAATTCGGTCTGAAGTGGCGGCGGTTTTTAAGCAGGGCACAGGCTGAAATGAGGGCGCGGGCGAAAGAAATTTTTATGGCCGGTGTGGCGGCTGCCGATCCATATCTGGCCGTTGAAAATGCGCTGCGTGAGCGACCGATGAGAGCCGCGAGCGAGGGGGGTAAGACCATTGTATTGGCCGTTGGCAAAGCTGCGATGCGGATGGCGCAAGCCGCAAATGATTTGCTATCGGGTGATGTTGGGGTTGTTGTGATCACAAACTATGAAAATGCCAAAGATGTTGATTTTGCGCGGGTTTATGCAGCCGGACACCCGGTTCCGGA
Organism: uncultured Marinosulfonomonas sp.; assembly: GCA_964429175.1. Classification (GTDB taxonomy): domain Bacteria; phylum Pseudomonadota; class Alphaproteobacteria; order Rhodobacterales; family Rhodobacteraceae; genus Profundibacter. The sequence goes on from CAYSBD010000024.1 coordinate 20,326, forward strand.
TCAAAATGGCGCACGGGCTGCAATCGATGTGATCACTGTTTTGAAAAATGCAGGGGAAAGTGACCGAATTCTTGCACTGATCAGTGGCGGTGGCTCGGCTTTGTTGCCTGCTCCGGTTGCGGGGATTGCTTTGCAAGATAAAGCCCAAGTCAGCCGTTTGTTGCTGGGGTGCGGGGCGCAGATTGGTGAAATGAACCTTGTGAGGCAACAGCTTTCGCGTCTCAAAGGTGGCGGCTTTTTGCGCTTTGCAGGGCCGGCACCTGTGCGGGCTTTGATCTTGTCGGATGTGGTTGGCGATGATTTTCGCTTGATTGCCAGCGGCCTGACAGCTGCGGCGGTGGGGGGCAAAAAACAGGCGGTTGAACTGTTGAAATTCTACGGCATTTGGTGCGAATTGCCGATGTCCGTGCAGACTTATTTATTGTCCCCACAATCAGAACTTCCCACCTTTGCCAAAGCTGAAAATCAGCTGGTTGGTTCAAATTCAATCAGTTTATCTGCAATGAAGCGCGCCGCCCCAGAGGCATATTTATGCAAGTCACCGTTAATTGGGGATGTGCAGCAAGCTGCTGAAATTATTGCTGAATCCAACAAAAGCATCACATTATTTGGCGGGGAGACCACGGTTTGCATCCGCGGTAATGGTCTTGGTGGGCGCAATCAGGAATTGGCTTTGCGTTTGGCTGTTTTGGCTGAAAAACAGGGCTGGCCAGGGCGTTGGGTGTTTTTGTCGGGTGGCACGGATGGGCGCGACGGGCCGTGTGATGCGGCCGGCGCGATCGTGGATAATAATACGTTAACACGGATGCGCGCAGCGGGTGTTTCACCAGAAGAAATGTTGGCCAATAATGACAGTTATCATGCGTTAAAGGCCTCGGGTGATTTGTTGATGACCGGGGCGACGGGCACCAATGTGGCTGATCTGCAGGTCTTGATCCGGTAATGGATTGCATGTTAAATTCAGCGTATATTTGGAAAATAATAGGAGGGTTGCGTGTCAAAACATCCGGTAAATATGCAAATCACACCTGTGATCACAACGTTCTTTGATGATGACAGCAACACGTTTTCCTATGTGGTGAAAGACCCCGAAACCAACGCCTGCGCGGTGATCGATTCTGTGCTGGATATTGATTATGCCGCAGGGCGTCTGACTTATGAACATGCCGATAAAATTGTCCGTTACATTCAGGATAATGGTCTGATTTTAGAGCTGCAAATTGAAACTCATGTGCATGCCGATCATCTGTCCGCCGCACCTTATATCCAGCAAAAACTGGGCGGCAAAATCAGCGTTGGCCAAGGCATAACCGTGGTGCAGGATACCTTTGGCAAAGTCTTTAACGAGGGCACCGAATTTCAGCGTGATGGCAGTCAGTTTGATATACTTTTCACCGATGGCGATACTTACAAAATCGGTAAAATGCCGGTTTTTGTGATGCATACACCGGGGCATACGCCGGCCTGTATGACGCATGTTATGGGCAATACAGCCTTTGTTGGTGATACGTTGTTTATGCCCGATGGCGGATCGGCGAGAGCGGATTTTCCGGGTGGGGATGCTGGGCAACTATATGATTCTGTTCAGAAAATACTAAAATTACCCGATGACATGCGTTTGATGATGTGCCACGATTACGGCCCCGGCGGGCGGGCTGTTCAAAATGAAACCACCGTTGAAAAACAGAAAACTGGAAATATCCATTTTGGCGGAGGCACCACGCGCGATGATTTTATAAAAATGCGCGAACAGCGCGATGCAACACTTGACATGCCGCGCTTGATTATCCCGTCTTTGCAGGTCAATATGCGTGCCGGAAATATGCCCCCCGAAGATGAGGATGGCGGCGTGTTTTTCAAGGTGCCGATCAACAAGATTTAACTGTGATATTTAACCCGGCGCTTTGAACCAGAGCAGGAACAGGAAGCAAAAAATGATGGATATCAGGCGCTTGTCAGGCGAATTTTCAGTCAGCCCGCAGATTTCAGTGGGCGATGTGCAAATGCTGTGGGATGCTGGGTTTCGCAGCATTATCTGCAACCGTCCCGATGGCGAAGCCGCAGGGCAACCGGATGTGGAGGAAATCCGGGCCGAGGCGTGCAATCTGGGTATGGCGTTTGCGTTTTTGCCCGCCGTTTCAAACGCCCAATTACAGCATCAGGCCGCCCAAACTATCAAGCTGCTGCCCGAGCTGGCCAAACCGGTTCTGGCCTATTGCCGCAGTGGCACCCGCTGCACGGTTATCTGGACCCAAATGCAAATCGGTGTGATGCAGCCACGCGAAATTCTGGCGGCAACATCGGCGGCGGGTTATGATATGTCGCCGTTAATTACTGGTTAATTTATTCAAATTCCATCTGCTCATAAACCCGCCCAGCATTTCTGGTGGCCAGTTCTTCAAACGTGTCCAGATGGGCATAAGCGCTTTGATCGACGTAATATGCATCATCCAGCGTGCCGTCATTTTCCAGATGCGCACCAATTTTTTCGCGCAAATCAACCAGATAATCAAGGGTGTAGCGGCGCACCTGATCCATATTTGTCGGATGCCCATGGCCGGGAATCACATAAACCGCGCCCAGCGGCTCGAATTCTGTTTTCCAGGTTTCAACCCAATCGGCGGTTATTGTGTCGGCAAAAATTGGCAACATGCGTTCGTGAAAGGCGATATCACCAGCAATCACCAGCTTTTGTTCAGGCAACCAGACGGAAATATCGCCATGGCTATGGGCCGGTCCGAAATACAAAACCTCAATGCGCATATCGCCCATTTCGATGATATATTCATCTTCAAAGGTGATGGTCGGGCCCTGTAATTCGGTGCCTTTGGCCTTTTCTTTACTGCTTTTTTGCATCTGTTCAAGGCTGCGAAAACCGTTTTCCTCAAATGCTGCCGCTGCATCCACATGGGCCAAAACAGGCACGCCCAGAGCGGTCCAGTAATTGTTGCCCAGCATCGCGTGTCCCTGGCCGTTTTCGTTAATCACCAGCTTGACGGGTTGATCGGTGACGGCCTTGATTTCATCGTGCAGCGCCTTTGCCAGCAAATATGACGCGCCGGAATTCACCACAACCACGCCATCGCCCGTGATGATGAACGACAGGTTATTGTTATGCCCGCTGTTTTCATAACGCGGCGGGGCGGTGGCGCCGATTGCCGAAAAAACATTCGGGATCACCTCGACGGGTTTTGAATACAGCATCGATTGCGGATATTGGTCGGCTATATCTTCGCTGGCGTATCCGGGGCTGGCGAAAATAGCTGCAATGGCTGTAGCGCGGATGAGGGCTTTGATGGCCATTGAGGTCTCCTTGCTTTACCTGATATATAATAACATTCGAATATGTTTGCAATGGTTTGTGTTGCATTACGGAACTGCCGCCATTTTGGCCGGACACCGAATCCCACCGAGGATGGTTATATCGTGGAATTGTGCCGCTCCCTTACCCGCGTATTATGGGCACAAAGAGAACAACTATGGGAACGAAACGCACAGAAAAATTCGCGTTATGCCCAAAAGTTGGTGACGCCCTGATCAGGCGGCGTTTTGATGTTGCTTGATCCCGCCTTTAAGCTCAACCCCTTGAATGATTTCGGGCAGGACACGCACAACACGCTGGCGGCCTTGATCATCCAGCAACTCCGTGTGGCCCGCCATAAATTCAGGCACCTCCGCGCGGATCGCCGTCGCCAGAAAC
>CAYSBD010000025.1:0-21928 GCA_964429175.1 uncultured Marinosulfonomonas sp.
CGGTCGACATTTTATAACGCGCGATCACATCGCCCATCGTGTAGTTGCGCACATGCCCCATATGGATGCGGCCCGACGGATACGGAAACATTTCCAGCACATAATATTTCGGCTTGGTTTGATCGCGTTTGGCCTTGAATACGTCGCCGGTTTCCCAAGCGGCTTGCCATTTCAGTTCGATGTTTTTTGCGTCATAGCCGGACATGTTTTGCATTCCTGATATAAAAACGCCGGACGATTGGCCCGGCGTGATGGTTATTTAAAATGATCGCCGTGTCGCTTATAGTTTACTGTCACGGATCCGAAGCTGGCGGGCGCGGGTTAGAATTGCGTCCTCAATCGCGCGCACGGTATCGGGGCTGGCCACGCCGGACCGGGTGCGCAGCGCAACAACCAAAGAGCGCGCATCAAGCGCCGGATCCTGCACATAAATCGTGGCTTTATAGGCGCGCCCACCGCCGGGCGGGGTGCCGTAACCGGTGACGATAATGCCGGTAAACGGATCGACGGCTTTAATGGGCAGGAAATTCAGCACCTCGAGCGAGGCGTTCCAGATGTATTTGTTAACTTCGACCGTGGTGTTTTCATCGACATTGGCGTTGAACAGATCCCAGATCGTCTCGCGCCGCTCTTCTTTTGCTTTTTGCGCCGGTTCTGCCTTGTCTTTGGCATTGCCCCCCAAACCAATCGATCCAAGCCCCGAGCCGCCGCCGCAAGCGGACAGTCCTAAAATGGCAGTCGCTGCCAGAAGTGCGGTAAGTCTACGCGTCAGTTGCATTATGAAAGCCCCAAAAAACTGCTTATACACTCTAAGTAACCAAGGCGTTTGTGATGGGCAAGGCTTTTCCCAGCGGTCCGCCCGTTACGGCCATCGGCGAAAACCGGCCAATCAAACTGTGGCAAAGCTGCATCAGGGCGTGGTGCAATGGATTTTGTGGTGCCTGGAAACTTGCATTGGGCGTCGTTAGGGGCGAAACAACAACATACCCGATTTGGATTCCCTGAATTGGGGTGCACCTTGTTAATTTCCTGAGGAAAACGAAATGAAAAAAATTCTTATCGCGACAACAGCACTTGTTGCAACAGCCGGCGTTGCTGCTGCTGACGTATCTCTGAGCGGCACTGCTCGTATGGGTCTGCAATTCAACGATGCTACAGCTAACGTTACAGACGTGAAACTGCACACACGTATTCGCGCACGCATTACTGCGACTGGCGAAACAGATGGCGGTTTGGGCTGGGGCGCAACTACACGAGTTGAAGTAACAAACGGTTCAACTTCAAACACAGTTAACAGCACAAGACTTTGGTTGTCCGGTTCCTGGGGTAAACTGACAGTTGGTGATACAGATCCAGCCGCTGATGACTTCGGTCTGGCAAGCTGGGGCTTTGCAAACGTTGGTGGTGGCGAAGCTGCTGAAAAATCACGTTACACTGGCGATGCAAATGTCCGTTATGATGGTACATTCGGTGCCGTAACTGTTGTTGCAACAACTGGTTTGACATACACCAATGCAGTTGACAACTCCGGTGACTGGAGCCTTGGCTTGGGTTATGATTTCGGAATGTTCGCTGTTAACGTGGCATATGACCACGATGACGTCTATACTGGAACCGCTCTTGAAAACAACTCCGTATCAGCAAAAGTTGCTGCTACATTCGGTGACATCGCTGTAGGTCTGCTGGTTGCGGATAGCGACGCATACGGTTTCGGTGCTGGTGTTGATGTTGCCTACACAATGGGTAACCTGACTATCGGTGCTAACTACTCGCAAATCGACGATGACAATGCTCTTCTTGGTGGTGCCGGTTCAGACGATTCATATGAAATCGGCTTCAAATACGGTCTGGGTGGCGGTGCTACTCTTGCAGGCGCTATCGGTCAAAGCACTGCCGGCGACACAGTTGCTGACTTTGGTCTTAACTTCAAATTCTAATCTTAGAGTTTAGTTTACCTAAAAAGAGAGCGGGCCTTGATGGTCCGCTCTTTTCTTTTGGGTAACACTAAAACAGGATCAGGCATGTCATTATCTGAAATCCGCCAACGCATAAATGTATCCGAGCAAAAGGCTGGTCGTAAAGCCGGCACAACGCAGCTGATTGCGGTGTCCAAAACCCAGCCGAATGCGCGGGTTAAGGCGGTTTTGCAAGCTGGCCACCGGCTGTTTGGTGAAAACAAGGTGCAGGAGGCGGCTGGAAAATGGCCCGCGTTTCGTGAGCAATATGAGGGCGTTCAGGTTCATATGCTTGGGCCTTTGCAAACCAACAAAACGCGCCAAGCCTTTGGATTGTTTGAAGCAATTCATTCACTGGATCGCCCTAAACTGGCTAAAACCTGTGCGCGGCTTGCGCAAGAAATGGGCGATTGCCCTGATTTGTTTATCCAGATCAATACCGGATGCGAGCCACAAAAGGCCGGTATTTTACCAATCGATGCCGATGCATTTATCAAAACCTGCCGCGATCTGGATTTACCGGTTGTTGGCCTGATGTGCATCCCGCCAGCGGATGAAGAACCCAGCCTGCATTTCGCTCTGCTGCGCAAAATTGCGGTGCGAAACGGGGTGGACGGGTTGTCGATGGGCATGAGCGGCGACTTTGAGCGCGCGGTTGCGATGGGGGCCAGCCACATCAGGGTTGGGTCGGCCATTTTCGGCGCGCGCGATTACATCTGATCGGACACGATCAGCCGGGTTTGGGGCCGAATCCGGTGAATAATCCACAGCAGATTTAGCTTTGAAAACGCGATGCAGCCCTCTGTGGGATGGCGCGGTTTGCGCCAGATATGCAAAAAAATCGCCGAACCTTTATGCGGGGTTGCAACGGGCCAGTTCCAATCTGTGATCAACACGATATCATAAAGCGGATCCGCCCGGCGCATCTGCTCGTGGCTGAATTTATGCGGGGCGCGCACCAGATGGTTATATTGCGCATCATTCACATCGTCCGACCACAAATCAAACGGGTGGATCGGCACGGCCCACGGGGCGGGGGCGGGCAGGCGGTCGGGGCGATAATAAAGCCCCGTAATGTGGTGAATTCCCGCCGGCGTTGCGCCGTCACCTTCGTGTTTTTGGGCCGAAATTCCGCCGCGCCCGACCGCGCACGGGATCAGGCGATTGCGAAACCGGATGCCCTGTTTTGTTAAAACCAGATCATCGGCGCTCATAATAAATGGCCGGATTTGGCCGCTTTGGTTTTCAGATATTCTGCATTCTGGGGCGTTTGACCCACTTTAAGCGGCACACGCTCGCAAACCGTGATGCCCTCGGATTGCAGCATTTTCACCTTTTCAGGATTGTTTGTCAGCAGGCGAACTTGCGAAATATCCAGCTTTTTCAAGATATTAGCGCCGATGCGAAAATCACGTTCGTCATCTTCAAAACCCAGCCGGTGGTTGGCCTCGACCGTATCAAAACCCTGATCCTGCAATTGATAGGCGCGCATTTTATTTGCCAGCCCGATGCCGCGCCCTTCTTGGTTAAGATACAGCAACACGCCCGCGCCTTCTTGCCCCATTTGCGCCAAGGACGCGCGAAGCTGCGGGCCGCAATCGCATTTTAACGAGCCGAGCAGATCACCGGTAAAACAGGCAGAATGCAGCCGCACCAACAGTGGTTTTTGCCGTTCACGTTTGCCGATTTCAACGGCAAAATGGTCTTCGCCGCCATCTGCGGCACGAAAAATATGCAGCCGGCCAGATTCCGATACGGCCAGCGGCAAGCGCGCGCTGATCACGGGGTTTAGGGCAATGTTGCGCTCGAGTGTGGTTTTTGCGCTTTGCAGGTCGATTTGCGTTAGATTATTCGCGTTTGCAAAACCCGCACCGTTTTCGATTTCCAGCACTAAAACCGCAGGCAAAAGCCGGGCTGTTTTGACCAGATTTATTGCGGTCCGGTGCATTACTGCACTGCCATCACGAATGCTTTTTAGCGGGCCTTTCAGCGGCATTTTTAAATCATCCGCCGGATTGGCAATCGCGTAAACCCAGTTTAACGCAGCATTTTCAGGCAGCAAAACACGCGCTAAGTCATTGTCATAGGCCGTTATTTTCAGGGTAGCACTGCGCCGCGCGGTGATGGCCAAAATGATGTCACCGCCATGTTGCTGAATCTGCTTCAGGCGATCGGCATTTAGGGTTTCGGCCGCCAAAACCAACGCCGAAACCTGCCCGTCAATTATCACCACAGGCAGACCCATGCGCAAATCCGACCGCGTGCGTGCCAGCAATTCTGTGGTGTCAGGTGTCAGTTGCATCGGGTTTGTCCTTGTTACAAAACCATGTTGAAGGTGTAGCGATTATTGCAGAAATGTGAAACATATTGCCATCTTTTGACACAGATGCGTGAGAATGGACACGCAAAGCTGAAAAATCTGCGCCCGCCCTTGCCGTGCGCGCCATTCAAGCACAAATATAACAAGAACGCAGCGCAGAAAAGGAACGCATGTATGGGCACTAATCTAAAAAGAACGCAGCGCAGAAAAGGAACGCATGTATGGGCACTAATCTAAAAAGAATTCTGCTGGTTGATGATGATGACGATCTGCGCGACGCATTGTCCGAACAATTGGTTTTGACCGAGGATTTCGATGTGTTCGAGGCCGCCGATGGTGCCAGCGCCATGATCAAGGCCAAAGAGGCGCGTTATGATCTGGTGATTCTGGACGTTGGCCTGCCCGATACGGACGGTCGCGAGCTGTGTCGTTTAATGCGCAAGCAGGGTGTGAAATGCCCCGTGTTGATGTTGACGGGCCACGATAGCGATGCCGATACGATTTTGGGGCTGGATGCGGGTGCCAATGATTACGTCACCAAACCGTTTAAATTCCCGGTGCTTTTGGCGCGCATCCGTTCGCAATTGCGCCAGCATGAACAATCCGAGGACGCGGTATTTACGCTTGGACCATACATATTCAAGCCGTCGATGAAAATGCTGATCACCGGTGATGACAAGAAAATTCGGTTGACGGAAAAGGAAACCAATATCCTGAAATTTCTTTACCGTGCTGGCGAATCCGTGGTGGCGCGTGATGTGCTGCTGCACGAGGTTTGGGGCTATAACGCCGGCGTCACCACGCACACGTTGGAAACCCATATTTACCGGCTGCGTCAAAAAATAGAACCGGATCCGACGCAGGTTCGCCTTCTTGTGACCGAATCTGGCGGTTATAAACTGGTTGTCTAAAGCGCAATAAATCTAGCTGAATGCGTTCCCCGGCATGTTGGGGTGACCCTCCCTGTTTTAGCTGGCCCGGCCTTGTGTCGGGTCTTTTTATCGCAAATCCAGCTTGCATAATCCGTAGAAAAACAGCGCCAAACACCCTGCTGCGCCAACCAGATAGGGTAGGCGCAAGGCGGCTTCGCGGCCCATTTCCGGTTCAAACAGTGCCACCAGAACCCCGCCAATCATTGCGCCAATCGGCATCGTGCCCCAGCCAAAAAACCGGTAAATACTATTAACACGGCCCAGTAATTCATCGGGAATACTGCGTTGTCGCAGCGATACAGTCACCACATTCCACAGCAAGGCGGCCAGCATTTCAACAAACAGGGCGGCGGCCACAACATAGATATTCGAGGTTAGAAAAACCGCAAAATAAGGCAGCGGAAACACCAGCAGCGCCAGTTTCAGGCTGGCATTTGCACCAATTCGCGCGGCAATTTTTGGCGCGATCAGACCACCCAGCACTCCGCCAGCCGCGCCGGCCGTTAACAAAATACCGTAACCGGCCGCAGACAGTCCCAGAATTTCCTGACTGAACAAAACCAGCACCGTCAGGGTGATCATGTGCAACATATTCAGCGCGCCCAGCATAACGGCCAGCCGGAAAATCAATTTATGGGCGTAAATCCAGACAATGCCTTGGCGCATTTGTTGCCAAAATCCGTCGGGCAATTTGGGGGCCACGCGCGCGGGCATCGCAATCAGCCAAACGCACCACGCCGCAAGCGCAAATGTGACCGCATCCAGCGCAAAGGGCAGCGGTACCGACAATGCAATCAGCAAACCGGCCAGCGGTGGTCCAACGAACTGGCCCATGACTTGCTCGATGCTCCACATCTGGCCATTGGCGGCTTCCAGATCTTGGGGATCAACAATCGAGGGCAAGGCGGTTTGGGCGGCATTATCGCGGATCACTTCGGCCGATCCCAGCAAAAAAGCCGCAGCGCACAGGCTAAAAATCAGCATTTTGGCCTGCGTCGCGTCATCGGGCATCGGCAGGTCGGGGCCGGATATAATCAGCGCAATCACGCCAAAGGTCAGCAACAGGCGCAAGATATCGGCCTGCACCATCAGGCGTTGGCGGTTGGCGCGGTCGGTGATGACGCCGGCGGGAATGGAAAACAGCAACCACGGCAATCGCGTGGCGGCGGCGACCATGGCAACCAGCACAGGGTCGCGTGTAATCAGGGTGGCAAGCCACGGAAAGGCAAGGCTGGAAATGCCGTCGCCCAGATTTGAAACCGCATTGGCCGTGAACAGCAGGCGATAGTTTTTATTTGCAATCAGCAGCATTTTTTTACGCGTTTATCCGATGGTCATCCGCCCAGCTTGTGATTAATGTGGGCCAAAGTCAAACAGGAGCGCGCCAATGTCATTCAGCCTTGCCACTTGGAATATCAATTCGGTTCGCCTTCGCGAGCCTTTGGTGCTAAAGTTTCTGGCCGAGGAAGCGCCGGATGTTTTATGCCTGCAAGAATGCAAATCGCCGCTTGAAAAAATGCCGACCGCGAGTTTTGCGGCGATGGGTTACAGCCACATGGTTGCCAGCGGGCAAAAGGGTTATAACGGCGTGATGATCCTGTCGCGGCTGCCGCTCACCGATATGGGGCGCCATGATTTTGCCAATCTGGGCCATGCCCGTCACGTTGCGGCGCGTTTGGAAAACGGGGTTACGATCCACAATCATTATGTGCCTGCGGGTGGTGATGTGGCTGATCGCGAAGTGAACGAAAAGTTTGGCCAGAAACTGGATTATCTGACCGATATGCGCGATGATTTTCGTGCCAACATGCCGGAAAAATCCATTCTTGTCGGGGACTTGAATATCGCCCCGCGCGAAGACGATGTCTGGAATCACAAACAGCTGCTAAAGGTCGTGTCGCACACCCCGGTTGAGGTCGCGGCCCTGCACGAAACCCGGGAAGCCGGCAATTGGATCGATGTCACCCGCGCCGATATTCCCGATGGTCAGCTTTACAGCTGGTGGTCGTATCGCGCCAAAGATTGGGATGCGGCCGATAAGGGGCGGCGTCTGGATCACGTTTGGGCCAGCGCCGATATTGCCAATGCGGCCCATTCATCGCGTGTGGTGCGCCATGTTCGCGGCTGGGAAAAACCCAGCGATCACGCGCCGGTAATTGCTACGTTTGATTTATAAAAACCCCTTGGGTTTTGCCGCCCAAGGCCACATATAGAATGTAACCAAATAATTTTTTTCGGAGATTTACCATGCTTGAACTGGGACAAGGCAGCAACGCCACCGCCACTGATACCGCCGATCTGATCAAAGACACATCCGAGGCCACATTCATGCAAGATGTGGTCGAGGCCAGCAAAGAAGTGCCGGTGATTGTTGATTTCTGGGCGCCGTGGTGCGGGCCGTGCAAAACGCTGATACCGGCGCTCGAGGCCGAGGTGACAGCGGCGGCTGGCAAGGTGAAAATGGTCAAGATCAACGTTGATGAAAACCAGCAAATCGCGGGCCAGTTGCAGGTTCAATCGATCCCGACGGTTTACGCCTTTGTCGACGGCAAGCCGGTGGATGCGTTTCAGGGCGCCTTGCCGCAATCCGAACTTAAGGCGTTTGTTGAGAAAATTGCCGCACTGGGGCCAGAAGATGACGGCGGGCTGGACGGCGCGATCGAGGCCGCCGAGGCCATGTTAACCGAAGGCGAAGCGGGCGATGCGGCCGAAACCTTCAAGGCGATTTTAGAAGAAGACGAAAACAGTGCGCCGGCTTACGGCGGCTTGGTGCGCGCGCTGATTGCGCTCGAGGATCTGGAGCAGGCCGAGGCCACATTGAACGGCGCGCCTGCCGAAATTTCGACATCCAGCGCATTGGAGGCGGCCCATGCCCAGCTGGAATTGGCCAAACAGGCGGCCGATGCTGGCCCTGTGGACGAATTGCGTGCCGCGGTTGATGCGAATGGCGACGATCATCAGGCCCGGCTTGATTTGGCGATGGCGCTGCACGCTGGCGGCGATGCCGAGGCGGCGGTGAATGAATTGCTGGAATTGTTTCGCCGTGATCGCAACTGGAATGACGGCGCGGCCAAGGCGCAGCTGTTCACGGTTTTCGATGCGCTCAAACCGGATGATCCGATTGTTTTGAATGGGCGGCGCAAGTTAACGTCGATGATCTTTGCCTAATCCGGCTTTTTCGCGTAGGCTGGATTTATGATCACCGCTGCCAATTTACCAGATGTTTTACCGCTGTTTGCTTTGCCGCAAGCCTTGCTTTTGCCGCGCAGTCGCATTCAGCTGAACGTGTTTGAGCCGCGCTATCTGGCCATGGTAGAAGATGTTCTAAAAGCCCGCGAACGCCTTATCGGGATGATCCAGCCGCGGGCCGATGCCGCCGATGGTAGCCTGTATGATGTTGGTTGTGCGGGCCGTATTAGCAGCTTTATCGAAACCGATGACGGGCGTTATCTGATCACGCTTACGGGGGTTTCGCGGTTTCGGGTTTTGCAGCAGATGGACGGCTTCACGCCGTATTTGCGGGCCGATATCAACTGGCAGGAATTTGGCCGCGATCTGACAGGGGCGCAACGTGACAAGGGCTTTGATCGGGGCGGGTTTTTGCAACTGTTAGAGCAGTTTTTCTCGCTGGAGGATCTGGACACTGATTGGCAAAATCTAAAGCGGGCCGAGCCTGAAATGTTGATCAATTCGCTCTCGATGCTGGCCCCGTTTGCCGATGAGGACAGGCAGGCGTTGCTTGAGGTGCAAACGCTGACACAGCGCCGTGAAACGCTGGTGGCTTTGATGGAATTGGCCTTGCAAAAAAATGATGCCGGAGGAGGGATCCAATGAATAAAGACGCAGAATTTGACCGCAGAATGCTAGAGGCGCTGGTGTGTCCGGTGACGCAATCGGTGTTAATTTACGACGCTAAAAAACAGGAACTGGTTTCAAAGTCGGCCAAACTTGCCTTTCCGGTGCGCGATGGAATTCCGGTGATGTTGGTGGATGAAGCGCGCAAATTATAAGGGGATTGTGATGCCAAAACAGTGGCTTATGATGAGTGCCGCGGATTTGGGTCGCGGTATCGGGGCTGGTGAAATTGACCCTGTGGCGTTGACGCAAACCTATCTTGACGCAATCAAGCTGCATGATTTGCAGCACCGTATTTACGCGCGTTTGACCGAAAAACGTGCGTTAAGCGAAGCGGCGGCAGCGGCCACGCGGGCTAAATCGGGCACGCGCCGCAGCCTGCTGGATGGCGTGCCGGTTTCGTGGAAAGATCTGTTTGATACGGCCGATGTTGCGACCGAGGCGGGATCGGATTTGTTAAAGGGTCGCGTTCCCGATCAAGATGCAGAAGTGTTGAAAAATGCCACTGAGGCCGGCCTGGTTTGTTTGGGCAAAACCCACATGTCCGAGCTGGCTTTTTCCGGTCTTGGCTATAATCCCGTCACCCAAAGCCCGCCCAGCGTCAATGATGCCGATGCGGTTGCCGGTGGCTCGTCTTCGGGGGCGGCGACCTCGGTGGCTTTTGGTTTGGCGGCTTGCGGGGTTGGCTCGGACACGGGCGGATCGGTGCGCATTCCGGCGGCCTGGAATAATCTGGTCGGGTTGAAAACCACGGCCGGGCGATTGTCGTTAAAGGGTGTGGTGCCACTTTGCGAAAGCTTTGACACTGTCGGCCCGCTGTGTCGCACGGTTGAAGATGCGGCCTTGATGTTGGCGGCGCTTGAGGGCGGTAAACCGGCGGATTTAAACGGAGCAACGATGCAGGGCAAGCGTCTGATGATTTTGCAAACCGAGGCCATGGACGGGGTGCGCGCGGCCCCGATGGCGGCATTTTTGGCGGCGGTTGAAAAGTTGAAAGCGGCCGGCGCGGTGATTAAGCAGGGCGAGGTTCCAGAGGTTCGCGAAGCGCTAAAAATGTCGGCTGTGCTGTTCACCACCGAGGCCTATGCGCAGTGGCGAGGCGTGATCGAGGTCGCGCCCGGGATGATGTTTGGCGAGATTTTAGAGCGTTTTCGCGCCGGTGCCACGTTTAGCGGTGTTGAATTTGTTCAAGCCTGGATGAAGCTGCGGGAATTGCGTAGCAGCTATTATGCTAAAACAGCGGGGTTTGACGCGGTTATCATGCCCACATCGCAGATTTTACCGCCAAATCAGCAGCGCCTGGCGAGTGATCATGACTATTATATCACGGAAAATCTGCATGCTTTGCGCAACACAAGGATCGCCAATTTGATGGGATCGGCCAGTTTAACCCTGCCCACGGACACTGCATCTTGTGGTATCATGTTCGTCACACCCCCGATGAGCGAAACTGGTCTGTTGCGTCTTGGGGCGGCTGCCGAGGCGGCATTGTCCTAAAAGCCACAGACTGTTACAGAAAGATCAACCAAGCCTGTATTTTGGCAGGGTTTTTCTGGACCTAACGGCAGGAGTGCTCTAGATTCAGCTCAAACGGGGCGTAAATGATCCCGGTATTTGAGGCGATTATGAATTTTCCGGAGCGGTTTTCGAACCTACCAGAGTATGCTTTTCCGCGACTTCGCGGCCTGCTTGACGTGCATGCGGCCGGGGGCGATGCGCTGCATTTGACGATTGGCGAGCCGCAGCATGATTTCCCCGATTGGGTTCTGGATATCATCGTTGAAAATGGCCACGAGTTTGGAAAATATCCGCCCACAACCGGATCGCCTGAATTGCTGGCTTCGATTTCGGGCTGGCTCAAGCGGCGTTATGGGGTCGAGGTTGATGCCCGTGAAATTTTAAATGTGAACGGCACTCGCGAGGGGCTTTATAATACGGCCATGGCGCTGTGTCCGGAGACCAAAAACGGCGCAAAGCCGGTCGTGTTGACGCCAAATCCGTTTTATCAGGTTTACGCGGTTGCTGCACTTTCGGTCGGGGCCGAGCCGGTTTATGTGGCCGCCACAGCCGATAACGAATTTTTGCCCGATTTTTCGGCCCTGCCTGATGAGGTGCTGAACCGCACCGCGATTGCCTATATTTGTTCGCCCTCCAATCCGCAGGGCGCGGTGGCGTCGCGCCAGTATTGGCAGGATTTGATTAATCTGGCCGAAAAATACGATTTTCAAATTTTCGCCGATGAATGTTACAGCGAAATTTACCGCGATGAGGCGCCTGTCGGTGCGCTGCAAGTTGCGCGTGAAATGGGGGCCGATCCCGAGCGGGTCTTGATTTTCCATTCATTATCAAAGCGTTCCAATTTGCCCGGATTGCGTTCAGGCTTTCTGGCGGGTGGGCCAAAATCCATTGAGCGCATCAAACAGTTGCGCGATTTTGCCGGTGCTCCGTTGCCGTTGCCGTTGCAGCGGGTGGCTGAGAGGGCTTGGGCGGACGAGGCGCATGTTGTCGAAAACCGTGCGCTTTACTGTGATAAATTTGAGATCGCGGATGAAATTCTAGGCGATATTGCGGGCTACATCAGCCCCAAAGCCGGATTTTTTCTGTGGCTACCCGTTGAAGATGGCGAGGCGGCGGCGCTGAAATTATGGCAACAGACTGGCGTGCGGGTTTTGCCCGGTGCCTATCTTAGCCGCGATGTAGAAAATCAAAACCCGGGTCGGGGTTATATTCGTGTGGCCATGGTGGCCCAAAAACAAGAAATGCGGTTGGGGCTAACGCGCCTGAAACGCTGCTTATATTCGTAGAAATCGAGGTAATAAAATGGCATCCTATTCAGCAAAACGGCGTGATCCGCTACTGGATTCCAAATTGCAGGCCGTGCTTGAGCGGCGCACCAAGGAATTGGCCGGCATTGCAATGCTCGTGGCCGGTTTTCTGGTGGCTTTGTTGCTGGCCTCGTATTCGTCGACCGACCCCAGTTGGCTGTCGGCCTCAAACGAGCCTGTGCAAAACTGGCTGGGTCAATTCGGGGCCTCGATTGCTTCGCCGCTGTTTGTGATCGTTGGCTGGGGGGCATGGGCGATTGTTGTTGTGTTGCTGGTTTGGGGTTTGCGTTTTGCCGTGCATTGGGGAAGTGATCGCGCCTTTAGCCGGATGATTTTTGCCCCAATCGCCATTGCCATGCTGGCGGTTTATGCCGCAACCCATGTGCCGGGCGCAAACTGGAGCCACAGCTTTGGTTTGGGTGGTTTGTTCGGTGATATGATTTTGGGAACATTGCTGGGTATTATTCCGTTTAGTGCGGCTTTTGGTTTGAAATTTGCCTCTTTGTTGATGGCGTTGGCGATGATTTCTGTGATGTTGTTTGTGCTGGGTTTTAGCATGCATGAGCTGAAACGCTTTGCGCGCTTTTTGCTGATCGGCATTGTGATGTCCTATGCCACGCTGATGAATTTGGCGGGTAAATCTGCCCGTGGTGCGGCGATTGCGGCGCGTGTGGCGCAGCAAAAAAACGCGCAACGAAAAGAGCGAAACCGTCTTGAGGCCGAAGATGCTGCTGCGCAGGCCGCCGTATATTCTGCCGTTCCTGCGCCTGCGCGCCGCAGCGCAAATGTGATGCGTGCCCAGCCTGCTGTCAATCAGATTGCGCCTGTTTTGGAAGATTATGAGCTGGAGGAACCGCAGAGAAAACCAGAGCAAAAACAAGGGTTTATGGCGCGGATGCCGTCCTTGATGAAGCGCCAGCCAGCACCCGAACCGGAATGGGTCGAGCCGGCATTGGCACCGGATGTTGAGGCCGGTGAGTTTGGCTCCGAGCGGGTAAAAGCGCGGATTGCAGATGCGATTAAATCACGCGCCAAAATGGCGCCGGGCTTGATGGGTGGGCGCGCCGAGCCACAAGTCAACCGCAGAGATCGCGGCCCCCAGCCGTTGGTTTTAAACGCCGAGCCGCCTGTTGTTTCGCCCCGAACTGCGGTGCCATCAAGCACAGCCCCCGGCCCGATGATGTTCGAGCCAAGCGCCAACGCGGCCCCTGTGGTTCAACCTGTCGAGGTGGCAAAAGCCGTTGTGCAACACGCGCCGCGCAAAGTCAGCCCCGTATCAAAACAGGCCAAAGCCGAGGCCCAGCCCGCGTTGCAATTTGAAGATACGTTGGCCGATTACGAGCATCCGCCACTGTCGCTGTTGGAAAATGAAATCGTGATCCAGCGCAGTCATTTGCCTGATGACGCACTGGCCGAAAATGCGCGGATGCTGGAAAATGTGCTGGATGATTACGGCGTCAAAGGTGAAATTGTCAGCGTGCGTCCGGGACCGGTTGTGACGATGTATGAGCTGGAGCCGGCACCCGGTTTGAAGGCCAGCCGCGTGATCGGTTTGGCCGATGATATCGCGCGCTCCATGTCGGCGCTTTCGGCGCGGGTTTCGACGGTGCCGGGGCGTTCGGTGATCGGGATTGAGCTGCCTAACGAGCACCGCGAAAAAGTTATGTTGCGCGAAATTCTATCATCGCGCGCCTTTGGCGATAGCAGCATGCAGCTGCCATTGGCGCTGGGCAAAGATATTGGCGGTGATCCTGTGGTTACCAATCTGGCCAAAATGCCGCATCTTTTGATTGCCGGAACCACCGGATCGGGTAAATCTGTGGCCATTAATACGATGATCTTAAGCCTGCTTTACAAGCTGACCCCCGCTCAATGTCGCCTGATTATGATTGACCCTAAAATGCTGGAGCTGTCGGTTTATGACGGCATTCCGCATCTGTTATCGCCGGTTGTGACGGATCCGAAAAAGGCTGTGGTGGCTTTGAAATGGACCGTGGGCGAAATGGAAGACCGCTATCGCAAAATGTCGAAAATGGGTGTGCGTAACATCGAAAGTTACAACAGCCGTGTGCAGGATGCCTTGAATAAAGATGAAATGTTTTCGCGCACGGTGCAAACCGGATTTGATGACCAGACTGGCGAGCCGGTATTTGAGACCGATGAATTCAAGCCCGAATTACTGCCGTATATCGTTGTGGTTGTTGACGAAATGGCCGATCTGATGATGGTGGCCGGCAAGGAAATCGAGGCCTGCATCCAGCGTCTTGCCCAGATGGCGCGGGCCAGCGGCATTCATTTGATCATGGCCACGCAGCGCCCCTCGGTTGATGTGATTACCGGCACGATCAAGGCCAATTTCCCGACCCGTATTTCGTTTCATGTGACCAGTAAAATCGACAGCCGCACCATTTTGGGCGAGCAGGGTGCCGAGCAATTGCTGGGCATGGGCGATATGCTTTATATGGCTAGCGGTGCCAAAATCACCCGCGTGCATGGCCCGTTTGTCAGTGACGAAGAAGTCGAGGAAGTGGTTAACCATCTGAAAAGTTTCGGTGCGCCGGATTATATAACCGGCGTGGTTGATGGCCCCGATGGCGACGAGCAAAGCGATATTGATCTGGTTTTGGGGCTTGGCGGCAATAGCGATGTTCAGGATGCGCTTTATGATACGGCGGTAGCGATTGTGATTAAGGATCGCAAATGTTCGACCAGTTATATTCAGCGCAAACTGGCGATCGGCTATAATAAAGCCGCGCGTCTGGTTGAGCAGATGGAGGATAGCGGTTTGGTCAGCCCGGCAAATCATGTTGGAAAACGTGAAATTTTGGTGCCCGAGCAGCAATAATCTGCCCTGTTTCAGATAAAAGTTGGAAAACCCTGCGCTGATGATTAAATAGGGCGTATGAAATATTTACGCCTTTTGACCATACCTTTGTTATGGGTCGCGCTATCGGTTCCTGCGTCTGCGGAAAAGATATCGTTGAATAAATTGTCGGCTTATCTGAATGAACTTACCACGGCCAAGGGCGGGTTCACCCAGATCAACAGTGATGGCAGCATTTCGACCGGTGAAATCTTTATTAACCGGCCCGGGCGCATCCGGTTTGAATATAATGCGCCCGATGAAACGCTGGTGATGGCCGGAGGTGGCCAAGTGGCGATATTTGATGGGAAATCCAACGCCGGCCCGCAACAATACCCGCTAAAACGCACGCCGCTGCACCTGATTTTACGCCGCAATGTTAATCTGGCGGCCGCCGAAATGGTTGTGGGGCACACGTCGGATGGCACAATCACCACCGTTATCGCCCAAGACCCCGCGCACCCTGAACACGGTCAGATCCGGTTGCTGTTTAGCGCTGATCCGGTCGAGCTGCGCCAATGGGTGATCGTGGATGGCGGCGGTAGCGAAACCACCTTGATTTTGAATGAATTGGAAAAAGAGGCTTCGCTCTCGGCGTTTTTATTCAGCATCCCGTATGAGGCCGAGAAACGGGGCCTTTGAGCGCCCGTTTCTGAATTTTAGAGCGTTTCGGCATGACGCCGGAACGCTTTAGATTTTCCTACAGGCAACCAGCTGATATTTATAAAGCGCAGCGCGATCTTCTATTTCGCGCGAAATCCGCATCAGCCAAGGCTTGCTTTTATAGGTGCCACGTAAAAATCCTGTGCGCCCATCATGATAGGCAAGGTATTGATTTCGTGCATCATTTTTAGCAATGCCCAGCCGCTCGGTCGTTTTGGCCATATACCAGCCCATGAAATCGGTGGCATCTTTAATGTTGTCACGTCTGGCGCGATTACGTCCGGGGCCGTCTTTGTATTCTTGCCATGTGCCATCCAGCGCCTGTGAATAACCAAAGGCCGAAGACTGGCGCCCCATCGGAATCACCCCGAGCTTATACTGAACCGGGGTGCGCGCATTGCCGATGAATTTGCTTTCCTGATACATTATTGCCATTTGCACATAAACCGGAATGCCCCAGCGGCGTTCGGATTTGCGCATTGCTTTTAGGTAGGCCGGGCGCTGATTAAGGATACTACAGGCGTCATCCAGATTGCGAGGTGCCGAAAAATTTCCGCCGCTCCCGCAAGAGGCCACAAGTATTACCAATAATGTCGCGCGAAGAAATCTGCTCATGGATGCCTCTCGCTTTTTATAATTATTGTCGTAACCTAACCCAATTTTTGCAGTGCGTAAAATACCAAATTGCAAAATCAGACCAGAAAAACCAGCGTAAGCGGAATTGTGAACACAGAAAGCACAGTCGAAACCACAACCAGCCCGGCCACCGCATCGGCATCGGCCCCGTATTTTTCGGCCAACAGGTAGGATGTTACGGCGACGGGCGTTGAAACCTGCATCACCAAAACCGCCAGCGCAACCGGGGGCAAGTCCAGCCACAGCCCGACACCAACCGCCGCGCCGATGCAGATCACGGTTTTTTGCAATGAAAACAACACCGGAAGCCCCAGTGATTTGGGCTTTAGGCGGGCAACAGCCACTCCCAAGGTCAACAGCATAATCGGAATTGCAATTTGGCCGATCAGCGTCAGTGTGTTTGTGATCGGGGCGGGCGTTTGCCAGTCTTGCCACATAAACAAAGCGCCCAACAGGGTGGCGGCAACGATCGGCTCTTTCACGGCCTTAAGCGGTGAGCCGCCGCCGGAAACCAGCCAAACGCCGAAGGTAAATGACAGCACGGCCATGATCGCAAAAACTACCACAGCATATCCCAACCCGATCTGACCAAAGGCAAATAACGCCAAAGGCAGGCCCAAATTGCCGGTATTTCCGAAAATCATCGGCGCGTAATAAGCGCGAACCGGCAGGGCTGCGATTTTTATCAGGCCAAATGCAATAACGCCAATCAGCGTATAAGTGGCAAGGGCCGCGTAGGATAATGCGGCAAGCGCGCCCGGGTCTATTTCGGTTTTCATCAGCGAGGTGAAAATCAGGCAGGGCACCGCCAGCGTCATGGCCAGACGGGTGACAAATTCGACTTTGTATTCAAAGCCCAGCTTGACCCAGATAAACCCGATCGACGCCAGCGTGAACACGGGCGTTACAATTTTCAGCACTGTCAAGAATAAGTCCACAGACTGTTTCCTTAAATTTTAGCTATCGAGCATGGACAACACCCTGAATGAAGTATTAATAATGCGCTATGGGGACTGAAAAGCAATGTTAAAATCGCATGCAAAATATTATTTGGGTCAGGTTGTGCGCCATCGCAAGCATCCGTTCAGGGGTGTTGTGTTTGATGTGGACGCCATGTTTGCCAATACCGAAGACTGGTATGACGCCATTCCCGAAGACGTGCGCCCCAATAAAGATCAGCCGTTTTACCATCTTTTGGCCGAAAATGATCAAAGCTATTATGTGGCTTATGTGTCCGAGCAGAACCTGATTGCCGATTACACCGGCGAGCCGATCAGCCACCCTGATTTGACCGACCTGTTCGGCGATTTTCAGGATGGCCAATATCCGCTGCAATTTCAGATGAACTGAGCCTAATAGCCCAAAGCACAGCCATCTTTGCGCGGATCAGACGCGCCGATCAGAACTCCGGCGTCATGATCAATCCGAATTGCCTGCGCCCCGCCGATTGCGGCTGTCGGAATGCGAACATCGTGGCCCATATCGGCCAATTCCTGACGCACGGCATCGCTGTAACCACGCTCGACATTCAGCACGCCTTGGTCGGCAAAACTGCGCGGCGCGTCAATGGCGGCTTGCGGGTGCAGGCCGAAATCCAGCATATTTGTGATCAGTCGCGTGTGCCCGTTTGGCTGATACGCGCCGCCCATCACCCCGAATGGCATGACCAGACGGCCACCCTGTTTTAGCATTGCCGGAATAATTGTGTGCATCGGGCGCTTGCTGCCTGCGGCTTCGTTGGGGTGGCCTTTTATCAGGTTAAAACCCGCGCCGCGATTTTGAAAAAGAACGCCGAATTTATCCGAGGCCAACCCCGAACCAAAAGCATGATAGGTTGAATAAATCAGCGAAACGGCCATCAGGTCTTTGTCGATAACCGTCAGATAAACGGTATCTTTATGCACCTGTTCGCTGTGCTTTTGCGGGTTTTTCATGGCGCGTTCGGGGTTAATCAGCGCGGCCAGTTTCGCGGCGGTTTGCTCGGATAGCATATGATTTAGCCGAGTGGTGTTGGCGGCATCGGCAATGAAACGGTCCCGAGCATCATAAGCCAGCTTGGCGGCCTCGGCCTCGAGATGGGCGCGCTTGGCACCAAAGGGCTGCATCGCGGCCAGATCAAAATGCGACAGGATATTGTTCATCAAAATAGCCGTCGCACCTTGGCCGTTTGGCGGGTGTTCAACCAGCTCGTAACCTTTGTAAATCCCGCTGATCCGGGTCGTGTAATCGCAGGCCGCTGCGGCAAAATCATCCAATGTGTGGCAACCGCCCAAGGCTTGCAGCGATGCGACCATATCTTGGGCCACTTCGCCCTCGTAAAATCCGGCGCGACCCTGCATCGCAACGCGGCGTAAAACCTCGGCCTGCTGCGGGGCGCGAAAGATTTGGCCAACGCTCAGCGGATTTCCGTTGTTTGAATAGTATTTTCGCGCAACCCCTTGCAGGCGCTTGGCATTGTCGGCCCAGTCAAATGCGGCGCGCGGTGCCACGGGAATGCCGGCTGTGGCATAGTGGATGGCGGGGGCCAGACTGGCTTTTAGCCCCAGTTTTCCCCAATCTTTGGACAGGCGGCAAAATGCATCAATCGCGCCGGGGATGGTGACGGTTTCAACAGCGCCAAGCGGGATGGTTTGGTGGCCTTGAGCGCGGATTTTTTCGGCCAACAAGCCAGCCGGTGCGCGCCCTGATCCGTTGAGTGCGATAATATCTTCGCTGCCTGAAGGTTTCAGCAGCACAAAACAATCCCCGCCAATGCCCGTGCTTTGTGGCTCGCAAATCCCCAGTAATACGGCCGCGGCGATGGCTGCATCAACAGCATTTCCGCCGGATTCCAGCATTTGAACGGCAACCTTGGCGGCCAGCGGATGCGATGTGGCGCAAAGTCCGTTGCTGGCATAAACTGCTGAGCGGCCCGGCATTTGATAATCACGCATGATATATTCCTCTGGTGTGGCCAGAGGGATTCTATGCCGTTTGCGACATAATTCCAAATCTATTTTTGGGAAAATAGGCCTCGACGTCGCGAACTGGGTGGGGGCTGTTAAACACGACGCCGAGGGAAGCTTTATGCAGCTACCCTTACGTTATCACCCTTTATTCTGGCAAAGATTGGGAGAAATTGAGGCATAATAGTGCCGTTTTGCTCTTATTATGGTTAATTTTCCAGTAATTCAGGCTGATTGATTGCAATACGAAAGCTCAGTATATTTTGGCCCGCTTGACGGGAATATTCTAAATCGCGCGCCGAATCGCGAATCAGGAACCAGCCAAAGCCGCCTTCGGGTAGATCATTCAAATCGCAATCCAGCAAAGCCCTGTTGCCGATTGGCGCAACGCCTTTGGGCATAGGATTACCACTATCGGTCACTTTGCAATGCAGGCCGTCATCGGTGGAAATAATTTGCAGCTTGATCAATCCGTCGGGATTATCGGCATAAGCGTGCTCAACCACGTTATTCATCACTTCGGCCAAAACCAGCTCGACAGTGCCGGTTTCTTCGGCCGGCAGCTGCATAAATTGCAAAGCCGCAAGTGTGTCAGCAAGTGCCTTGCGAACGCCTTTAGGGCTGGCTGTGAAAGTGAATTGTATTTTATCGGGGTTGGTTTTGGGGGGCTGGGGCAATATTTTGGCCTTATTAATAAGTGCAATCAAGTGCTCAGGATGCATTTGCAAGGTTATCGCCCGTGTCGGCCATTGCGGCATTGGCGTCGGCATGGATGGTAAAAATACTATCCATGCGCGTTAGCCGAAACACCTTTTCCACATTCAGGCTCAGTCCGGCCAGCTCCAGCTTTTGCGCGGGTGCCAGCAGTTTCATTGCCGCCACAACGGCCCCAAGTCCGCTGCTGTCCAGAAAATCGACAGTGCTCATATCCAGCACAACACGACTCGGGCCGCCATCGCAAACGCTGCGCATATCGTCCTTGAATTCAATGGCAATCACGGCATCAATACGCGGCATCAGGGTGGTCACGATCAACGTGTCGTCATGGGTTTTGGCTTGCAGTTGCATTTGTTGCTCCTAAAGTTTTGATAAATGCACACTAGACGCCAATCCTTACTATTCGGTATGCGTATCTGCGAGGGCTGAAAAAATTTGAAGGAATGACGATGAAAAAAGTTGTAATCGCAGGCGCCGCACGCACGCCGATGGGTGGATTTCAGGGCGTTTTTGCCGATGTAGCCGCACCGGTGCTGGGCGGAGTGGCCATAAAAGCGGCGCTTGAAAATGCCGGCGCCGGGCCTGAAATGATCGAGGAAGTCCTGATGGGGTGCGTTTTGCCTGCCGGTTTGGGCCAAGCCCCTGCGCGTCAGGCCGGTTTTGCCGCCGGTTTGGGCGAAAATGTGCCGGCAACTACGTTGAATAAAATGTGCGGATCTGGCATGCGCACCGCGATGATGGCTTACGATCAAATCATGGCCGGTGGCATTGATGTGATGGTGGCCGGCGGCATGGAGAGCATGACCAAGGCACCGTATCTGTTGGAAAAAATGCGCAGCGGTGCGCGGATTGGCCATCAGAATGTGCAAGACAGCATGTTCTTGGACGGGCTGGAAGATGCCTATGACAGGGGGGGCCGCGACGGGGGCCGTTTGATGGGCGTGTTTGCCGATGAATGCGCCGAGCAATTCCAGTTTAGCCGCGAGGCGCAGGATGCGTTTGCCTTGACCTCGTTATCCAATGCTTTGGCGGCTGAAAAATCGGGTGCTTTCGCAGATGAAATCGCCGCCGTAACGGTGAAATCGCGCCGTGGCGACACTGTGGTTGAAACCGACGAGCAACCGGCCAAGGCACGCCCCGAAAAGATACCGAAATTGCGCCCTGCCTTTGGCAAAGATGGCACGGTAACGGCGGCCAATGCGTCGTCAATTTCGGATGGGGCGGCGGCTTTGGTGCTGGCCAGCGCCGATGCGGCCAGCCAAAAGGGGCTGAAAATTCGCGCCCGCATTTTGGGCCACGCCAGCCACGCGCAGGCACCCGGATTATTTACCACGGCTCCGGTTCCGGCGGCGCAAAAGCTGCTGAAAAATATCGGCTGGTCTGTGGCCGATGTGGATTTGTGGGAAATAAACGAGGCCTTCGCCGTGGTGCCGATGGCCTTCATGCAGAAAATGGATATTTCGCGCGATATTGTCAATGTGAACGGCGGGGCCTGTGCGTTGGGGCATCCGATTGGTGCTTCGGGCACGCGCATTATTGTGACGCTGTTGAATGCGCTTGAAAAACGCGGCTTAAAGCGCGGAGTGGCGGCGATTTGCATTGGTGGCGGCGAAGGTACGGCGATTGCGATTGAACTGGCTTGAGCGGGGTTGTTAGCAAGGGGCCGCGCCGGATAAAATGGCGCGGTTTTATAATCGGGGCGACAAGATGACTAATAAACCGGCCTTGAAACGTTTGGGCGAAAATCTGGACGCAAAGCAGATAACCGGCCTGCTTGGCGCGCCTTTGCTGGCGGTTTTCACATATTGGATGGTCTGGGATCAGGGGCCGCAAATTGCCGGCGCGATGGCGATCACCGCTTTTGCCGCCGTGCTCTGGATTTCCGAAGCCCTGCCGCTGCCCGTCACGGCGCTGCTGGTTCCGGTCGGGCTGGCGGGCCTTGGGGTATTCGAGGCGCGCGATGCCTTTACCTCGTTCGGCAGTCCGGTGTTGTTTTTGGTGCTGGGCGGCTACGCTTTGGCCGTGGCGGTCGAGGCAAACGGCGTGGATCGTTGGATTGCCGGCAAAATTCTGGGGCTGGCGGGGGCCAAAACCATGGGGTTGCTGGCGGCTTTTATGTTGACCTCGGCGCTGCTTTCGATGCTGATTTCCAACACGGCCACCACGGCGCTGCTGATTCCGGTGGTGGCGGGCGTTTTGGCGGGGCAGGTGCGCGAT
>CAYSBD010000025.1:22028-23677 GCA_964429175.1 uncultured Marinosulfonomonas sp.
CACGGCGCTGCTGATTCCGGTGGTGGCGGGCGTTTTGGCGGGGCAGGTGCGCGATGATAACCTGTCGCGGCTGCTGTTTTTGGGCGTGGCTTATGGCGCCAGCATCGGCGGGGTGGCCACGATTACCGGATCCGCCCCCAACGCGATTGCCGCCGGTTTGCTGGAACTGAGCTTTCTGCAATGGATGGCCTATGGTTTGCCGGTCAGCATGGTAATGATCGTGGTGGCGATGTTTATTTTATGGTGGACATTTCCGCCAAAGGAAAAAAATATCTGCGTTAAATTTAGCGAACCGGCGCTGTTGACCCCGATGGGAAAACGGGTGTTGGGCATTGGCGGTTTTATCTTGCTGCTCTGGTTGGCGGGGCCGGCATTGGCGCAGATCACGGGCTTGCCCGCGGGTTTTGTCAGCGCGGCGGCGGTGGCGGCGATTGCGGTGGCGTTGCTGGTTGGCGCCGGGTCTGTGACGTGGAAGGCGCTGGAAAAAAACGTGCATTGGGGCGTGCTGTTGTTGCTGGGTGGCGGGCTTAGCCTTGGGCGGGGTCTGACGGATTCGGGTGCGGCCGACTGGTTGGCGCAAATGTTGACCGGGCATGTGGATGATTGGGGGATGTTGGGGTTAAAGCTGATGCTGGTGGGGGTGGCGGTTTTTGCCACCGAGCTGATTTCAAACACCGCCGTTACCGCCAAGCTGGCCCCGATTTTGATGGGGGTGGCGCTGCATCTGGGCATGCAGGCCGAGAGCCTGGTTTTGCCGGTCGCGATTGCCACTTCGATGGCGTTTATGCTGCCGGTGGCCACACCGCCCAATGCTTTGGTGCATGCCAGCGGTTATGTGCAGCAACGCGATATGATGCGCGCGGGGTTGCGGCTGAATCTGGCGGCGATTGCGGTGATTACCCTGCTGTTTCATTTTGTATTATGACGCGCGATGTGCCAATAAGCCCCATGAAAAATGATACCTATTGCCCGCCGCAAGATCCGTTAACGATTTTGCACCATGATCATCAGTTACTGCTGGTTGATAAACCCTCGGGCCTGCTTTCGGTGCCGGGCAAGGGCGAACATCTGGCCGATTGTCTGGTTGCGCGTGTGCAGGCGGTGTTTGCGGACGCGTTGCTGGTGCATCGGCTGGATCGTGATACTTCGGGTGTGATGGTTTTTGCGATGACCCGCCATGCCCAGCGGCATTTGGGGCTGCAATTTGAAAAACGGCAAATGAAGAAAACCTATCTGGCGCGGGTTTTCGGGCGGGTTGAAGAAAAAACCGGCACGGTGGATTTGCCGCTGATTGTGGATTGGCCAAACCGCCCGTTGCAACATGTGAATTTCGAGACCGGCAAACAGGCGATCACCGATTGGCGGGTGCTGAAATACGAGCAAAACGCCACGCGACTACGGCTGTTTCCCCAAACCGGCCGCAGCCATCAGTTGCGGGTGCATATGCGCGAAATTGGCCACCCTATTTTGGGCGATCCGTTTTATGCCACGGGTCAGGCGCGCGACGCACCACGCCTTATGTTGCACGCCGAAAGCCTGCGATTGCGCCATCCCGACGGGGGCAAGGGTCAGACTTTCAAGGCGAAATGCGCGTTCTAGGGCTTGACCTTTTCAGCACTTGCGGGCCTTAGTTATCTAATCAAAACAGG
>CAYSBD010000026.1:0-2470 GCA_964429175.1 uncultured Marinosulfonomonas sp.
AAATGCTCCATGTTTTTTGAATTGATAAACACCTCGAAAGGCCGTCTGTGCCCGTTGATCACCAGATCATTCACCGTGATATAAATCGCGTGCTCGCTCTCGGGCCATTTCAACTTATAGGTGCTGCCCTCAAGCTGCTGGGGACGATCAAGCGGCTCGGATAAATAAACCACATCGGCCCCGCTCTGGGTCTCGGGCACATCATCCGACGCCTCGCTCACCGTCAAAACCGAGCCGGTAACATCGTTGGGCCGATAGGTGGTGCAGCCCTTGCAGCCGCTATCCCAGGCCTGCATGTAAACATCCTGAAAATCTTCAAAACTGATGTCTTTGGGGCAATTTATGGTTTTGGAAATCGAGCTGTCAATCCATTTCTGCGCCGCCGCCTGCATTTTCACATGCTCCAGCGGGGCCAGCGTCTGGGCATCGACAAAATAATCGGGCAGTTCTGCATCGCCAAACTTTTCGCGCCAAAGTTGCACGGCATAATCGACTACTTCTTCCTCGGAGCGGCTACCGTCATTTTGCAAAACCTTGCGCGTGTAGGCATAGGCGAACACCGGCTCGATGCCGGAACTAACATTACCCGCATAAAGGCTGATGGTGCCGGTGGGCGCAACCGAGGTCAAAAGCGCGTTGCGAATGCCGTATTTTGCAATCGCGTCGCGCACGTCCTGATCCATGTTTTGCATCATGCCGCTGGCCAGATATTTTTCAGCATCAAACAGCGGGAACGCCCCCTTTTCACGCGCCAGATCCACCGACGCCAAATAGGCTGCACGCGCAATTTGTTTCATCCAACTTTCCGTCTGAGCAGCGGCGCTGTCCGAGCCATAACGCTGCCCGATCATCAGCAAAGCATCGGCAAGACCCGTAACACCCAGCCCGATCCGGCGCTTGGCGCGGGCTTCTTGGGCTTGCGCTTCGAGAGGGAAGCGACTGATATCAATCACATTATCCATCATTCGAACCGCTGTTCGCACCAAATCATCCAGCGCCTGATTATCTAGCGCAGCACCATCTTCAAACGGGTTCTTCACCAAACGCGCCAGATTGATCGACCCCAGCAAACAGGCTCCGTAAGGCGGCAACGGCTGCTCGCCACACGGGTTGGTGGCGGCAATAGTTTCGCAATATGACAGGTTGTTCATCGCATTGATCCGGTCGATAAAAATTACCCCTGGCTCGGCAAAATCATAGGTCGCGTGGATAATCCGGTTCCACAAATCACGCGCTTTCAGAGTTTTATAAACCGTATCACCGAATTTCAATTCCCACGGACCATCGGCCTTGACGGCCGTCATAAAATCATCGGTAATCAGCACCGACAGGTTGAACATCCGCAGCCGCGCGGCATCTTGTTTGGCAATAATAAAATCCTCGACATCGGGGTGATCACAACGCATGGTTGCCATCATCGCGCCGCGCCGCGAACCGGCCGACATGATTGTGCGGCACATTGCATCCCAAACATCCATGAATGAAATCGGTCCCGACGCATCGGCCGCAACCCCTTTAACGCCCGCGCCCTTGGGCCGGATGGTGGAAAAATCATAACCGATTCCGCCGCCTTGCTGCATGGTCAGAGCGGCCTCTTTCAGCATCTCGAAAATGCCGCCCATGCTGTCGGGAACCGTGCCCATCACAAAACAATTAAACAGGGTCACAGCCCGCCCCGTGCCGGCCCCCGCCGTTATCCGACCCGCCGGCAGAAATTTGAAATCTTCCAGTGCAGCATAAAATTCGGCCTCGCGCCCATCCTGATCACCCTTGGCCAGCGCACGCGAAATCCGGTGCCAGGTGTCTTGAAGCGTTTTATCAACCACGGTGCCATCAGCGTCTTTCAAGCGGTATTTCATATCCCAGATTTGTTCGGCAATCGGTGCGGAAAAACGGCTCATGTTAATAATCCTTAAAGGGGGGCAGGGTTTGCGACAATACGCAGAGAAACGCCGCAGGTCAATTGCCTCTTGCGCCCAAAGACGTATAATATTGCGACTTGCAGCGTAACAGATTTTCGGAAGGATTGGGCGTGAAAACCATAAATCTAGTTAAATTAAGTGTCGGGATCGAATCCGTCGAGAACCTACACATTTACCGTGCCCGCATCCAAAGCGAAGGCGGCCCCAAACAGCCACGCCACATCACCCGCATGTGGCCGCGCCGCGAGGCAGAATTGCGCAACGGTGGCTCGATTTTTTGGGTGATCAAAGGCGTTATTTCATGCCGTCAAAAGGTGCTGCGACTGGACGAGGTATTTGGCGATGACGGCATCCGGCGCTGTGCAATTGTCATGGATCCCGCAATCATCCGCACGCAACCCGCCGTGCGCCGCCCGTTTCAAGGCTGGCGTTATCTGGATCCCGCCGACAGTCCCGCAGATTTGGCCAAAGACGGTGAAACATCCGATGATTTGCCGGTGGAATTAATGACGGCGCTGGCAGAAATCGGGGTGCGCTAAGGCCGCCTG
>CAYSBD010000026.1:2570-13812 GCA_964429175.1 uncultured Marinosulfonomonas sp.
CAACCCCAGTTTTCGAAAATCGAGCCAAAGCAGAAATGTGCCCTCTGGCGCGATCATTTCAACCCCGTTCATTGCCGCCAACCGCCGACGTGTCAACGCGAGGTTTCCCGAAATATACTGCAAAACATCATCCAGCCACCCCGCACCGTCGCCGTAAGCCGCCTGCATTGCCACGGACGCAAAACTGTTGTTTTTATTCACCGTTAAACGGCTGTTTTCGGTCTGAAATACGCGGCGCTTTTCGGGGTTTGAAATCACTGTAAAGGCCGAGCAACAAGCCGCAATATTGAAGCTTTTTGCCGGCGAAATCGCGACAATTGCATTGTCGGCATAGGTTTCTCCAAGCGCTGCAAACGGCGTGTAGGGGTGGCCTGAAAAGGTAATATCGCTATGAATTTCATCCGAAACCACCAATACATTATGGCGCGCACAAATATCGCCCAGTTGACCCAATTCATCGCGGCTCCAGACCCGTCCTACCGGATTATGCGGGTTGCACAGATAGATCATTTTGGTTTTGGGGTCAGACGCTAAATTCTCTAACTCTTTGAAATTCATTCTATATCTGTCATCTTCCAAAACCAGAGGGTTGGAAACCACCCGCCGCCCGTTTTCCTGCAAAACATCAAAAAAATCAAAGAATACCGGCGGCTGCACAATCACGCCATCACCAGGTTCGGTAAATAATGAAGCCGCAATCGCCAAAATATTCAACACATTTGGCGCGCGCAAAATATGGCGCGAATCCAGCGCCCAGCCATGGCGTTCAAGCTGCCAGCCACAAAGCGCCGGCAGCAAATCAACGGGCATGGCCTCGTAACCAAAAACCCCGTGTTGTAATCGTTTTTGCATCGCCGCCAAAATCACATCGGCAACTTTGAAATCCATATCCGCAACACCGGCCGCAAACAGCGTATCACCACCGTCACCCAGCACGATTTTATGGGTTTTCAAGGCAGGAACCTCGCGACGGTTAATTTCAAGGTCGAAATCTGTCCGTTTACGCTGCCCCGCCATTTTGCACCCCTTTTCTTAGTATATTTTTTTCAACAATTCGGCCAGCGCCAGCCGATCCGCGTCACTCATTTGCGCTTTTTTCGAGCGAAACAACGTGGCTTGCGATTTATGCACCAAACCGTCGGTCAGAATTTTCAAATGATTGGCCCGCAAGGTTTCGCCCGACGAGGTGATATCGGCCACCAGCTCGGCAGTTTCGTTTTTAACCGTTCCTTCAGTCGCGCCTTGGCTGTCGACAAGTTGATAATCCGCCACCCCCTGATCGCGCAGAAATTCGCGCACCAGACGGTGATATTTCGTCGCAATCCGCATCCGAAATCCGTGGGTGCAGCGAAAAGCAGCCGCAGCGGCATCCAGATCTTCGAGAAAATCCACATCAACCCAACATTTTGGCACCGCAATAATCAGATCGGCATGGCCAAAACCCATGCGTTGCTCCTCGGCAACCTGACTATCCCAAGCGGCCAGTTTCTCGCGCACAAGATCAGAGCCGGTCACACCCAAATGGATGCGCCCCGCGGCCAATTCGCGCGGGATTTCGCCGGCCGAAAGCAGCACCAGCTCAACCCCGTCAACCCCGTCAACGGCGGCCGCATATTCGCGCTCTGATCCGGTGCGGCGCAGGCCAATACCGCGCTTTCCAAACCAGTTAAAAGTTTTTTCCATCAACCGGCCTTTGGACGGCACACCCAGTTTTATCGTCATGTTTGCGCCTCCAGTTCCAGAACCAATTCAGGCCGGATTACCCCGCCGACCGCCGCAATACTGCGCCCCTGCCCCAGCACACGCGTTAACGCATCATAACGCCCGCCGCTGGCAATCGCCGGCAAATCAGGGCGTGAAGGCTCCGAAAACCCAAACACAAAACCGTCGTAATATTCCAGCGTGGTGCGCCCGTAAGAGCCTTCGAAATTCAGCGCATGCACATCGACATTTTTTGCCGACATCGCCGTCAGCCGAGCATCCAACATTTCAACCGCAGGTATGAGCGCGGGCATATCCACCGAAATATCGCGCAAACGGTCCAGAGCTATCGGGGATTTTTCGCGCAAATTCAGGATGTCATCCAGAATATGCACCTCGGATTCTGAAATTGGCGGGGTTTGGGACTCGTCACGCAAGGCCTCGATCCGGGTCTGGATTTCAGTGCGGCTGCGCAGGCCGATCAAGGGGCCGGAATCAGCAAAAATATCCGGAGATTTCAGCATTTTTATGCGGCTGGCAGGCGGTTTTATTTTGCCCGAAAACCGGTCCAGCAAAGCACGAAACCGGCGGGGGCGCCAGATGTGGCGCAACAGAGCAGATTTGCGCCGATCCGTGGTGCAAAGCCCGCGAACAGCTGCCATCAAAATACCCATATCGCCCGTTGCAGCGGGCAAACCAAGTGGGGATAACGCGTTCTGGAATAACGAAAAAACTTCGGCATCCGCAACCGCAAGATTACCCCGATCGAACAGCTCGAAACCGACTTGCATAAATTCGCTGGGGCGCGAAATATCAATTTCCTGACGGCGAAAAACCTGGCCAGCGTAAGTGTATCGCGCCGGTTCCGCGCCATGTTCCATATGCATTTGCACCACCGGAACGGTAAAATCAGGGCGCAGCATTTGCTCACCGCGCAAAGCATCCGAGGTGACATAGGCCCGCGCCCGAATATCTTCGCCATAAAGGTCAAGCAGCACCTTGGCCGGTTGCAAAATATCAGCCTCGACAACCCGCGCGCCGTGGCTTTCAAAGAACTGCAAAAGGCTTGCGGATTTGGCCCGTATTTCGGTTTTTGAACGCATCAATCCACCCTGTGCAATGCGATGATTTCACGCGTTTTGGCCACCAGATCGACGCGCGCAACCTCATATTGCGAGGGCCGTTCTTTCCATTCTTCCAGCGTTGCATTTTGGGCAATTTCAGCCCCCAAAATCAGGTCCTTTATTTGCACGACACCCTTTTCATGTTCATCCCCGCCCTCGATAATCGCCACCGGAGAGCCGCGTTTATCGGCGTATTTCAACTGGTTACCAAAGTTTTTGGGATTACCCAGATAAACCTCGGCCCGAATGCCCGCCGCACGCAGCTCGGACACCATGGTTTGATAATCGGCCATCCGGTTTTTATCCATCACCGTGACCACCACCGGCCCAAGCGTTTTACCGCCAATCTGCCCCTTGGCCGCCAACGCCGCCAGCAGCCGGTCAACCCCGATGGAAACACCGGTTGCAGGCACAGCTTGGCCCGTAAAGCGCTTGACCAAATCATCGTAACGGCCACCACCGGCAACCGATCCAAACTGACGCACGCGCCCCTTTTCGTCTTTGATTTCAAAGGTCAACTCGGCCTCGTAAACCGGACCGGTGTAATAGCCCAGACCACGCACCACGGAGGGGTCAATTTCAATTTGATCCGGCCCGTAACCTTGCGCGGTGAGCAAATCGGCGATCTGCGCCAATTCGTTAATGCCCTCAAGCCCGATGGCACTATCGCCCACAGCGGCGCGTAAATTTTCAAGCGTGGCATCCGTGTTGGCGGCTTTTGACGTCAGAAATGTGATCACCGGTTCCGCCTGATCGCACGTCAGCCCGACACCGTCGATATAAGCGCCCGAGTCATCCAGCCGCCCCTTGCCCAGCAATTGGCGCACACCCGATTCGCCGAGTTTGTCGAACTTGTCGATGGTGCGCAAAACCGCATCGCGCACGGGGCCTTGGGACAGACCCATGACCTCTAAAACCCCGTTCAAAACCTTGCGATTATTGATACGGATTATGTAGTCGCCGCGCGCAATTCCGGCGGCTTCCAGCGTATCGGACAGCATGGCGCAAATTTCGGCATCCGCCGCCATTGAGGCGCTACCAACCGTATCGGCATCACATTGATAAAATTGACGAAACCGCCCCGGCCCGGGCTTTTCATTGCGCCAAACCGGACCCATGGCAAAACGCCGGTAAGGGCTGGGCAAATCATTGCGGTGCTGGGCATAAACCCGCGCCAAGGGGGCCGTCAAATCGTAACGCAACGCCAGCCAGTCTTTGTCATCTTCCTGCCACGCAAACACACCCTCGTTGGGGCGCTCAACGTCGGGCAAAAACTTGCCCAGCGCCTCGACCGTTTCCACCGCCGAGCTTTCCAGCGCCTCAAAACCATAGCGATGATAAACGGCTGCAATCCGGTCCAGCATCTGCTTTCGCGTTGCCACTTCTGCACCGAAATAATCGCGAAATCCCTTGGGCGCGAGCGCCTTTGGACGGGGCTGTTTTTTGACTTTGGCCATGGGCTTTTCCCTTAAGGTTACTTGCCACACGGCTTTACCCAATGGCGCGCGCGGGGGCAAGGCGGCTGTGGTTCAGGCTGCCAATTTGCTAAAAATGCCGCCCGCCCTTGTTTATCGGCAGGCGCAGATGTAACACACGCCCATGAGCAAGAATGATATCACCCAGCTGCAAGAGCAAATCGCCCATTTAATTCGAAGCGTTGAGGATTTATCCGATGTTGCCGCCCGTCAGGAAACCGAAATCGCGGTTCTGAATAGCCGCGTGCAAATGTTGATGCAGCGCGAAGCCGGACGCGAGTCTGATGCGGGTGGATCTGTGGTGATGGCCGATCAACGTCCGCCGCATTGGTAACCCCCGCCTGCTGCTATCAACCGGCGGGGATATTTTAATTTAGAAGCTTAGAACCTGCGTGTTTGGTGCGATAATGCGTTCAGCCATCGCACCGGGTTTGGCAGCCGTAACACCGTCGATCAGGATCGAGGCGTCAGCACCTTTACCGGGCAGATAAATTGCACAAACTTCAACCGTGGTGCCTTGCTTTTCCATCAGGATTTTCATCAGACCCTGTGGGCTCATTTTTTTAGGCGGCTGTGGGGCTGTTGCGGATTCTGGCGCGTCTTTTAGCGCGATGTCAGCCGCAGGGCCGCAAAGCAGAATATGGGTATTTGCGCCGGCTTTGGCTGCGTTCATGGTTAACACCATGCCCATCAGTTGGCTCTGTGCCTCGGAAGCGGTGACGATGGTTACCAGTTTCGTAGCCTCTTCAGCCTGCGCAGAACCTGCGAATGCAACGGCGGCGGACAGGGCAAGCATCTTAACGGATTTCAACATTAATTTCTCCAGATTTCATTTTTACGAAAGGCGTCAAGAATGGAGGGAAACCATCTTTGGCTTTCATATTCTAATATATGCAGACAATGATGCATTCGCTACGGTCAAATTGTCGCGGCCATGTGTTACTTTATATTGACGGCGATAATCGGCTTGGCTTGGAAAAGATCGCAAAGCCTCGCGCCCCTAACATTCCTCTACCGTTATCACCCCGCCAAGGCTTTTGATCGCCCCTTTGATCTGTGGATTTATCGGGTAATACTTGGGCAGCGCAATTTCGACCTCGCCGGGTAAATCCGCGTTGGTCAAACAAAAAAGCACCGGCCCGCCGCTACGTGAATTTCCATCCCTCACGGCCCGCTCCAGCAGCGAGGCCACCGAAGAAACGGCCGTTTCATTTTCAACAAATATCTTCAAACCCATCGATCCGGCCTGGGCTGCGACCCCGTCAACAGGCTGCACCCCGCGGGCCAATAATTTTAGCTGCTCGCCCTCCATCGTGGCCTCGACGGTCAACACAACATTGTTGCCAGCCTCTAGTAAATCGCGCGCGGACTCCAAGGTGTCGGAAAATACCGTGACCTCGTAAATCCCTGTTGGATCAGACAGTTGCACAAAAGCAAAGCGATTTCCCCGCGCGGATTTTCGCTCTTGTTTGCCCGCCACAGCCCCGCATATTTTAACCACGCAGGCACCGGCTTGCGCCTTGTGCTCAAGCGCGCTCAAACTCATCACACCTTGGCGTTTTAGCGGTGCCATATAATCATCCAGCGGATGCCCCGACAGATAAAACCCGACGGCCTTATGCTCTTCTGAAAGGCGCTCATTGGGCAACCAATCTTCAACCGAACGCATGCGCGGCTCGGGCAAATCATCACCAGCCTCGCCAAATAACGAAACCTGATTTGAAGCGCGCTGCGCGTGGATGGCGGCCGAATATCCGACCAAAACCTCGAGCGAATGAAACACCCGCGACCGGTTTCGGTCCAGCACATCAAAAGCACCAGCGCGCGCCAACATTTCCAGCGGACGTTTACCCACCCGCTTCATATCGACCCGGCGGGCAAAATCAAACAATGTGGCGAATTGCTTGCCGCCGCGCGCCGCCACAATCATCCGCATGGCCTCGACGCCGACGTTTTTCAAACCGCCCAATCCGTAAACCACCTTGCCATCGTTCACCGTAAATGTAGCGTCCGAGGCATTCACGCAAGGCAGCACAATTTCCAGCCCCAAGCCCTTGATGATTTCTTCTTTGTAGACGCCCAATTTGTCGGTCAGATGGATGTCGCAATTCATCACACCGGCCATAAATTCGACCGGATAATTGGCCTTTAGATAGCCGGTTTGATACGAAACCACGGCATAGGCGGCGGCGTGGGATTTGTTAAAACCGTAATTGGCGAATTTTTCCAGCAGATCGAAAACCTCGCTGGCTTTTTTCTGCGCCACGCCGTTTTCCATCGCGCCGGCCTCGAATTTTGGCCGCTCTTTGGCCATCTCCTCGGCGATTTTCTTACCCATCGCACGGCGCAGCAAATCGGCCCCGCCAAGACTGTAGCCGGCCATAACCTGCGCGATTTGCATCACCTGTTCCTGATAAACGATGATGCCTTGGGTTTCTTCCAGCAGGTGGTCGATCAGCGGATGCACCGATTCACGTTCCTTCAGGCCGTTTTTAACCTCGCAATAGGTCGGAATATTTTCCATCGGGCCGGGCCGGTACAGCGCCACCAGCGCCACGATATCCTCGATGCAGGTGGGTTTCATCCGCTTTAGCGCGTCCATCATGCCGCTGGATTCCACCTGAAACACGGCCACAGTTTTGGCGCTGGCGTAAAGTTTATAGGTCTTTTCATCGTCCAGCGGGATTTGGCCGATGTCAATATCAACGCCACGAAGTTTCAACAAATCCAAGGCGTTCTGGATTACCGTCAGGGTTTTCAGGCCCAGAAAATCGAACTTCACCAGACCGGCCTGCTCGACCCATTTCATGTTGAATTGGGTGGCGGGCATGTCGGAACGCGGGTCTTGATAAAGCGGCACCAATTCGTCAATCGGCCGGTCACCAATCACAATTCCCGCCGCATGGGTCGAGGCATTTCGCAGCAGCCCTTCAACCTGCTGGCCGTAATTCAGCAGCCGTTTCACCACATCTTCGGCGTCAGCCATTTCACGCAAACGCGGCTCGTCGGCCAGCGCTTTTTCGATCGAAACCGGCTTGACACCTTCCACCGGAATCAGCTTGGAAATCCGGTCAACCTGCCCGTAAGGCATTTGCAAAACCCGGCCAATATCGCGCACAGCGGCCTTGGACAGCAGCGCCCCGAAAGTGATAATTTGCCCGACCCGATCACGGCCGTATTTTTCCTGCACATAACTAATCACTTCTTCGCGCCGATTCATGCAAAAATCAATATCGAAATCCGGCATCGACACCCGTTCGGGGTTCAAAAACCGTTCAAACAACAGCGCGTATCGCAGCGGGTCAAGATCGGTGATCAGCAGCGAATATGCCACCAATGATCCCGCGCCCGAACCACGCCCCGGACCCACCGGAATGTTGTTATCCTTGGCGTATTTGATGAAATCCGCCACGATCAGGAAATAGCCCGGAAAGCCCATGCCCTCGATAATTCCCAACTCGAATTCCAGCCGGTCTTCGTATTCTTTAACCTCGGCGGCATGCGGAATAACCGCCAAGCGCGCCTTCAAACCCTCTTGGGCCAAACGGCGCAATTCGACCACTTCGTCATCGGCAAATTTGGGCAAGATCGGGTCGCGGCGATAGCTGGCAAAAGCGCAGCGGCGCGCAATTTCAACCGTGTTGGAAACCGCTTCGGGCAGGTCGGCAAACAGCGCGATCATTTCTTGCTGGGATTTGAAATAATGCTGCGAGGTCAGACGGCGGCGCGGCTCTTGCTGATCCACATAAGCCCCGTCGGCAATGCACAATAACGCGTCATGCGCCTCATAGATTTCGGGCTTGGAAAAATAGACATCATTAGTGGCAACCAACGGTAAATCCAGCCCATAGGCCATTTCGACAAAGCCCCGCTCGGTGGCGCGCTCGGCCTCGGTGCATTGCCCGCCTTCGCCCGGATGCCTTTGTAATTCCACATATAAACGGCTTGGGTAAATCTCTGCCAGACGCTGCATCAACGCTTGCGCCTTGGTCGTTTGTGCGGTTTGCAGCAATTTTCCAACCGGCCCGTCCGGCCCGCCCGACAAACAAATAAGCCCCTCGCCATATTGCGCCAATTCGTCCAAAGTAACCTGTGGCAACTGATCGTGGTTATCCAGGTAAAGACAGGAATTCAGCTTCATCAGGTTTTCATAACCGCGCTCGTTTTGGGCCAAAAACACCATCGCCGCCGGTGCGCGCGTCTTTTCACCAACCTGCGCCGGATCATAGGCCAGATCGATCTGGCAACCAACGATCGGCTGCACGCCTTCGTCCAGGGCAGCAACCGAAAATTCAAGTGCGGCGAACATATTATTGCTGTCGGTTAACGCCACCGCAGGCATTTTATTGGCCGCGCACATGGCGGCCAGTTTTTTCACCGGCACAGCCCCTTCCAGCAAAGAATATTGGGAATGCAGGCGCAGGTGGATGAACTTTGGATCTGTCATTAAAGTTAAATAGCCCACGGCACCCCCCTTTGAAAAGCCCCAAGCCAGCCCGCCTGCCAAAAGAATTGACCCGCCCGCTAAAATCGGTAATTTATGCGGTGAAATTTCAACGTTTGAGGGCCAAATGACAAGCGATCCAATCCAAACCCTCCTGCGCGTAATGAACTGGAATATCTGGTGGCAATTCGGCCCGTGGCAAGAACGTGCGCCGGCGATTTTGGCGGCGCTCAAGGCTGCCCATGCCGATGTTATCGCGCTGCAAGAGGTCTGGGATGATGGCAGCCGTAATTTTGCCAAAGAGCTGGCCGATGATCTGGGTTATCATTACGCTTACGCCCCCGGCGCCAAAATGAACGGCACTTATATGGGCAACGCAATTTTGTCGCGCTGGCCGATTGTTAACCATGATATCACCCCGCTTTATGGCGAGGATGACATTGACGAAAACCGCGTTGCAATTTTTGCCGAAATTGACGGGCCGCGCGGCCGGATACCGGTGTTTTGCACGCATCTGAACTGGCAACAGCATCAAAGCCATATCCGGCAAAAACAGGTGATTGATCTGTGCCGGTTTATTAACGCCAAGCGCCATAAAAACCATTACTGGAAATTTCCGCCGGTTCTGTGTGGCGATTTCAATGCCGATTTCATTTCCGAGGAAATTCGCATGCTGACGGGCCAAACCACCTGCGCTGACGGGGATCTGGTGTTTCATGATGCCTGGACATTTGCCAATTCTGAAAAGGTGGGCTTCACCTGGAATAACATCAACCCGCATGTCCCCGAGACCTATGAGCCGAACCGGCGGCTTGATTATATTTTCACCGGATTTGCCATGGGGCGCGGGGCCGGGAATGTCGTCGGCTGCCAGATTGTCGGCGATAAACCTGTGGACGGGGTTTGGCCCAGCGACCATTTTGCGCTGCTGGCCGAATTGCGATATTAGCGCGCAGATCCGCAATTTTAAATAAATATTGCTTTGTGGCGTCTTTTGGGTTTCTCTTGAAGGCACCGAGCACAGCCCCGCTTTACGTCGCATCGGGCGGGCCTGTGAAATGTTGGATAAAACAGAACGCGGCACAGAAAAGGCACGGAAAATTTAATGCCAGAAATCGTGTTTCTTCTGAACGGGGAACGCATGCAGATTTCCAGCGAACCTGCCACGCGCACCTTGCTGGACTGTCTGCGCGAAACCAGATTATTGACCGGAACCAAAGAGGGCTGCAACGAGGGCGATTGCGGCGCCTGCACCGTGATGGTGAGCGACGAGCGTGGCGCAAAGGCGCTGAACTCCTGCATCCTTTTGCTGCCTCAATTACACGGCAAAGCATTGCGCACAATCGAGGGCATAACCGGCCCGGGTGGCACCGCGCATCCGGTGCAGGACGCGATGGTGGCGCAGCACGGGTCGCAATGCGGATTTTGCACGCCGGGCATCGTGGTGTCACTGGCCACGGCGCATTTAAACGGGGCCACAAACCACGATCAGCAACTGGCCGGAAACCTGTGCCGCTGCACGGGTTATGCACCGATTATTCGGGCGGCCGAGGCGGTAGAGAACGCAGCCGTTCCTGACTGGATGTATAATGATTTGAAGGGTTTGTAGGGTGTTTCGGGATTAGAGTCGCCCCACAAAACGGACCGCTTGGATACGTTTGCGCAGTGGTATCTGGACAACCCGGATGCCACCTTGATTGGCGGGGCGACGGATGTTGGTTTATGGCTGACCAAACGTTTGATGGACTTGCCCAAGGTCGCGTTTTTAAACCGCATAAAAGAGCTGAAACAGATCAAAATTACCGGCGATGAAATTCGGTTTGGCGCAGGTGTCACGGTCACCGAATTTGAGCAATTAATGCAAGATCACCACCCGTCATTTGCCGCGATGTTACGCCGTTTTGCATCGACCCAAATTCGCAATGCGGCCACGATTGGCGGCAATATTGCCAACGGATCGCCGATCGGTGACGCACCGCCTGCGCTGATTGCTTTGGGGGCGGTTTTGCATTTGCGGCGCGGGCAGGAAACGCGCGAACTGGCGCTTGAGGATTTTTTTATCGAATACGGCAAACAGGATCGCAAGCCGGGCGAATTTATCCAAGCCGTCAGCATTGCCAAACAGGCCGATAATCTGCGCTGCTATAAATTATCCAAACGCTTTGATCAGGATATTTCCGCGGTTTGCGGCTGTTTTAATATTGTGGTCGAGGCCGAAAAAATAACAACTGCACGCATTGCTTTTGGCGGTATGGCGGCCCCCCCCCGGCGCGCCCGCCACGTCGAAGCCGCGTTGATTGACCAGCCTTGGACGATGCAAACCATCACGGCCGCCTGCGAAAAATTTGCGGCCGATTATACACCAATGTCGGACATGCGGGCCTCGGGCGGATACCGCCTGCAAACGGCCCAAAACATGCTGCTGCGCTGCTTTTACGACAGCCAAGGCGTGCCGACAAACGTGCTGGGGGTAATGCCATGAGCGTTGGCAAAGCCCT
>CAYSBD010000026.1:13912-23290 GCA_964429175.1 uncultured Marinosulfonomonas sp.
CTTGATCCGCTGACGGTGCGCCAGAAGAACTTTTATGCGCTCCGCGCGGGAGGTATTTTGGGCAAGAAGAAAGGGGCCGCGAATCAGAGCACGCCTTACGGGCAGCAGATTGAAGATTTTGTGCTGCATGAGCTGGTGGATGATTTGGTGGTCCGTTCGGATTATCTGGCGCGGCGCGATTGGAATCTGGAACCGCGACAGCCCCGTTTTAAAAAAAGGTATCGCTTTGACGCCGGTGAAATTTGGTATCAGTTTTACCCTGACGCATCTAAATCAGGCCGGTGCTTTGGTTCATATTTATCAGGACGGATCCATCCATTTAAACCATGGCGGCACCGAAATGGGGCAGGGATTATTTCAAAAGGTGGCACAAGTAGCCGCAACGGTGTTTGGCGTCGGGATGGATGTGATCAAAATCACCGCAACCGACACGGCCAAGGTGCCCAATACTTCGGCGACCGCGGCCTCGAGCGGGTCGGATTTGAACGGGATGGCGGTTAAAGCGGCCTGCGAGACGTTGCGCGGCCGCATTGCTGCGTTTTTGGCCGATCAGCAGGGAAAATCGGTTGGCGATGTGGTATTTGAGGATGGAATGGTCAATGTGGGGCACCGCCAGTTTTCTTTTGCCCGCGCCGCGCAGCTGGCTTATGAGGGCCGCGTTAGTCTGTCGGCCACCGGGTTTTACAAGACCCCGAAAATTCAGTGGGATCGGGTTCAGGGACGCGGTCGGCCGTTTTTATATTTTGCCTATGGCGCGGCCGTAACCGAGGTGGTGATTGACACCCTGACCGGCGAAAACCGAATTTTGCGGGCCGATATTTTGCACGATGCGGGCAGATCGCTGAACCCTGATCTGGATATCGGGCAGGTTGAGGGCGCTTATGTTCAGGGCGCGGGGTGGCTAACGATGGAGGAGCTGGTCTGGGATAATCAGGGCCGTTTGCGTACGCACGCGCCGTCGACTTATAAAATTCCGGCCTGCTCGGATCGTCCGCAGATTTTCAATGTGGCGCTGTGGAATAACGACAACCGCGAGGATACGATTTACCGCTCAAAAGCCGTGGGCGAGCCGCCTTTTGTGCACGGTGTTTCGGCCCTGATGGCGTTATCGGATGCGGTGGCGGCTTGCGGCACATCGTATCCGGCGCTTGATGCACCCGCCACGCCCGAGCGGATTTTGATGGCCGTAAAGCGGATGCAGGCGCATGCGTTTTAATCGCCCCGAGATAGCAGCCTGTATTCAAGCCCATGGCACAGTGGTACGGGTATTGGTTAGCGGTGCGCGGGGTTCTGTTCCGCGCGGGCCTGGTGCTGTTATGCTGGTCTGGCAGGATGGCCAATCGGGCACTATTGGCGGCGGCGCACTGGAATATAGAGCCACCGAAATCGCGCGCAAAATGTTGGTCGACGGGGTGCCGGTGATGCAGCGCTCAGAGGCGTTGGGACCCGCGATTGATCAATGCTGTGGCGGGCGGGTGGATTTGGTGTTCGAGAAATTCAGCATGGCTAATTTACCCCAAACAGGCACGGAAATATTTCTGCGCCCTGTTGATAAAAATGCAGCCAAAACCATGCCGCAGACCGTGGAGCAGCCAATCACTTGCCCCATTATGATCGC
Organism: uncultured Marinosulfonomonas sp.; assembly: GCA_964429175.1. GTDB lineage: Bacteria > Pseudomonadota > Alphaproteobacteria > Rhodobacterales > Rhodobacteraceae > Profundibacter. Next base: position 15,531 of record CAYSBD010000026.1, read on the forward strand.
CGGCTGGTTGGCCGAAACCCTGCAAGCCCCCACAACTCCGATCTGGATATTTGGCGCAGGTCACGTCGGGCGCGCAACGGCCATGATGCTGGCGCCGTTGTCTGATTTTTCCGTCACCCTGATTGATAATGCCGCCAGCCGGATGCCTGCGGATTTGGGTGAAAACATTACGCTGCTAACCGCGCCCGAAATGGCCGGTCTGGTTCAACACGCCCCCCCAACGCCCGTCATTTTGTGATGACCAAAAGCCACCGCTGTGACCTTGAAATTTGTCACGCGCTGCTTGGCCACGGCTTTGCGGCTGCCGGCTTGATCGGCTCAAAAACCAAATGGGCCCGCTTTCGCGCAGGATTGCAAAAAATGGGTCATTCTGTTGATCAAATAGGCCGCATAAGCTGCCCGATTGGCACGCCCGCGCTGGGAAAAGAGCCACAAGCGATTGCAGTCGGGATCGTCTACGGGTTATTGCACAGGTGACCAAAAATAGAATCCGCAAAAGGGCATCTTGGACGGGGAACGGATAAATGGCGCAAAAATTGTTGGAAATTAACGGATTAACCAAGGCTTATCCGGGGGTTATTGCCAATGATGATGTTTCCTTTAACATCGACAAAGGCGAAATCCACGCGTTGCTGGGCGAAAATGGCGCGGGAAAATCTACCTTGGTAAAAATGATCTACGGCTTGGTGCGCCCTAATTCCGGCCAGATGAGCCTGTTGGGAAATGACTTTGCCCCCTCCGAGCCACGCGCGGCAAGGCTGGCCGGTATCGCCATGGTATTTCAGCATTTTTCTTTATTCGAGGCGCTGGATGTGGCCGAGAATATCGCGCTGGGTATGGAAAACCCGCCCAAACAGCGCGAATTAGCCGCCCGCATCAGCAAGGTCAGCCGTGATTACGGCCTGCCGCTTGACCCGCATCGTTTGGTCGGTGATCTATCGGCAGGCGAGCGCCAGCGCGTCGAAATTATCCGCTGTTTGCTGCAGGACCCCAAGCTGCTGATTATGGATGAGCCGACCTCGGTATTAACCCCGCAAGAGGTTAAAATATTATTTAAAACCCTGCGCCAACTTGCCAAAGAAGGCACCGCGATTTTGTATATTTCCCACAAGCTCGAAGAAATCCGCACGATTTGTGATCATGCCACGATTTTGCGCGCCGGCAAGGTGGTTGCGACCTGCACCCCACAGCAAAAATCTGCCCGCGCGCTGGCCGAAATGATGGTCGGCAGCTCTTTGCACGAACCGCTGCGCCAAGCCACTGAATTTGGCGATGTGGTTTTGAAAATTGATAATTTGAACGCCCCCTCCAGATCGCAATTTGGCACGGCGCTGAAAAACATCAACATGAACGTGCGCGCGGGCGAAATTTTGGGCATTGGCGGCGTGGCGGGCAACGGGCAGGAAGAATTGCTAGCCGCGATTTCCGGCGAAACCACGGGAAAGGCGCGCACCACCCGGTTTAATGGCATCCCGATTGGCAATATCGGCCCGAACGCGCGGCGCAAAATGGGGGTTTTGGCCGCCCCCGAAGAACGGCTGGGCCACGCCGCCGCGCCCGACATGAGTCTGACGGAAAACACATTATTAACCGCCGCCCCGCGCAAAAATCTGGTGAAAAACGGTTTTGTGGATTGGGAGAAAACCCGCAAATATGCCGACGAAATCATTGCCAAATTCGATGTGCGCACCCCCGGCGCAGGCACGGCCGCGCGCGCGCTTTCGGGGGGCAATTTACAAAAATTCGTCATTGGCCGCGAGGTGTTGCAAGACCCGCGCGTTTTAATTGTGAACCAGCCGACTTGGGGCGTTGATGCATCGGCTGCGGTGCAAATCCGCCAATCTTTGCTGGATTTGGCCGCAAAAGGCACAGCCATTGTGGTGATTTCGCAGGATCTGGATGAATTGATGGAAATATCGGATAATTTTTGCGCCCTAAACGCCGGAATTTTAACGCCGCCCCGCCCCGCCAAAGATCTGAGCGTTGAAGAAATCGGCTTGATGCTGGGTGGCGGCCACGGCGCGGAGGTGGCCAATGTTTAGACTGGAAAGGCGCCCCGTTCCATCAAAAGCATGGACCATTGCAACCCCCGTTTTGGCCGTTTTGGCCACGATGATTGCCGGCGGAATTATGTTTGCAATGCTGGGCAAAAACCCGTTCGAGGCGATCCGGATAATTTTTTGGGACCCATTATTTAGCGAACAATTTGCCAGCTTTTCACGGCCTCAATTATTGATCAAGGCGGGGCCGCTGATCTTGATTGCGATTGGTTTATCGTTCGGGTTTCGGGCCGGAATCTGGAACATCGGCGCCGAGGGCCAGTATATTATCGGGGCGCTGGCGGCCGCCGGTTTAGGGCTTGCGTTTTACCCCACCGACAGCTTTTTTATCTTTCCGGCAATGATCGTTGCGGGGGCGTTTGGCGGTTGGCTCTGGGCGATGATACCGGCGATTTTACGCACTCGTTTTCATACCAATGAAATTCTGGTATCCTTGCTGCTGGTTTATGTGGCCCAACATATTATGGCCGCCATGTCGCTGGGGCTGCTGCGCAATCCCGATGGTCACGGCTTTCCCGGATCGCGCAATTTTCAACATTTCGAGGCCGCCCATAACGCCGAATTAATCGCTGGCACCGGTATGCATTGGGGCGTGGTTGCTGCCTTTATTGCGGTGATTTTTGCCTATATTATCATGAGCCGCCACATTCTGGGCTATCAAATTACCCTTGCCGGTCAAGCACCGCGCGCCGCCAAATTCAGCGGGGTGAATCCGAACCGGCTGATCATCCTGTGCCTCGGGATTTCCGGACTGCTGGCAGGTCTGGCCGGTATGTTCGAGGTGACGGGACCGGCCGGACAAATCAGCACCAGTTTCAATCAGGGCTACGGGTTTACCGCGATTATCGTGGCCTTTTTGGGCCGGTTGCATCCGGTTGGAATTTTGCTGGCCGGATTGCTGATGGCGCTGACTTATATCGGCGGGGATCTGGCGCAATTGATGATGGGGCTGCCTGCGGCTTCTATTCAGGCCTTTCAGGGGATGCTGTTGTTTTTCCTGCTGGCAATGGATGTGCTGTCAAATTTTCGCATCCGTCTTAAAACACGAAAGGCCGCGTAATGGATTTTTCTACAATCAACCCCGCCCTGCTGATCGCGTCATTGATGGTTGCCGCCACGCCAATTTTGCTGGCCGCTATCGGAGAGCTGATCGCGGAAAAATCCGGTGTTCTGAACCTTGGGGTCGAGGGCATGATGATTATCGGCGCGATTTGCGGATTTGCCATTGCGGTAAAGACTCAAAGCCCGCTGCTGGGTTTCATCGGAGCGGCGGTGGCCGGCGCGGTGATGTCGATGTTATTTGCCTTTTTAACGCAGGTTTTGCTGGCAAATCAGGTGGCTTCCGGCCTTGCGTTAACCTTGTTTGGACTGGGGTTGTCGGCCCTGATCGGTAAGGATTTTGATGGGCTGATCCCGCCCTCGACCGCGAATTTACACATCCCGTTTTTAGCCGATATTCCGGTGCTGGGAACAATTTTATTTCGCCATGACCCGATGGTTTATTTCGCGATCATCTTAACGGCGGCGACGTGGTTTGTGTTGAAATATACCCGCGTTGGCTTGATTCTTCGCGCGGTTGGCGAAAACCACGATGCGGCCCATGCGCTGGGCTACAAAGTGGTGCGCATCCGGTTTTTGGCCATCATGTTTGGCGGCGCTTGTGCGGGGCTGGGCGGGGCGTATCTGTCGCTGATCCGGGTGCCGATCTGGACCGAAGGCATGACGGCAGGTGCTGGCTGGATTGCGCTGGCGATCGTGGTATTTGGCGGCTGGCGGCCATGGCGCGTGCTGGTGGGGGCCTATATTTTCGGCGGTGTCACCGTGTTGCAATTTAACTTGCAGGCCTCGGGGGTTGCCATTCCGGTGCAGTATCTTGCCATGTCGCCCTACCTGATTACCATCCTTGTTTTGGTGTTTATTTCGGCCCGAAAATCACGCACAGCCGGGGCACCCGCGGCCCTTGGGCGTATTTTTCATGCCTCGAATTAGCCCCATGATCACCCGGTCTGACATCATCGAAACCCTTGACGGAACCCACGCCCGAGCTGGCCGCGGGATCGCCTTTTTTCTTCATCTGGTTATTTTGTTATCGGCCGTGGCCATATCGCTTGAAACGGTTAAAAACCTACCCGTTTGGGCGTATAACACATTGATCTGGTTCGAAGTATTTGTGCTGTCTGTCTTTGTTTCGGAATATATCCTGCGCCTGACATGTTCGGCAAATCCGCTGAAATATGCGTTTAGTTTCTGGGGGATTATTGATCTGATTGCCTGCCTGCCCGCCTTGGCGCTTATTCATCCGCAATGGCAAGTGGTGCGCGTAATCCGGCTGATCCGGCTGGTGCGTCTGTTAAAACTGTTTCGCACTTCAACCGCGTTTGACCGCTTGTTTGTGGCCTTTAATATGGTCAAGGGCGAATTGATCGTGTTCATCGTGCTGTCGGGGTTAATCCTTTATATCTCGGCTGTCGGCATTTACATTTTCGAGCACGAGGCCCAGCCCGAGAATTTTTCCTCGATCCCGATGAGCCTTTGGTGGGCTGTGGCATCGTTTACCACGGTGGGCTACGGCGACCTTTATCCGATCACAACGGGGGGGCGAATATTTACCACCTTCGTTTTGTTCATTGGTCTCGGAGTGGTGGCGGTGCCGGCGGCTATTGTGACAACGGCGCTGCTGGAAACCCAAAACCCCGAAAAACCGTTTAAAAAGCGAAAGAAAAAGCAGAAGCCGGCGCGCGAATCTGTTAAAGAACAAAAATCTGCACAAATTACCAACAAGGGAAAGCCAAAATGAGATCATTTAAAAACGTATTTGCCGGTGCTGCTGTCGCACTGGGTTTGACGGTTAGCGCCGTTGCGGCCGAGCCGACCAAAGTCGGATTTGTTTATGTCGGAACCGTCGGCGATGGCGGCTGGACGTTTAACCACGATGCCGGACGCAAAGCCGTTCAGGAAGAGTTCGGCGACAAGGTGATCACATCTTTCGTTGAAAGCGTGCCAAAAGGTGCCGATGCCCAGCGGGTCATGACCCAGATGGCGCTATCGGGCATCGACATTATTTTCACCACTTCTTTTGGTTACATGGATTCGACACTGGCCGTTGCCGCCAAATTCCCCGACGTGAAATTCGAGCACGCCACGGGCTATAAAACCGCGCCCAACATGTCGACTTATTCGGCCCGTTTTTACGAGGGTCGCGCCATCATGGGCCACATCGCGGGCAACATGACCAAGACCAACAAGATCGGCTATATCGCCTCGTTCCCGATCCCCGAAGTGATCCGCGGCATCAACGCATCCTTCATCCACGCCCGCAATGCAAACCCGGATGTGGAAATGAAAATCATCTGGTTGTACACATGGTTTGACCCGGCAAAAGAGGCCGATGCAACCAAGGCGTTAATCCAGCAAGGTGTTGATGTGATTTTCGCCCACACCGATTCCACCGCACCTTTGGCCACGCTGGCCGATCTGGGCGGCTATGGTTTTGGTCAGGCCGATGACATGCTGCAATACGCACCAAAACCACGTTTGTCCGCGATTGTGACCGATTGGGGACCTTATTATATCGAGCGCGTTCAGGCGGTTATGGATGGCACTTGGGAAAGCAAATCCACTTGGCACGGCATTGACAAAGGCATGGTTGTGATTGGCGAATTTTCAGAAGAAATGCCAGCCGAGCTGCGCGCCGAGGCGGCCGAAATGCGTGACGCGATTGTCGCGGGCACTTTTCACCCCTTCACAGGCCCCCTGAACAAACAGGACGGATCGGTCTGGCTGAAAGACGGCGAAGTGGCCGATGACGCGGCTTTGCGCGGAATTAAATTCTTCGTCGAAGGCATTTCCGGCGACATTCCCGGCTAATTTAACGCCGCGAGATTAAACATAAAAAGGCCCGGCATGTTCGGGCCTTTTTTCATTTTGGCACGGCTGATCCGCTAATCCGGCTGCGGCCAGATCTGGTTGAAATCATCGGCAATGACGATTAGATATGCCTCAAGCTTCAACATAACCCAAAAGGACATCCCCCATGGATTGGAAAGCATACTTAAGCAACACTAAAAACCAGATCCGCAACCTGAACAAGGCTATCCCCGAAACGGCCAAAGGCTTTCAAACCTTAAGTGCTGCGGTAAAAGACAACGGCGCTCTGGACGTTAAAACCAAAGAACTGGTGGCGCTTGGTATTGCAATTTCCGATCGCTGCACCGACTGCATCGGCTTTCACGTTCAGGCCTTGGCGCGCGCAGGCGGAACCCGCGAAGAAGTGGCCGATGTGGTGGCAATGGCCATCCAGATGGGCGGCGGACCGGCATTGATGTATGGTGCCAAAGCGCTGGATGCGTGGGATCAACTGGTTGGGGAAACCTAGACAGCCCGCCCGTGTTTGACCGTCACCTGCGCCCTGTGATCGACAAAACCTTGAACCGGACGGCGGGTTGGCTGGCCGGTCGCGGGGTGCGCGCAAACACGCTTACGGCTGCGGGGTTGGCGCTTGGGCTGATCGCTGCAATTTGCATCGCCTTCGGGCTGTTTTGGCTGGCTTTGCTCTTTGCGATTACCTCGCGCCTGCTTGACGGTCTGGACGGTGCCGTTGCCCGCGCGACAACCCCGACAGCCTTTGGCGGATATTTCGATATTCTGGCCGATTTCATCTTTTACGCCGCAATCCCGCTTGGCTTTGTGTTGTTTAACCCGGCCCAGAACGGGGTCGCAGGTGCGTTTTTATTGGCCAGCTTTTTCATCAACGCGGCCAGCTTTCTGGGCTACGCAATTCTGGCCGAAAAACACCGGCACGAGAAAGACCGGCACGAAACCCACCTAAACGGCGAAAAATCGCATTTCCATGCCACGGGGTTAATCGAAGGCACCGAAACCATCGGCTTTTTTGCAATCTGCCTGATCTGGCCGTCCAGCTTTGCATATCTCGCCACAGCATTCGCAGCCCTGACTTTATGGACAGCAGCCAGCCGAACCCGCCTTGCTTGGAAAGCATTCCCCCAATAACCTATTATTGTTCTAAAAATATCCCCGCCGGAGGCAAAAAATCTCTTTCACCCATCCATCCGAATAGTTGTATTTTTCGGATCATACGGGCTGTCCTGGACCACGACAGCATCCCACAGCTCGCGAAACATCCGCACCTTGAATTTGGTTCCAACCCCGGCCAATTCCGGCGGTACATATCCCATGGCGATAGATTTTTCAAACGCCACCGAATACCCGCCAGAGGTCAAACGGCCAACGCGTTTTCCATCAAAAAACAACGCCTCACGCCCCCAAGGATCGGCATCACCCGGCCCGTCAATCAACAAGGTCACACATGTAGACCGCACACCGGTTTCAAGCATCGCGGCCTTGCCATGATAGTCTTTCTCCAAATTGACAAATCGCGGCAAACCCGCCTCGAGCGGGGTGGCGTCACGACCCAGCTCGGTGCCAAAAGCACGGTAGGATTTTTCCTGCCGCAACCAGTTTTGCGCCCGCGCCCCGACCAGTTTCAAACCATGCTCCGCACCCGTCTTGGTGATCAGATCAAACAGGTAATTCTGCATTTCAATCGGGTGATGCAGCTCCCAGCCCAGCTCGCCGGTATAGGCCACGCGGATGGCGTGAACGGGGCACATGCCCAGCTCGATCTTGCGCGAGGTCAGCCACGGGAACCGTTTGTTTGACAGCGCCGTTTTTGGGTCGGCA
>CAYSBD010000027.1:0-11977 GCA_964429175.1 uncultured Marinosulfonomonas sp.
GAACGCCACAGTCGCCCCGCTGCTTTGCGCGATGTTCTGGCCTTTCCGGCCGATATTTCCAAGCTGACCAAAGTTGCCGATATCAAGCGTGAAATGATGCTGTTCAATCGGGCCGGAAACCGTGATTTTGTCATTCGAGGCATTCTTTGCGAAACGATTTCTGATGGCCAATACAAGATCACCCTGACAGGCCCTAATGCGGGCGATATCGGGCGTTTGGACGCCGTATCACAGACGTTGGTTGAACGGTTTAGAAAGAACATTACCGGCCATTGGCTGGAATGTGGCGCGCTGCATTTGCAAGCGATAGGTCCGGCGCAGGATTATCTGTCGCGCGTCGTGGCTTGTGCCGATCCGGTGGCGTTAAAAGACGTGCAACCGGCCAGTGAAATCACCCCGCGTTTGGCCTCGGGCGCGATGAGCCACGGTGCGTTGGTAGCGGCCGCGCATGAAATGGTGGCGCATGGCACCAACATGGCCGGCGGGATGTCAAACTCGGGCGAGGGCGGCGAACATATCACCCGTTACGGCACGATCAGGGCCTCGAAGATCAAGCAGTTTGCCTCGGGTCGGTTCGGGGTTTGGGCGGGGTATTTATCGGATCCCAATCTTGAGCAAATCGAGATTAAAATCGGTCAAGGCGCCAAGCCCGGCGAGGGTGGCCAGCTGCCGGCCGCCAAGGTCACGGTTGAAATTGCGGCCGCGCGCGGTGGCACGCCGGGGGTCGAGCTGATCTCGCCTCCGCCGCATCACGACACCTATTCCATCGAAGATCTGGCCCAGCTGATTCACGATGCCAAAGCCGCCCGCGTCAAGGTGGTGGTGAAACTGGTTAGCTCGGAAGGTATCGGCACCATCGCGGTTGGCGTGGCCAAGGCGGGTGCCGATGTGATCAACGTGGCCGGTAACACGGGCGGCACGGGTGCGGCGGCGGTGACGTCGCTAAAATACACGGGCCGCGCGGCTGAATTGGGGATCGCCGAGGTGCATCAGGCGTTATGCGCCACGGGTTTGCGCGCCAAGGTGATTTTGCGCGGATCGGGCGCGTTTCAGACCGGATCGGACGTGGTCAAGGCGTCTTTGATGGGGGCGGATAGTTTTGAATTTGGCACCACGGCGTTGATGATGTTGAAATGCGTGATGGCCAAAAATTGCAACGTGAAATGCCCCGCCGGGCTGACCACAAACGCCGAAGTATTCGACGGTGATCCGCGCGCCTTGGCGCAATATTTGCTGAATTTGGCCCATGAGGTGCGCGAGATCCTGTCGCGTTTGGGTTTGCGCAGTCTGGATGAATCCCGTGGTCGGGCCGATCTGTTGCATTTGCTGGATCATCCGTCCTCGGTTGGTCAGCTGAACATGCGCCAGATGTTAACGAATGTGCCTGAAATCAAGGTTGAAAATCCGGTCTATCTAGAGCGTGATTTCGGCTTTGACGACAGCTTGATCGACATGGTGAAATCGTCCTTGGTGGATGGCAAGCGCGCCTGTTTTGAGTTTCGCGGCAATCACAGCCTGAACAACCGCGACAAAACCGTTGGCGGGCAATTGTCGCTGGATATTGAACGGATGTTGAACCATGAATTGCCCGATGCCGGTGCGCTGCCTGCGGTGATGACCGATATGCAGGGGCGGCATTTCTTTGGGCCGCGCACGGTTCGGGTGGTGACGCATGGATCGGCCGGTCAAAGCTTTGGCGCGTGGTGCAATGACGGCATGATGTTGGAGCACACCGGGACGTGTAATGACGGCGTTGGCAAGGGCGCTTGCGGTGGTGAAATTATCGTGAAAGCGCCCAAAGGTGGCGGCACGGGTGCCGGTGAAAATGTGCTGATTGGCAATTTCGCGCTGTTTGGTGCAACCGGCGGGCGCACGTTTATCGAGGGGCAGGCGGGCGATCGGTTTGCGGTGCGAAATTCTGGCGCGACTGTGGTTGTCGAGGGTGTGGGCGATTTCTGCGCCGAATATATGACCAACGGTGCGGTGCTGAATATTGGCGGTTTTGCCAAAGGTTTCGGCAACGGAATGTCGGGCGGTTTTGCCTATCAATATGATCCCGAGGCTATGCTTGAGCAGTCGATTGCCAAGGATTCGGTGTTTACGGGGTCACTGGGCGATGGCAGCGATCACGCCGATTTGCACGCCGCCGCGGTGCATCAAATGCTGGAATGGCATCTTGAGGCGACCGGTTCGGCCAAGGCGGCGCAGCTGCTGGATAACTGGGAAAAAGAGCGCGGGAATTTTTCCTACATCATGCCGCGGGCTTTGTTGCAATATCAGGATTTCGACGCTATTTTGGCCGTTAAATCGCGCAAGGATTTGACCGAGGAATTGGCAACAGCGCTATCGAATCATCAGATTATCAAGATGAAAAAGGCCTGGAAAACCGGTGTTCCGGTGCAGCTGGGTATTGTGCCAAACATGGGCGAAACCGATACCGAAGAAATGTATAAATTGCTAAACAGCTGGACGGTTCTGGAAACCGCGCAGCGCATTGCCGCCAAGCGCACTGGCGCAAATTCCAGCGATGCCAAGGTGCAGAAAATCACGCGAAATCTAATTCTGACCGAAGATTTTGCCTTGATGAGCCAGCTGGCCAAACACGCCCGCGCCGCGATTGCCGATTACGATGATGCGGGGCTGGCCACTTTGGTTGCCAGCAAACGTCTGAATGATTTCAAGCGCGCGCTAAGTTTGCGCAATATTCTGTCGATGGACAGCCCCGGCACTTACGGCTGGATCCTGTATCAAAGCCGCAAAAACCGCGAGCAATTGGGCCACATCCCCAGCTTTGAGGAATTGTTTGCAAAAAGTGCCTTGCCCGATATCGCCGCAGCCCAAAGGAGCGCGTCATGATCACACCGTATATTTCAGAAGATGCCCCGTTTTCGGACAGTCAGCGCGCTTGGTTATCGGGCTATTTGGCCGGTGTTCAGGCCCGCGATACCGGCGAGGATAACAGCGCCGCACCGACGCTGGATATTCTTTACGGCACCCAAACCGGCAACGCTGAAGCGGTGGCAGAAGAGGCCGCGGAAATGGCCAAATCCATCGGTTTTTCGCCTGTTGTGTCTGAGCTGGATGCCATTGAAATGGAGCAATTGTCGGCGATGAAGCAGCTGATTGTTGTGATTTCGACCTATGGCGAGGGTGAAATGCCCGATAATGCCGAGCTGTTTTGGGATGCGCTGTCAGCCACTTCTGCCCCGCGGCTCGAGGGTTTGAAATACGGCGTTCTGGCGCTGGGCGATACCGGCTATGACGAGTTTTGTCAGGCCGGTAAATTGCTGGACACACGCCTTGAGCAATTGGGTGCGGTGCGCCTGTCTGCGCGCGTGGATTGCGATGTGGATTTTGAAGATATGGCCAGCGAATGGGTGGCCTCGACCTTGCCGTTGATTTCGGATGACGATCTGGATGCCGCCGCCCTGCCCACACCCAAAAAACCGGCCAAATCCGGCTGGACGCGCAAAAATCCGTATCTGTCCAAGGTCGTTGATAACCATTGTTTGTCCGGCCCTAAATCGGCCAAGGAAATCCGTCATATTGCCTTTGATTTGGCCGATAGCGGGCTGCAATACGAGGCCGGTGATGCCATGGGCGTGATGCCGGTGAATAATTCCGGGCTGGTTGATTTGATGCTGAAACGGGTGAACGGCGGTTTTGATGCGGCTGTGAATGGCCATGATGCGCCGCTGGGCGCGCTGCTGACGCATAAGTTTGAAATCATGACGCCGCCAAAGGGTTTGATCAACGCGGTTGCCGATAAATCGGGCCATGAAGAATTAAACCGCATTCTGAGCAATGGCGATAAAGAAGCGCTGGAAAGTTTTCTTTGGGGGCGCGACACGCTTGATTTGCTGAATTTAAAACCTGATCTGGCGGTTGATCCCGAGGAGCTGCTGGGCTGGTTAAAGCCGTTGCAACATCGGGCCTATTCGATTTCCTCAAGCCCCAAGGCGCATGCGGGCGAGGTGCATTTGACGGTTGCGGCTGTGCGCTGGACTTATGACAGGCGTCCGCATTTGGGGGTTTGTTCGACATTTTTATCCGATCAGGCCGTTGTGGGCCAAGAAGCCGGTATTTTCATGACTCCGAACAAATCGTTTCGGGTGCCGGCCGATGATGACGCGCCGATGATCATGGTTGGGCCGGGCACAGGAATTGCACCGTTTCGTGCGTTTCTGGAGGAGCGTCAGGCGCGCGGGGCCAAAGGCAAAAACTGGTTGTTCTTTGGTGATCAGCACCGTGAAAGCGATTTTATTTACGAGGCCCAAATTGGCGAGATGAGCAAGTCGGGGTTGCTGACGCGGCTTGATCTGGCATTTTCACGCGATCAGGCCGAAAAGGTTTATGTGCAAGACCGGATGTGCCAAAACGGCAAGGCGCTGTTTGGCTGGTTGCAAGAGGGCGGGCATTTTTATGTTTGTGGTGATGCGCTGCGAATGGCGCGTGATGTCGATGCGGCGCTGACAGAAATTATCCAGCTTGAGGGTGGCATGTCTGCGGAAAATGCCGAAGATTATGTGAAAACCCTGAAGCGCGAAAAACGTTATTTGCGGGACGTTTATTAGAGCCGCCTAAATTTGCAAGCGGCTTTGCCGGTCTGGACAAGTTGTCTCAGCCATAAAATTTTGACGCTTTGATATAGATCAAGCGCAGAATATTTGCTATCTGCTATGTCAAGAATCAATTGCCCGTAATTTTTCGGGCGGCTTGCTTACCCCAGCTATTTGCTAGGTTTCGCAGCATAGTTTTCAGACTACCACTCGGAGGTTTTGAAGATGTTTTGTTGTTGAACGCAAATAACCAAAAACATCATGGGGTGATGGAAAATGCAAAACTACAAAATGAAATTTACGGCCGTTTCGGCTATGGCGTTGATCGTTGGATTGACGGCCGGCACAAATGTGTCCGCGCAAGATAACACAAATGATCCGTGGCTGGATCTGGGAGAGATCACCCTGTTCGGATCGGGGTTGGAAACCACGGTGATGGATAGCCCTGCCTCGGTTACGGTGATCAATGCAGAGGACATAAAGCGTCTGGCGCCGCAGACGGTAGGGGATTTACTGCGAGGCGTTCCGGGTTTGCGGATTGAGAGCGGCGGCTTTGAGCGGGTGATAATCCGCGGTGAAGGCGGTAACCGCGTATTGATTAAAATTGATGGTCAGGCGTTGACTGATCATAACGGTATGGGGAAGGGAACGCCAATTCTGGTTGATCCAGCAACTGTTGAGCGCATCGAGATCATACGTGGCTCGTCTTCGGTTGTGGGTGGCACGCGCGCGATTGGTGGCGTCGTAAACATCATTACAAAAAAAGGTGGGGGTAAACCGTTTGGCGGCAGTTTCTCGGCCAGCTATTTTTCGGCCACAAAAGGCTATAGCACAAACCTGTCCTTGCATGGCAAAATGGGAAATTTTGATTATCGACTGAATTTAGGTAAAACGGATCTGGACGATATTGAAACACCGGACGGGCCTTGGTCGCCTTCAGATTTTGAAAACCGTAATATTTCAACGCATCTGGGCTATACAGCCGGCAACCATTATTTTGCCTTGAAACTGCAAGATCTGGATATGTCTACAAATGTATCATTCGGCAGACCCGGTATGTTCGTTCAGCTACCAAAGCGTGATCTGAGCAAGGTCGGGCTTTATTATCAAGGCACGGATCTGGCACCCTGGATGAGCAAATTAACGGCCAACACCTATCACCAAACCGTTGACCGTGAATTTATTAGCCCGTTTGGAAGCACCAGTACGGACGAAGCGATCGCCTATGGTTTTAATGTTGATGCGGTTTTGGAATTTAGCCAAAGGCACCGGACCAAAATTGGCCTGGAATATGAAAACGATTATATAGACACCTTCAAAACCAGCCGTGGACCTGCCACTCACGACAAGGCCAGAATTAAGACATTTTCGATCTATGCGCTACATGAAGCAGAGCTAAACGACAAGCTCACGGCCTTTCTTGGAGCCCGTTATTATAAGGTCGACGCAGATTTAGAATTTAGCAATCACAGCCCTTTAAGTTCAAATTCTGACAGTCGCCTGCTGGGTTCTGCTGCTTTGGTTTGGAAACCTAGCGAGCAGATGTCTTTGAGGTTTGGTGTTAACCAAGGCTATACCTATCCAAATTTAACGCAGATGTTTGTAACCACCAGTACCAGAAGCGTTATTAACGGTAATCCAAATCTAAAACCGGAAAGCTCAACGACAGCCGAAATTGGTGCGCGGTTTGATAATGGAACGAGTGTCGTGGATGCGACCATGTTTTATACCGAGGCTGAAGATTACATCGGTCGTGCGCCTGATATGCGTCCAGGCGTTCCTGCAGGCCAGTTGACTTATGTAAATATTAATAAGGCAAAAACGTTTGGGCTTGAGCTGTATGCGGAACACACTATCGGCAACAGTAATCTCACCCCGTATATCTCGGCGACCTGGATGCGCCGTAAGCTTAATGCAAGTTATGCCAGTAACATTCCTGAAGTCTTTGGTAAAGTTGGTGTGCGTTATGATTGGGAGTTGAGAAATGGTATCGCCGGAAGTCTAGATGCCTATATTGAAGGAGAAGGCGAGGTTTGGAACCTTAGTCGCGGAGCGGTGTCCAAAACGACATCGGGCTATGCAACCTTTAATATTGCTACAGAAGCCGCGATAACCGATAATTTGCAACTGAATGCCAGCTTTAACAACCTTTTTGATAAAAGCTATGATCCTGTGAATGGTCTGCCCGGTGCCGAGCGCAATATCAAAATGAACCTGACCTGGAAGTTCTAAACGCTTAATGTTCTGATCCTGTTATCAGCCCCCATGCCGTGTTTGGTCTGGGGGCTGTTTTTGGTTTTCGACCGGTATGTTATTGTGTTTAGCACTTGATTGCGTGTTCTAAAACTGTTGCACTGCATCCAGCCAGTCAATAGTCAGATCATAACTTTAACAGATTTTGAAAAGGTGATATAAATGAGCGGAAAACGCACTATCGTAACATTTCTGGTTCTGACGTTGTTGTTGGCCATCGTTGCTATCGGTATCACCCTGATCCGTGGCGGCGCCGATCTGCGCCCGATTGACCCCAAATTGACCGTGGGCCTTACGGTGATGACTCTGGTTAATGTGATCAACACATTTGGCATGATTGTCGGGTTGAATGTGTTTATCGGATTTTTGGTGAAAACGCCGGTTTCAATTTTGATCTGGATTCCGCTTGGCACTATTTTTGTTGTTCTGGCCCATAAAATGTTTGGCAGCAGCTTTGATTTGATGGCGCTAGAGCGGATTGGCGGGCGGGACGCATTCTTGATGTATTTTCCTGCTGTCGGGCTGGCCACTTTGGCTGGCGGATTTTTGGGAAGCTTCTTTCAAAGAAAGTAAACCCCATGCGCCGAGGTAGCCAATGAACGCCATAAAGCAGATAATTGACGGCATTGCGGTGCCTGTGCTTGCGGTCAAGGCGGATTTGTCGCTGGCTGCGGCCAATATTGCGGCGCTTGAGGAATTTCCAGAGCTTGACCTCGCGGATGGTTTTAAGGAATTTTTGGCAAAGGCAACGGGGCTACAGGACTTTCTGGGCGATGTTTTGACGGGTCGCGGCAGCACAAAGATCAAAGCCAAAAACGGATTTCGTCGGGATTATTTGGTGACTATTCTGGATATCGGGGATTTCGCCGGATCCCGGATATTATTGCTGACATTCCAGGATGAATCGATTCAAAAAGATGTCAAATCGATGCGCACCGGATTTGTTGCAAATGTCAGCCATGAAATCCGCTCGCCGCTAACGGCAATTTCGGGGTTTGTCGAAACCTTGCAGGGGCCGGCGATCGAAGATGTGGCGCTGCGTGAAAAGTTTCTGGGGATGATGGCCAAGGAAGTCACGAGGATGACAAATCTGGTGACGGATTTGTTGTCACTATCGCAGGTCGAGGCCAAAGAGCGCCGGATGCTGAAAAAAGAGGTGCTGCTCAGGATGGTCGTATTTCAGGCTGTCGAATCTGTGAATGCAGTGGCGGCCAAGGCTGGCAAAACCTTGTTGGTTGATATTGAAACGGATTTGCCTGCCGTTATGGGGCGTCAGGATGATCTAATTCGGGTGCTGATTAATTTGCTTGAAAACGCAATTAGTTACAGCCGCGAAAAAGGCCAGGTTAGGTTATCGGCACGCACTGTTTATGGTGAAAATCCTTTGGGTCGGGATGCAATTTGTATTGCGGTTTCCGATGATGGAGAAGGCATTGCCGCCAAAGAAATTCCGCGACTGACCCAGCGGTTTTACCGGGTTGATAAAAGCCGGTCGTGCAATTTGGGCGGCACGGGTCTGGGCCTTGCGATTGTAAAACATGTGCTGGTGCGCCATCGTGGCAAGCTGCTGATTGAAAGCGTTTTAGGGCAGGGTTCGGTGTTTACAGTTTACCTGCCGATTGCAAAAAACAGTCGGCAATCATAAAACTGTTACACTGCTGTCATAATTCTGGTTTTGTTTTATGGGATAATATCGGTGCGCCGCCAAGGCTTAATCAGACTGGATTTATTGTGAACGCCATATCGTCAAAAATTCTTGTGATCGAGGATGAGCCTTCGCAGGTTGAAATTTTGAAATTCAACCTGAAGCCGGAAGGTTATGATGTGCGGGTTCAAATGGATGGCGAATGTGGCGTGCAGGCCGCGATCGAGGATCCGCCCGATTTGATTCTGCTGGACTGGATGTTGCCCAATTTGACCGGCATTGAAATTTGCCGCTGCCTGCGCCGCAATGAGCTGACCCGCGAAATACCGATCATAATGTTAACGGCCCGCTCCGAGGAACGCGACAAGGTGCGCGGGCTGGATATTGGCGCCGATGATTACATAACCAAACCCTATTCGATCAAAGAACTTATGGCCCGTATCAGAAGCGCGCTGCGTCGCCCGAGGGCCACTGTGGTCGAGCATAAGCTGTCGGTCGCCGGTATCGAGGTGGACATGCGCAAGCACAAGGTTTTTTGCGATGAAACCCCCGTTAAGCTGGGACCGGTTGAATTTCGTCTGCTTGTTACTTTGATGCAAAGCCCCGGGCGGGTGTTTTCGCGGGATCAGCTGCTTGACATGGTTTGGGGGATTTCGGCCGCATTGGAAACCCGCACGGTGGATGTGCATATTGGTCGTTTGCGTCGTGCCTTGAGCAGCGCCGGTTGCGCCAAGATTATCCGCACTGTTCGCAGTTTTGGCTATTCTATCGAGGAAACAGCGGCATCAAAATGACAATAATCAGCTTCTGGGATCATCAATAAGCGGGGTTGGTTTGGCCAGTTTATTTAGGTCATCCGCATTGGTGATTGTAATAATTTTTCCGTTGATTTCTACGCCGTAAGGGCGCAGGGTTTTGATGGCGCGTGACAGGTTTTCAGGCGTCATTCCTAAAATCGAGGCCAGCCGGCGCTTTTCAATATCCAGCGTAAAGCTGTTTGAGCCGCCGGTTTTTTTCTGCCATTTCAACAGGTAATTTGCCAGCCGCTCTATTGATGTGCGCAGTTTCAAATTTTTGACGCCTTTGACGACACCGCGATAACAATAGGCCAGCTCCATCACCACGGCCCGGGCAAATTCGGGATCTTTTTGGAATACGGCGCGCACATCCTCTGCCGGAAGCATGATCACGCGGCTTTTTTCAAGTGTCCGTGCGGACATCAGGTTTGGGGCGTCGCGGATAGCTGCGGCCAGAATAAATGTAGCCCCGGAACGCAAAATGGTTAATGTGGTTTCACGGTCGTTCCATTCGGCCAATAACTCGACACTGCCATCGATCACAATATGCAAAAAATCGCAACGATCGCCCTCGACAATCAGATCAACCTGAGGCGGGAAATCCTGCACATATGCCCCGCGGACCAGCGCAGAAAAACTGTGTTCTGCCATGTCTTTAAACAGCATCAAGGATCGAATCTTTGGTATGTCGCTAACACGCATTTTAGAACTCGCTGGCTATACAATTGATATATATCAATAGATTGTTGGCCGGTTGTCAAGGGGTGGTTTGCGAAATGCCATGGGGTCATTGCGATATGCTTCCATCCTGCATGATAAATATAGGTAAGGCTCTTATTTAAAAGAATAAATTTGGGTTTCTTGACCTATGTCAAGCTTTACTCTCCTGTTTTCCTGTTGATTAAGGCAAAGCAAGAGGTGCGCTGGGCTATGAGATAACTGTGCGTTTTGAAAGTAATTTTAAGAATCGCGTGTTTCTAAAAATAGTAGGGGACGACTATGAAAATACAAAAAGAACCACAAACCCATTCGGATAAAAGGGGGTATTTATTATATGCGCGCATATTGCGGATGGCCACTGGATATTTCGATAACATAAGAGCGCTTGCAGCTACTTTCAGTACCGGCATGAGCTCGCAGGTGGCTGGGTATTTACAGGCCGCCCCTGCGCATTGCAACAATAACCACGCCTCAGAGCGTGTGGTTAATAATTAGAATAAATAGGTGCACTATGAGAGTTAAAGATCTATTCAGCTTTAGCAGCCCCGAAATCAAGGCGCTGCATTTAACGTGGATCGCGTTTTTTATTACCTTCTATGTTTGGTTTAATATGGCGCCTTTGGCGACCAGTATGCTTAAGGCCGAAGGCGGGCCCGACGGCTGGCTTACCACGGATGACATTAAGCTATTTATGATTGTCAACGTTGCGTTAACTATTCCGGCGCGCGTGATTACCGGCATGTTGCTGGACAGATTTGGCCCGCGTCGGGTGTTTTCGGCGTTAATGGTGATAATGGCCGTGCCGGTCTTTGTCTTTGCCTTGGGTCAAACCAAAGAACAACTGCTGGTTTCGCGTTTACTGCTTAGCTCGGTTGGTGCCAGCTTTGTTGTTGGTATTCACATGACGTCATTGTGGTTTCCGCCAAAGCATATCGGTTTTGCCGAGGGTTTTTATGCCGGTTGGGGCAACTTTGGTTCAGCCGCGGCGGCGATGACCCTGCCATCAATTGCGCTGCATATATTTGGCGGCGATGATGGCTGGCGTTATGCGATGATGGTCTCTGGTACGATCATGTTCTGTTATGGCATTTTCTACTGGTTTGCCATCACCGACGGCCCAAAGCCGGGCACACAGCTTAAGCCTAGAAAAGCGTTGGCGCTAGAGGTCAGTAGTTACAAAGATCTGTGGTTGCTGATTGCCTTTACCATTCCAATGTTCGGCATTCTGTCGATTCTGGTTTGGCGGGTGCAGCAATTGGGTTTCTTGAATGCAACCGGTGCTGCAATCGCTTATGCGGCCATTCTGGCTGTGATAATCTATCAGATCATCCAGACGCTGCGGGTTAACTTGCCGCTACTGCGCAAGGGTATTCCCGAAGATGATAAATACCCGTTTTCGACAGTTGCATCTTTGAACGTCACATATTTCGCCAACTTTGGTGCGGAATTGGCAGTGATTTCCATGCTGCCGATGTTCTTTGAGCTAACCTGGGGCCTGACGGCCGCTGCGGCAGGTATTATCGCCTCGACATTTGCCTTTGTTAATCTGGTTGCACGCCCGCTTGGCGGCATCTTGTCCGATACATTTGGCAGCCGTCGTAAAGTGATGCTGGTATATATGTTCGGCATCGGCATCGGCTTTATCTTGATGGGTCTGCTGGATTCCGATTGGCCACTGTTTATCGCGATTATCTTCACTATTTCCTGCTCGGTCTTTGTGCAGGGTGCCGAAGGTGCAACATTCGGGATTATCCCGGCGGTCAAGCGTCGTTTGACTGGCCAGATCTCTGGCATGGCTGGTGCTTATGGTAATGTTGGTGCGGTGTTTTACCTGTTCGTCTTGTCGTCACCGGGTATGACTTATCAAACCTTCTTCTTCATCATTGCCGGCGGTGCCTTCATTTCATGGTTGTTCTGCCTGATTTGGCTGAAAGAACCAGAGGGTGCCTTTGGCGGTGAATATTACATGTCATCGGTCGATCGCGAGATCGAGGCTGAACGTG
>CAYSBD010000027.1:12077-22645 GCA_964429175.1 uncultured Marinosulfonomonas sp.
GCTGAACGTGCTGCCAACGGCACTAACGAATCATAGAATCTTTCCCGCGGTCGGACTGGCCGGCCGCGGGAAAAATAAAAACAGGTATAACTACCTACTGGAAACCGGGCTGTAATTTGGCCCGACCGCAATCACCCAAGGAGGGAAGACGTGGGACAAGATCTTAAAAACTGGGACATAGAAAACGATGAATACTGGGAATCGACTGGCAAAAAAACTGCCAACCGTAACCTGTGGATTTCAATCCCTAGCCTTTTATGTGGCTTTGCTGTCTGGCTTTACTGGAGCATCATCACCGTTCAGATGATCAATCTGGATTTCCCGTTTGAGCAGCATCAGCTGTTTACGCTGATGGCGATTGCCGGTATTTCCGGCGCCACCCTGCGTATTCCGGCAACGTTCTTTATTCGCATCGCGGGTGGACGTAATACCGTGGTTTTCACGACCTCTCTTTTGATGATTCCGGCGTTAGGCACCGGCATCGCCCTAATGAACCCAGACACGCCGTTGTGGCAGTTTCAGGTTCTGGCAGTTCTGTCCGGCATTGGTGGCGGTAACTTCTCGGCCTCGATGTCCAACATCAACTTTTTCTTCCCGAAAAGGATGCAAGGCTATTCATTGGGTATGAATGCCGGTCTGGGTAATTTTGGTGTTAGCACCATGCAGATCGTTATACCTCTGGCCATGACCTTTGCGGTTGGTCCAGCCAGTGAATTGACCAAAACTTCGGGCACGCTGATCGGTAAAATTCCGGCGGGCACGGATACTTATATCCACAATGCCGGCTTTGTCTGGCTGTTGGCACTGGTGCCGCTGATGTTTATCGGCTGGTGGGGTATGAACAACATCAAGGATGATCACGTTACACCCGACCTGCCCAAACCGGTGAGTGCTTTTGCCTCGATCACCGGTATGTATCTGGTTGGTTTTGCTACGGCTATTTTTGGTCTATGGCTGATGTTGCCTGCTGGTGTTGGCGGTTCGGGTCTTGAGGTTTCCAAGTGGATTGTATTGCCCATCATCATCTTGATGACCGTGGTGCTTTTAAGATTGATCCCCGGTGCTGTGGGCCAGAACCTGTCGCGTCAGTATCAGATCTTTAAAAACAAACACACATGGGCGATGACTATCATCTATATCATGACCTTTGGCTCGTTCATCGGTTATGCGGCGGCCTTTGGTCTGGTGATCCGGGTTGTGTTCGGCTTCCAGCACATCGAAATTGATGGGGTCTGGACACATAACACCAGTAACCCTGATGGGCCTTCTGCTCTGATGTTTGCCTGGATGGGACCATTTATCGGCGCCTTGATCCGGCCTATTGGCGGTATGTTGTCTGACAAGGTTGGTGGCGCGCGTGTTACCCACTGGATGTCTGTCATCATGGTAATCGCGGCGCTTGGTGTGTCTTACTTCCTGAAAATGGCTTATGTTTCGGCAACGCCGCAGGATTACTTCGTACCCTTCCTGATCCTGTTCCTGATCCTGTTTGCCGCCACTGGTATCGCCAACGGTTCAACCTTCCGCACCATGGCGATTGTGTTCAACAGAGAGCAAGCCGGGCCTGTATTGGGCTGGACTGCTGCCATCGGCGCTTACGGTGCCTTCCTGATCCCGCAGATCTTTGGTGCACAGCTGCGAGCCGGAACACCGGAATACGCGCTTTACGGTTTTGCAGTGTTCTATGTCGTCTGTATTGTCATCAACTGGTGGTTCTATCTGCGTCCTAACGCATATGTGAAAAACCCATAACCAACAGCCAGATTGCCCCGGCTGAAAACCGGCCGGGGCACCACAAGCTAAAGGAGAAATACTCATGAGCCATCTGCTCGACCGCCTAAACTTTTTCCAATCAAAACGACTAGACACATTTTCTGACGGCCACGGTGAAACCACCCGTGAAAACCGTGATTGGGAGGATGTTTACCGTAATCGCTGGCGTCACGACAAGGTTGTGCGCTCGACTCACGGGGTAAATTGCACCGGCTCCTGCTCATGGAAGATTTACGTTAAATCCGGGATCGTAACCTGGGAAACCCAGCAAACCAACTATCCGCGCACCCGCACCGATTTGCCAAACCACGAACCGCGTGGCTGCCCGCGTGGCGCATCCTACAGCTGGTATTTATATTCTGCGGCCCGTGTGAAAACACCGCTGGTTCGCGGACGCCTGATGAAGCTATGGCGCAAAATGCGCGAAACAATGGCACCGGTTGCAGCATGGGCTGCAATTCAGGACGATCCGGTTTTGCGCGCTTCATATGTAAAAATTCGCGGCAAAGGCGGATTTGTGCGCGCAACGTGGGATGAATCCACGGAAATTATTGCCGCCGCCAATTCTTATACTATCAAAAAATACGGCCCCGACCGCATCTTTGGCTTCTCGCCAATTCCGGCGATGTCGATGGTTTCCTACGCAGCCGGTTCGCGTTACATGTCGCTGATTGGCGGGGTTTGTGGCTCGTTTTATGACTGGTATTGCGATTTGCCACCGGCCAGCCCGATGCTTTGGGGCGAGCAAACCGATGTTCCCGAAAGTGCGGATTGGTATAATTCGGGTTTCTTGATTCTTTGGGGCAGTAACGTGCCGCAAACCAGAACGCCGGATTCGCATTTTTACACCGAGGTGCGTTACAAAGGCACCAAATCCGTGGTTGTCACGCCGGATTATTCCGAAGCCTCGAAATTCGCCGATATCTGGCTGGCCCCACAGGCCGGCACCGATGCCGCGCTGGGCATGGCGATGGGCCACGTTATTTTGCGTGAATTCCATCTGGATAATGTTTCGGAATATTTCGACGAATACACCCGTCAATATACCGATTTCCCGATGCTGGTTCAGCTGGATTTAAAGGACGGAAAATACATTCCGGGTAAGCAAATCCGTGCCGATGACATCAAAGGCAAAATGGGTCAGGAAAAGAACGCTGACTGGAAAACATTGGCGTTTGATGAAAAAACCGGTGATTTGGTTGTTCCGAACGGCTCTATCGGTTTTCGCTGGGATGGCAGTGGCGAATGGAATCTGAAAAAACACGCAGAGGGTAAAGTAGTCCGTCTGCGCAAGAGTCTGATCGAAGAAGATGTTCGCGATGATGTCATTCCGGTTGAGTTCGCTTATTTTGGCGGCGAGGCTTACGGGCCTTTCGTTAAATGCCAATTCCCCGACGTGCTGACCCATAATGTTCCGGTCAAAAAAGTGCAGCTGGAAGATGGCGAGGTCTATGTTGCCACCGTGTTTGACCTTTATTGCGCCAATTACGGTCTGGATCGCGGTTTGGGCGGCGATTATGTGACAGATGATTATGCGGCCGACATCCCCAATACCCCTGCGTGGGCTGAAAAAATTACCGGTGTTCCACAAAAAAATATCATCAAGGTTGCGCAGGATTTTGCCAAAAATGCTGACAAAACCCACGGCAAATCGATGGTTATTATCGGTGCGGCGATGAACCACTGGTATCACATGGACAGCAACTATCGCAGTGTGATGAACATGCTTGCGTTTTGTGGTTGCACAGGTAAATCCGGCGGCGGCTGGGCACATTATGTGGGTCAGGAGAAACTGCGCCCGCAAACCGGTTGGTTGCCGCTGGCGTTTGCGCTGGATTGGTCGCGCCCGCCGCGCCATATGAACAGCACCAGCGCATGGTATGCCCATACCTGCCAGTATCGTTATGAAACTTTGCAAGCGCATGAAATCCTGTCGCCATTGGCCCCTGAGGGCGATTGGGACATTTCGATGATCGACTATAACGTGCGCTCCGAGCGTATGGGCTGGTTGCCATCGGCACCGCAGCTGCAAACAAACCCGCTTGAAGTTAGCAAGCAGGCCAAGAAAGCAGGTAAGGAAATTCCGGCCTATGTCGCCGAGAAGCTGAAATCCGGTGAGCTGGAAATGTCTTGTATGGACCCGGAAAACCCCAAGAACTGGTTGCGAAACCTGTTTGTCTGGCGCTCGAATATTCTGGGCTGCTCGGGCAAGGGCCACGAGTATTTCATCAAACATCTGTTGGGCACCGATAATGCCGTTAGCGCACCTGATCTAAAGGAAGCGGGCCGGCCATTGCCAAAAGAAATCAAGTGGCATGACAAGGCGCCCGAAGGCAAACTGGATCTGTTGGTGACAATCGATTTCAGAATGTCGACCACGATGGTTTATTCCGATATCGCGCTGCCAACGGCCAGCTGGTATGAAAAGGACGATCTGAACACATCGGACATGCACCCGTTCATCCACCCGCTACAGGCGGCTGTTGATCCGGCGTATGAATCTAAAACCGACTGGGAAATCTTTAAACTGTTTGCCAAGCGGATTTCAGAAATTTCCTCCGAGGTTCTGGGCGTGGAAACCGATATTGTTCAGGTGCCACTGCTGCACGACACGCCGGGCGAAATCACCCAGCCTGTTGTGAAGGACTGGAAGAAAGGTGAATGCGATCTGATACCGGGTAAAACCGCGCCGGCCTATATTGCGGTAGAGCGGGATTATTCGCAGATCTACAAAAAATTCACTTCGATGGGTCCGATGCTGGATAAGCTGGGCAATGGCGGTAAGGGTATTAACTGGAATACCCAGACCGAAGTCCAGCAATTGCGTGAACTTAACGGTGTCGAGCTGGACGAGGGTATTTCAAAAGGCAATGCCAAACTGGACACGGCCATTAATGCCGCTGAAATGGTTCTGATGCTGGCGCCTGAAACCAATGGCCACGTTTCGGTCAAGGCTTGGGCCGAGCTGAGCAAAGCCACCGGCATTGACCACACCCATCTGGCCAAACCAAAGGAAGAGGAAAAAATCCGCTTCCGCGATATTGCCGCACAACCGCGCAAAATCATCAGCTCGCCAACGTGGTCCGGGCTTGAGGACGAGCACGTTAGCTATAGTGCCGGTTACACCAATGTTCACGAATTAATTCCGTGGCGCACCGTGACGGGCCGTCAACAGCTGTATCAGGATCATGAATGGTTGCGCGCTTTTGGTGAGGGCTTCTGCACCTACCGCCCTCCAATCGACACAAAATCGATCTATGACTCGATGATTGATAAAGAAAAGCCGCATTTGAAGTTGAACTTTCTGACGCCGCACCAGAAATGGGCGATCCATTCGACCTATTCGGACAACTTGCACATGTTGACGCTAAACCGCGGCGGCCCGTGTATCTGGATTTCCGAAATTGACGCTCAAAAGATCGGCATCGAAGATAATGACTGGGTCGAGGGCTATAACCATAATGGTTGTCTGGTGGCCCGTGCGGTTGTTTCGCAGCGGATCAAATCGGGTATGACCCTGATGTATCACTCGCAGGAAAAAATTGTGAACCTGCCGGGTTCGCAACGCACCGGTATTCGTGGTGGTATCAACAACTCGGTTACCAAGATTTCGACAAAACCGACCCATATGGTGGGTGCCTATGCGCAGCTGTCTTACGGGTTTAACTACTATGGTACGGTTGGCTCCAACCGCGATGAGTTTGTAATCATACATAAAATGGAGAAAGTGGATTGGCTTGATAAGCCTGCGACCCAAGATAAGGAGGCAGCAGAATGAAAATCCGTGCGCAAATAGGAATGGTGATGAATCTCGATAAATGTATCGGGTGCCACACTTGTTCGGTGACGTGTAAGAACGTCTGGACCAGCCGTGAAGGTGTTGAATACGCCTGGTTTAACAATGTTGAAAGTAAACCCGGCATTGGTTATCCGAAAGACTGGGAAAATCAGAAAAAATGGAAAGGTGGCTGGATCCGCACCAAGCGCGGTAAGTTGCAGCCCAAACAGGGTGCCAAATGGCGCATTCTATCCAATATTTTTGGCAACCCTGATCTGCCGGAAATTGATGATTACTACGAGCCGTTCGATTTTGACCACGGCCATCTGCAAAACGCGCCTGAAATGGAGGCCTTTCCGGTTGCCCGCCCTTACTCGCTGATTACCGGCGAGCGGATCGAGAAAATCGAATGGGGTCCAAACTGGGAAGAAATCCTGGGCGGCGAATTTTCAAAACGCGGCAAAGATTACAATTTTGAAGGTATTCAAAAGGAAATCTATGGCGAGTATGAAAATACATTTATGATGTATCTGCCGCGCCTTTGCGAGCATTGCCTCAATCCGGCCTGTGTGGCTTCCTGTCCGTCCGGCGCAATTTACAAGCGCGAGGAAGACGGCATTGTTCTGATCGATCAGGAAAAATGTCGCGGCTGGCGGATGTGTATTTCGGGCTGTCCCTACAAGAAAATTTACTACAACTGGGAAAGCGGCAAATCCGAGAAATGTACATTCTGTTATCCACGCATCGAATCCGGTCTTCCAACTGTGTGTTCGGAAACCTGTGTGGGTCGGATCCGTTATCTGGGCGTCGTTCTGTATGATGCCGATATGATTGAAGAAATGGCCAATGCGCCGGATGAAAAAGATCTTTATTACGATCAGCTAAAGATGTTTCTTGACCCGCATGACCCTGCCGTTCAGGCCCAAGCGCTTGCAGATGGTGTGCCGCAAGACTGGATCAAATCAGCGCAAAAATCGCCGGTTTACAAGATGGCGATGGATTGGAAAATCGCATTTCCGCTGCATCCTGAATACCGCACCTTGCCAATGGTTTGGTATATTCCACCGCTTAGCCCAATTCAGAATGCGGCCGAAGCCGGTGCAATTGGCATGACCGATGTGGATATGCCCGACGTTAAATCCTTGCGTATTCCTGTGCGTTATCTGGCCAATATGTTAACGGCGGGTGACGAAGAACCTGTGGTGGTTGCACTGGAACGGATGCTGGCGATGCGCTCTTATATGCGTCAGAAAACCGTGAACGGGGTGATCGACAAAAGCATTGCCGAACGCGTTGGCATGACGCCCGAATTGATCGAGGATATGTATTACATCATGTCGATCGCCAATTACGAGGACCGTTTTGTTATTCCGACGGCCCACCGTGAACATGCCGAATATGCGGCCGATATCCGCGGTGGTTGTGGCTTTACCGATGGTAATGGTTGCTCGACGGGCATCAGTTCCGGTTCAATGTTTGGCGGCAAGCAGAAAAAGAAAGCCGACTTTATCGTGCCAACCGTACCCGGATTTACGAAAGGGGCGCTCTGATGCATTTATCTTTAAAAGTCATCTCGGCCTTGCTCACCTATCCTTCGGTTGAATTGCAAGAAGCCAAGGATGAGCTGATCGGCGCATTAAAGCAGGATAAGTTGCTAAATGCTGAAATGCTCGACGGCTTAACCTCGTTGGTTGAATATTTTGCAGACGGTGACATCTACACCTTGCAAGAATCCTTTGTTGCACTGTTTGATCGCACCGGTTCGCTTAATCTGAACCTGTTTGAGCATGTGCATGGCGACAGTCGTGACCGTGGTCCGGCGATGGTGGATTTGCTTGAAAACTACCGCAGTGCCGGGTTTGAATTTGAAGGCGTTGAATTGCCCGATAATATCCCGGTTCTATTGGAATTCCTCGCAATGCGTCCCGTTGACGAGGCGCGGGAGGTGCTGGCGGATGCTGCGCATATACTGGAAGTGCTGCGGGCGCGTCTTGCGCGTCGTGATAGCATTTATGCGTCGGCTTTTGCGGCCCTCCTGCACATTTCCGAGGCGATTCCCGACGAGGAAGCCGTTGCAGAACTGTTGGCCGTCAAAGAAGATGACCCAACCGATCTGGAAGCGCTCGACGAGATCTGGGAGGAATCCGAAGTTACTTTCGGTCCCGATCCTAACGCAGGTTGTCCACAGGTGCGCGATATGCTCGCTAAAATGGATGTCCCACGAAACTTGCCGACTGAAGCGGCAGAATAAGGAGACAGAATTATGATACATGACTTTCTGTTTGGAACTTTCCCCTACATTGCTTTGACGGTCCTGTTTTGGGGTTCGGTTTTGCGGTTTGAGCTCGATCCGCACAGCTGGAAAACCTATTCAAGCCAAATGCTGCGCCGCAAGCAGCTGATTATGGGCTCGATTATGTTTCACGTTGGTATTCTGATAATTTTTGCCGGCCACTTTGCTGGCTTGCTGATGCCGATTGCTGTGTTTGAATTCATGGGTATTGGCCATGAGGCCAAAAAGATCATGGCCCTTGTTGTCGGTGGTGGCGCTGGTCTGCTTTGTCTGGCGGGTGGTTTAATGCTGCTGCATCGCCGCTTGTTTGATAGCCGTATTCGCGCCACTTCCAGCTTCTCGGATACATGGATTTTGATTTTGCTGCTGGTCCAGTTGCTGCTGGGTTTCGGCACAATTCTGGTGTCTCTGACAGGTATCGTATCCGCAGGATATATTGACGCTTCCAAGATGCTTAACCTTATGAACTGGGCACAGGCGATTATGTTCTTTCAGGGCGATGCGGCCAGCCATGTTGTCACGGCCGGCATCATTACCAAAGCACACTTGCTGCTTGGTTTGGTCATCTTCCTGCTGTTCCCGTTCACGCGTTTGGTGCATATGCTTTCGGTGCCGCTGCGCTATATGGTTACACCACTGCGTCCGGGCTACCAGATCGTGCGTTCGCGCCATCAAAGCGAGCGTTCAAAGAAAATGCGCGCCGGGCGTCTGGATCGGTTGGAGTAACGACAATGGCAAATCCGTTATTTCCTGCGGTTGCAGTGAATGGGCTGGAAATATCTTCCGATGATATCGCGGCAGAGGCCCAGAACCACACAGTGCCAAAAGGCAAACCGGGCTTGGCGTGGCGTGCTGCTGCGCGGGCCTTGGTGATCCGCCAATTACTGTTGCAGGATGCGCGAAAGCGTGACCTGCAGCCACAACCCATCGAGCTGGAACCGGGCAAGATTGAAACCGACGACGAGGCCTTGATTCGTGATGTGCTGGATTTGGGCGCAACCCCGAACAAACCGACCGAGGAAAACATGAAAAGGGTTTACGATGCCAAGCCCGATTTATTTCGCACGCCTACGCTTTACGAGCCGGCGCATATTCTGTTTGCGGCTGACCCGGAGAATGAAAAAGCCCGAACCGAGGCTCGCCTTAAAGCACAGGCCGCAATTGCATCTTTGAAGCAATCGCCCAGAGGTTTTGGCCAGCTGGCGCGTGAGTTGAGCGATTGCCCATCCAAAAGCATGGATGGGCAGCTGGGCCAGTTAAGCAGCGGTGATACCGTGCCGGAATTTGAAGTGGCGATGGACCGGCTAAAGACGGATGAAATTTGTTATGATCCGGTTGAAACCCGCTATGGGGTCCATGTTTTGCGCATGAATGCCAAGGCTACGGGCGATATTTTGCCTTATGATGCGGTCAAAGAACAGATCAGCGAAATGCTGGAAAAAGCCGAGTGGGCAAATGCGGCAACCTCATTTATTGAGCAGCTTGTTTCCAAGGCGGAAATAACCGGCATTAAAATGGATTTTGCGGCCTGATTAACAGGCCGCGTTTTAGCTTTTGGCCCATTTCCAATAAAGCTCGCGGGCTTTATTGGTTACGGGGCCGATCGAAAACATGCGATCCTCGATCTTGGTAATCGGGGTGATTTTTGAAATATTTCCGCTCAAAAACACCTCGTCTGCCACGTCAAAATCATCAAAGCTCAACGTGCATTCCTCGACAGTATAACCCGCAGAGCGCAGCAGTTTTATCACGCGCTGACGTGTGATCCCGTTTAGGAATGTGCCGTTTGGAACGGGTGTTTTTACCACGCCATCTTTGACCAGAAAAATATTTGCTGTGGCGCTTTCGGCCACATTTCCCAGCGCATCAGCGACAATCGCATTGCTAAAACCGCGCGCCTGCGCTTGCCGGATCATCCGGCCGTTGTTGGGATAAAGGCACGCGGCCTTGGCGTTAACCGGCGCCATGGTGATCAGTGGCCGGATAAATTCCGTGCGGCCCAGCGTTTGGCTCGCATCGGCCGCTGCCATGGGTAGCTGCTCCAAACACAGGCAAAATGTGGTTGAGTCAGGATCAGGCACAACCACGCCCGCGCCGCCTTCTTTGGACCAATACATCGGCCGGATATAAACGGCGGCGGCGGCGTCAAATTTTGCCAAACCCTGCATGGTCAGCGCCATCATTTCAGCCGCAGACATGGTCGGTTTCAACCCCAAGGCACGCGCGGAATCATTGGCCCGCTGGCAATGCGGTTCCAGATCCGGCACTACGCCCTCAAAGGCGCGCGCCCCGTCAAAAACCAGAGATCCCAACCAAGTTCCGTGATCGGCTGCATTCATCACAGCCAAATCGCCCTGATGCCAGTTGCCATTGAAATAGGTCCAGATTACCTCGCCCACTGCCATTTTATTATCCTTGTCTTAAGGGATCAGAACGGATGATCCGGTTGTTTTTCGCCCCTCAAGCGCGCGGTGCGCATCGGCGGCATCCAAAAGAGCGTAGCGCTGATTGATGTTGATCTGCAATGCCCCGCTGCGGATCATTTCAAACAAATCGGCGGATGCCGTTTCAAGATAGTCGCGACCGGCGGTAAAGTGAAACAGTACGGGGCGGGTGACAGTGAATGATCCGGCCGCCAGATCGGACAGTTTAAAATCCAGATATGGACCCGAGGATTGGCCAAAATTCACCAAAGTTCCGAATGTTTTCAAGCAGGCGATTGAT
>CAYSBD010000028.1:0-22597 GCA_964429175.1 uncultured Marinosulfonomonas sp.
CGCTGATATGATCGTCAAGGTTAAAGAACCGCAGGCCATCGAGCGCAAAATGCTGCGCGAAGGTCAGTTGCTGTTCACTTATTTGCACCTTGCCCCCGACCCCGATCAAACCCGCGATCTGCTGGCCAGCGGCTGCACCGCGATCGCTTACGAAACCGTCACGGATGCCGGCGGGGGTTTGCCTTTGCTGGCCCCGATGTCCGAAGTCGCAGGCCGCTTGGCCCCCCAAGTTGGCGCGTGGACCTTACAAAAAGCCAACGGCGGGCGCGGCGTTTTGATGGGCGGCGTGCCCGGCGTTGCCCCCGCCCGAGTCGTGGTGATTGGCGGCGGAGTGGTTGGCACCAATGCCGCGCGCATCGCCGCCGGAATGGGCGCGGATGTGACGGTGTTGGATCGCTCCTTGGCACGCCTGCGGTATCTGGATGATGTGTTCAAACGCGACTTCAAAAACAGCTACGCCAGCGCTGGAAATACCATCGAGCTGGTGCGTCGGGCCGATATGGTAATCGGCGCGGTTCTGGTGCCCGGTGCCACCGCACCCAAACTGATCAGCCGTGCAGAATTGGGCGAAATGAAGCCGGGTGCGGCGATTGTCGATGTGGCGATTGATCAGGGCGGCTGTTTTGAAACATCGCGCGCTACCACCCACCAAAACCCGGTTTATGATGTCGATGGCATCATGCATTACTGCGTTGCCAACATGCCCGGCGCGGTTGCACGCACCGCGACAATCGCGCTGGGAAATGCCACAATGCCTTATCTGTTGGCGCTGGCGGACAAGGGTTGGAAACAGGCCTGCGCGGATGATGAACACCTGCTTGCCGGGCTGAATGTGCATGCGGGCCAGCTGACGTATTATGCGGTTGGTCAGGCTTTGGGAATTGACGTTTTATCGCCCAGCCTTGCGATCAAATAACGAAAAAGGCCCGCCACTGGCAGGCGGGCCTTTTTGCATCAATTTTATTTACGGCCTACTTTTTAAGAGAAGCCGCAATCTCTTTCAGCAAGTCGATTTCACTTGGGCCGGCGTCTTTAACCGGCGCTTCTTCTTCGGCCTTTTTGGTTTTGTTAACGGCCTTGACCAACATGAACACCACAAACGCGATGATGATGAAATTGATGATCGCCATGATGAATTTACCATAGGCAAACACGGCCCCGTTTTCGCCTTCGCTTAATCTGTAACCCATGGTCGAGAAATCAATCCCGCCCATAAACAGGCTGATAACCGGGTTGATCAAATCGGCCACGAGGGATCCGATAATCGCCGTAAACGCTGCCCCGATAATGATACCAACGGCCATGTCCATGACGTTGCCTTTGGCGATGAAATCCTTGAACTCTTTTAACATACACTGTCCCTTTTTTGTTTGACGCGCTGGCTGGAAATTCAGCTTTTGCGCGCCCAAGAACAGCTAATAGCATGAAAATAAACGCTTTGGTAACTTTTATTTCGGGGGAACTGCGTCTATAATTTCCCCGCAGCCCACCCGCAACCAGACGGAGAAAACCATAATGACCGATCTTAGCAGCTTTCCGATCACCACACGCTGGCCGCCGGTTGATGCGGCCAACATCCAGTATTACGGATTTCCTACCCCCAATGGCGTCAAGATTTCGATCGCGCTCGAGGAAATGGGGCTGGCTTATGACGCCCATAAAATTTCCTTTAGCGAGGGCGATCAGCTCACGGCTGAATTTCTTTCGCTCAGCCCCAATAATAAAATTCCGGCAATCATTGACCCGAATGGCCCGGGCGGCAAACCTGTCGGGCTGTTTGAATCCGGCGCAATCCTGATTTATCTGGCCGAAAAAACCGGCCAGCTGCTACCGGATGATCCGCTAAAACGCCTTGAGGTTCTGCAATGGTTAATGTGGCAAATGGGCGGCCTTGGCCCGATGTTTGGCCAGTTGGGTTTCTTCACATTTTTTGGCGGCAAAGAAATAAAAGACCCCCGCCCCGCCCAACGTTTTATCGACGAAACCGCGCGTCTGCTAAAAGTTCTGGACAAGCAGCTGGATGGACAAGATTGGGTTTGCGCCGATTATTCCATTGCCGACATTTCCATTGCGCCTTGGCTGCGAATTCTGCGCGATCACTACAAATCGGGTGCCACGGTTGGCTGGGATGATCTGAAAAATATTGACGCCTACCTGAACCGTTTCCTTGCCCGCCCCGCCGTTCAGGCCGGTATGTTACGACCGCCGCGCTAGCGCATTCAAAATCATATCGGCACCTTTTTCGGCAATCATAATTGTGGGCGCATTGGTGTTTCCGCCCACAATATTAGGCATAATCGAGGCATCAACCACCCGCAATCCTTGAACCCCGCGCACCCGCAATTGGGGGTCAACCACAGCCATTTCATCCAACCCCATCCGGCAGGTTCCAACGGGGTGATAAACCGTATCGGCACGATTGCGGATCATTTCCTTTAGCGCGTCATCGCTGCCATCATGCGGATAATAAACCTGCCCTCGCCACGGCGCAAACGGCTTGGCGGCCAGAACGCGCTCCATCACGCGCGCACCGCGCATCAGCTGTGTCAAATCATCCGGGTCCGATAAAAACTGCGGGTCAATTTTTGGCGTGGCGGCGGGGTCAGAGCTGCGAATTGTTACCGTACCACGGCTTTTGGGCTGCAACAGACAAACATGGCAACTATAACCAAACCGGTAGCGCATTTTACGCATGTGATCATCAACAATCCCGACGATAAAATGCAGCTGCATATCGGGCTGCTGCAGCGTCGGAACCGTGCGAAAAAACGCGCCCGCTTCAACATATGGCGTGGTAAACAGACCCTCGCCAGTGCGCCACCATTTCAAACCGGCAACCGCCAATTTAGCCAGGCCAACCGGATTAATCCCCGTCACATCACGCCGCTTGGAACGATACGAAACCGTGTAATCCAGATGGTCTTGCAAATTCTTGCCAACACCGGGTAATTCTGCAATAACTTCAATATTATGAGGG
This sequence comes from uncultured Marinosulfonomonas sp., assembly GCA_964429175.1. Taxonomy (GTDB): domain Bacteria; phylum Pseudomonadota; class Alphaproteobacteria; order Rhodobacterales; family Rhodobacteraceae; genus Profundibacter. The sequence goes on from CAYSBD010000028.1 coordinate 2,978, forward strand.
GTTATTTCAGCCGGCGCACCAACCCCTGAGCGCAACAGAATTTGCGGCGATCCAAAGGCGCCCGCCGCCAAAATCACCTCGCGCTGCGCACTGATTACCAGATGCTTGCCCGCACGCCGGTACGCCACCCCGACCGCGCGCTTTTTTTCAAATATCACCTTTGATACTTGGGCCTTGGTGATCACCGTCAGATTGCCGCGTTTCATGGCCGGAAATAAATAAGCCGCCGCCGCCGAACAACGCTCGCCCTTCTTTGGTCCGGCGCTAAATTGCGTCACTTGAAACAAGCCTGCGCCTTCTTGATCCGGCCCGTTAAAATCAGCGTTACGCGCAATATCCATGGTTTCACAAGCCGTCACAAAAGCGCGCGAAATTTCATGCGGCGCGTTCTGGTCCATCACCTGCAACGGCCCATCATCCCCGTGTAAATCATCGCCGCCACGCGCATTTGCCTCGGATTTTTTAAAATAGGGCAGCACATCATTCCAGCCCCAGCCATCGCAACCCAAATCGGCCCAGCCATCATAATCGCGCTTATGGCCACGCAAATAAAGCATCACGTTAATCGCGCTTGATCCACCCAGCGCCTTGCCGCGCGGCTGATAACCCCGACGTCCGTTCAGGCCGGGCTGGGCAACGGTTTTAAAGGCATAATTATTGATTTTCGGCCGCCCCCGAGTCATCATCGAAACCAGCGCAGGCGCGCGGATCAACAGACTATTACCACCGCCGCCCGCCTCAAGCAGACAGACTTTGGTTTCAGGATTTTCCGACAGGCGCGCGGCCAGCACACAACCGGCTGATCCACCACCAACAATCACATAGTCGTAATTCATAAGACCCCCAATGGCGGCAAAATCCTAGCCGATTTCACCCGTCAGCACATAACGTAAAATCTGCACGACCTGCTCCGGCTCCTGCGCAACAGCCAAGGCCGCCGCGTCAACTTCTTTAAGCGCGTGATTGTGATCGGCCCCGTGCAACACAATCAGGGATTTGCCCAAAGCTGCCGCATAACCCGCATCAAACGCCGCGTTCCATTGCTTATATTTCGCGCCAAAACGCACCACAACCACATCCGCATTTTCAATACCCCTGCGGGTGCGAATGGCGTTCAATTTTGCGCTCTTGTTGTCATGCCAAAACTTGTCATCCTCGGCCCCCATAATCGCAACGCCGCAATCATCCGAAGTCTCGTGATGCGTCACAGGTGTCGAAAATTCCACATCCAGGCCCTGCGCACCGGCAATAATAACCTCGCGCCAATCGCTGTGAATTTCACCCGACAAATAAACCTTCAACATCTAAAACCCTTTCTTCTTGCCCTAAATACCTGCGCCGCAGGCATAAAAATTCTAACCACGCAGATCGCCACCCGTGGCTTTAACCACCTTGGCGATTATTTTCGCACAAACACCCGCAATATCCTCTTCGGTCAGCGTTTTATCCACCGGCTGCAACCGCACTGAAATCGCCAGAGATTTTTTATCAACCCCCAATGATCCGCCAATAAATTCATCGAAAACCCGAACCGACTCAATCAATTTATTATCCGCCGAAGCGGCGGCATTCACCAAGCTCAATGCCTCGGTTTGCGCATCCACAACAAAGGCAAAATCACGTTCGACCGCCTGTAAATCACGCAGATTCAACGCTGCTCGCGTGGTCTTTTTATTGCGGGCAAACGGCGGCTGTTCAAGAAATACCGTAAAGCCCACAACAGGTCCCTTCACATCCATTGCCGCCAATACTTTGGGGTGCAGCTCACCAAATGTGGCCATGATTTTTTTCGGCCCCAGACACATTTTGCCCGAACGCCCCGGATGCCACCAGTCAGACACCCCGCGCAAAATCTGCACTTTGGCAGGGGCACCAATCGCCGATAAAACCGCCTCGGCATCGGCCTTGGCATCATAAAGATCAACCGCGCGACGCTGCCCATGCACATCTTTGGGACCAGTGTGGCCAACCAAAATACCGCTGGCCAGCAAATGTTGCTCGCCCGGCTCGCCGCCATGAAAGGCAGGGCCAACCTCAAACAGCGCCATATCCATAAATCCACGCGCCTGATTTCGCGCAGCCGCCTGCAATAAACCGGGCAGCAAATCCGGGCGCATGTGGCTCATTTCCGATGAAATCGGGTTATCCAACATGGTCGCGTTATCACCGCCGCCAAATATTTCCGCGCTGGTTTTGTCGATAAAAGAATAGGTCACGCATTCATTGTAACCCAGTGTCGCAATCGTGCGTTTGGCCATGCCTTCGCGCCGCTGCATTGGCGTCAAAATAGGGCGCGCAACCCCGGCATGTTCGCGCGGCATCGGCTTGCCTTCCAGCTTGGTCAAGGACGCAATCCGCGCCACTTCTTCAACCAGATCAGCCGGTCCCTGAACATCGGGGCGCCAACTTGGCACGCTGGCCATATCTTTGTCATCCAGCACAAAACCAAGCGCCGTTAGCGTGGCGCGCTGGGTCTCGGGCGCGATTTCCATACCAACCAGAGATTGCACGCGATCCGTATCCAGTTGATAAGCGCGGACCACATCCGGCACCTCGCCAGCGGTTACCACGCTCAAAGCCACGCCCCCGCACAGATCCAAAATCATCTGCGTTGCCAGCTCGATTGCCGGCGCATTAAAGGCCGGATCAATGCCGCGTTCATTGCGGTAACGCGCATCCGAATTGATCTTCAACGCGCGCCCGGTTTTGGCGATTTCAATCGCATCCCAAACAGCGGATTCCAAGAATACGTTCACCGTTTCTTCGGTGCAGCCCGTTTGCAAACCGCCCATGATGCCGCCAATGCTTTGGACACCTGTATCATCAGAAATCACAACCATGCCTTCGGTGAAATTATGCTCTTTTTCATCCAATCCCATCAGTTTTTCATCACCTTTGGCGCGATGCACCTTCAGGTTTCCGCAAAGTTTATCGGCATCAAACACATGCAAGGGGCGGTTATTATCAATGGTGAAAAAATTGGTGATATCCACCAAAGCCGAAATCGGGCGCAAGCCAATCGCGCGCAAACGCTGTTGCAGCCATTCGGGAGATGGCCCGTTTTTCACGCCCTTAACAAGACGGCCCATGAACACTTCACAGCCATTCACGCGCGTATCATCATCAATGCTCACAGAAATCGGGCTGTCAAATTCGCCCTGAACCTGCGCTGTTTTAGCGGGCTTTAAAACCCCCAGACCACGCGCAGCCAAATCACGCGCAATGCCACGAACGCCCAGCGCATCCGGACGGTTTGGCGTGATGGCAATCTCGATCACTGAATCAACCTTAGCGGGATCATTCTGCGCCAGCCAATCAGTGAATTTTTGACCGACCTCACCGCTTGGCAGCTCGATAATGCCGTCATGTTCATCGGATAATTCCATCTCGCGTTCCGACGCCATCATGCCGAAACTCTCGATGCCACGGATTTTGCCAACCTTGATGGTGGTATCAATGCCGGGCACATAAGTGCCGGGTTTTGCCACAACCACGGTGATGCCCTGACGCGCATTGGGCGCGCCGCAAATAATCTGCTGTATCCCTGCGTCCGTTTCAACCTGACAAACCTGCAACCGGTCCGCATCAGGGTGTTTTTGGGCCGATTTCACATAACCCAGCGTGAACGCGTCCAAAGTTTCGGCCGGATTACTGACATCTTCCACCTCCAGCCCCAGATCGGTCAGCGCATAAAGGATGTCATCAAGATCGGCGTCGGTTTCCAAGTGCTCTTTTAACCAAGATAGAGTGAATTTCACGGCATTATTCCTGTCAAATGTTAGGTTGCCCCGCTCTTATCCTATCCGGCGCGGCGGGCCAAGTGCCTGAGCAGGATCACCAAATAATCTATTCAATTTCACCTTAATTTGAACAAATTTATCTGCAACATTACCCTAACGGAAAAGGTGAGCGGCATGAAACACAAAGAAACAAAGAGCATCGTTAATGTTCGCATTCTTGCCAGTGTCGCAATTCTGGCTGGCGCTGTTGTGTTGGGAAACTGGCCTGAAACAAAGGCCGCTATGTCGCCAAAAAACATCCGGACTGTTGGCCAAGCGTTAAGCGATTGTGACAGTCGCAGTTTGCAAACGAAATTTGGCCGCCTGGGCTGCGCCAATACTAAAGGCGTTCGCGGAAGCGGGAATATTAAAATTATTTCTGTCGGAAATTAGCGCCAAAGCAGTATGGCCTACGGGGTAAGCGCTAACAAAATTGCAGCACTCCATCACCTATGCTGCAACCGCATAGCTTTCAATTTCCATATTTTCAACCAGCCATTTCGCCTGCTTCATTGACAACATGGTATAGGCTTTCGCTTGCATGTTTTCTGATTGCAGCAAGCAATCCTTCTGGATTGACGGGCAGTGAAATAAAACACCGGTGCAGGCAAAAACGACCTGCTCTTGCTCAAAATGTAGCGTATAAATCACGATTTCTTCATGCGGTTTAATCCGCCGGATTCCACGGCAACCAACAAGCGCGCCCGCAGGAATTAATGCAAACGGATCCCCCAGACACTCTTCGGCGGCATCGGATTCAATCATAAGACCCTGCTCGGGTAGCAAATGCATGACCTCTTTATTGCCCAACGCATTTGGCGGAACCTCCAGCGGCCATAAATGTTCGGGGCAGTTTTTTGGCGAGCTCCACAGCACATTTCGGCTGATCCGGCGCACCTCTTGCATGCCGCCATCAAAACTCATTGCCAAATCACCCGGCGCAATCGCCTCGACCGCGCGCCAGCCAATATTTGTCGCAACCCGTGTGCCCGAAATCATTCCACTGGCCATGCGGGTTGGCTCTGACATGCGCGCACCATCATAGGCGCCGGTGGTTTCCGTGGTTCTAAATGTCCTCCCCAGGACGGAATTCTTAAAGCCAAACATTTTATTTCCCTCATGTGTAGGAGCAGGTTATCGGGCAGCGCTCCTGTTGCAGCATGCTTAAACTGGACGATTCCTTTGCCAGCATCGGGGCGCGTTTTAGCAAAAAATGTGTCATTGTCTCGGCATTCAATCCAATAGTCGGGTTTGGTTAAAATTCGAATTAAACAGTCAACAAAATTGCGTTGAAGTTAGGCTAAGACGTTCGCTCACCCCAATCAGAGCCAGATATTTTGGCTAGATTCGAAACCGATTCGCATCATGCGGCCTGTAATTTCGAATCATTCTCCTGATTTATACGCATGGCTTTTTGTAGCGCCCGCGGATTGGAACCCATCAACCCAAGCAGTGCTTTTGCGCGCCAGTGATCCAGCACAGTAAAGAAATCCGAGCCGGCATCCTTTGGGCAATATAGCAAAACACCCGAGTTCGCAAAAACCACTTCTTCTTGGGCAAACCCCAGCGTTACCGCCTCGATCACAGCTTGCGGATGCTGCCATTTTACATCATAAAACCCGACAAGCGCTGACGCGGGCAGTAAAACAACAGGTGTGCCCAGCAATTCTTCGGCCAGTTTACTTTCGATCATCAAATGCTGTTCCGGCATCGCAAACAGATCGTCGCAATTGCCCAGCGCACCACCCGGAATAAAAACCACACCATCAATCGCAAACCCGCCATGCGCCGCACCATAATATGAGCGCTCGATCTGCTGCACCTGCCGCAAGCCGCCATCAAATGTTTGCACATATTCGCCAGCGCGCAGCCGTTCGACCGGTTGCCAGCCGCTTTCGGTTTCAACCAGAGTGCCTGCGATTATCCCCGCATCAGGTTGGGGTCTGAAAGCGGCCGTTTCCAATGTCGGGGCGTTAAAGGTTTGGGCCTTCAGGGGGGCGATTTGGGTTTGGGTCAGCATGGTCATTCTCCTAATTATCTGTGTCAGTTGCAAAATACCCACCGGGTGATGTGCCAAATTGGCACCCGGAATTTGCCGTATTTTCGACATATATCAGGCAAAAATATGGCAGCGTTTCGCAGCGCGGCGCAATCGCCATGATGCTGCCATCTTCATGAACGCCGCAGTAACAATCGTTAAGAGGGGGTAAACCATACTCCGCAAATTCACTGTAAACAGGCAGGATTCAGGTTTTGCGATTCGCGTTTCAGCGCCTAGAACGAATAGCCAAATCGCGCGATATCCTCGGCACAAATATCTGCGAGACACCGGGCGTCGGCGTCATTATAATAGCCGCGATAATCGGCATCCCGGTCCGAGGCATTGATCACAGGCAAATCGGACAGCGAAAAGCCCAGATGCTTTTCAAGCGGGGCCAGATCATCGGCCAGATGCTCCAACCTTGCATAAAGATCGCATTGCTCGCCCCCCGTAGCATCGCGCATATAGTGACTATAAGGCGCGGTTCGCATCGCCGCCTTGGTTTGCGCATCATTCAAAAAACCGCTGAAATCGGTCTTGGCGGCCAGCATGACTGCGGGGTGATCAAATTTCTGATCCCGCAACCAATGGTAATAACTGACCATCCTGTCCCAAGGGTTGCGCACCAGCGTAAAGGTGAAAAACTGCGCAATCTCGTCTTGCGTGACCAGCCCGTAAATATCGGCAAGCCGCGAATGTTTCCACAACCGCCCCGAAACCTTTGCCCGCTTTAGCCGTTTGCGCCTGCGCACGGCCTTGGGCGTGTCACCGATCAAAATGTCATCCTTCATCGCGCGCGCCTCAAGCGCCAGCGCCAGCGCGGTGCCGCCGGTTTTGGGGATATGAACAAAGATAAACCTGCGCCCGTGCGAAATAATCATGGGCCAAACTAGCCCGGATCCGCCCGCCCCCGCAACTATACATTGTCATTATGCCGATCTTGCAATATTACAGCTAACTTCATCGCCAGCGAGGATTAGACTAATGCGCAAAAGGATTATAGCACTGACAGAACACAGCGCATTCGGGTATTTTATTCTCGGGGTGATTATTTTCAATTCCATCATATTGGGCATGGAAACCTCAAAACCACTGATGGCTAAAATCGGCCCGACCCTGATTTTTCTCGATAGATTATGCTTGGCGATTTTCGTGGTCGAGATCATCCTGAAACTGATTGCCCAGCGCCTGCCGTTCTTTAAAAACGGCTGGAACCTGTTTGATTTCACCATCGTCGCCATTTCACTGCTGCCGGATTCAGGCACCCTGTCCGTGCTGCGCACCATGCGGATTTTGCGGGTGCTGCGCGTTGTTTCAATCGTGCCCAGCCTGCGCCGCGTGGTCGAGGGCTTTATCAGCGCCCTGCCCGGCATGATTTCGGTTTTCGGATTAATGGCGATTATTTTCTACATCGGCGGCGTGATGACAACGAAACTATATGCCGAAACCTTTCCGCAATGGTTTGGCACGCTGGGGGGATCACTTTTTTCGCTGTTTCAAATCATGACACTGGAAAGCTGGTCAATGGGCATCGTGCGCCCGGTAATGGAGCTGCACCCACACGCCTGGATCTTTTTTGTGCCGTTTATCATGGTGACTACATTTGCGGTGGTGAATCTTGTGATCGGCCTGATCGTCACCTCGATGGAAGGCGCGCATGATGTGGAAGACGCCAAAGCCACCGATGGTTACCGCGACGAGGTGCTGGCCAAACTTTCCGCCATCGAGGCGCGCTTGGCCGAGATGGAAAAAAACAAAAAACAGGAGTAAAACATGGGTTGGCTTGCAGATGAAACAGGGCTGGATAAATGCGCGGCGAATTTTGTCGCCTTAACGCCGCTTTCACACTTGCGCCGCGCGGTTACGATTTACCCCGATCACGAGGCGCTGATTTACGGCAATACCCGGATTTCCTATGCCGGTTATTACAAACGCATCTCGCAATTTGCTTCGGCGTTAACCGGGCTTGGGGTGAAATCGGGCGATGTGGTTGCCACCTTGCTGCCCAACATCCCCGCACAGGTCGAATCGCATTTTTCCATCCCGGCCACGGGCGCGATTTTAAACACCATAAATATCCGGCTGGACGCCGATACCATTGCCTATATTTTTGAACATGGCGCGGCCAAAATCGTGTTGGTCGACACCGCATTTTTACCACTTGCCGAGGCCGCGATTGGAATAATGAACGGGTCTGGGCCGCAAATAATCGAGGTCGCCGACCCCCAAGCCGGTTATCCGGCCAGCGGCAAATACCCCGAATACGAAGACGTTTTGGCCAAAGGCGATGCCAGTTTCAACTGGATCATGCCCGCCGATGAATGGGAAAGCATCAGCCTGAATTACACCTCCGGCACCACAGGCCGACCCAAAGGCGTGGTTTACCACCACCGCGGCGCGTATTTGCAAACCACGGGTCTGGTGGTGACGTGGCAAATGGTGCTGCACCCGCGTTACCTGACGATTGTGCCGCTGTTTCATTGCAACGGCTGGTGCCACGTCTGGATCATGCCGCTGGTTGGCGGCACGGTTATTTGTTGCCGCGATGTTTCGGCCAAGGCGATTTACCGCGCGCTGGCGGATGAAAAAGTCACCCATTTGGGCGGCGCGCCGATTGTGTTGAATATGATCGTTAACGCAAATGATGCAGAGCAGCGCCCCTTTGATCAGCGCGTCAGCCTGTTAACGGCCGGTGCACCACCTGCCGCTGCCACCTTGCGCAAAATTCAGGATTGCGGTTTTGATGTGATGCATGTTTACGGCCTGACCGAAACCTTCGGCCACGTCACCGAATGTTACTGGAACGAGTCCGCTTGGGGGGCTTTGCCCGAGGCTGAAAAAATGGCGGTTAAGGCGCGCCAAGGTGTGGCCTCGCCGATGTTAGAGAGCGCAACGGTGATGGATAAAACCATGCGCCAAATCCCGATGGATGGCAAAACCCAAGGCGAAATCATGCTGCGCGGCAATGCGGTAATGAAGGGGTATTTGAAAAACCCGACCGCCACGGCTGCGGCATTTCAGGGTGGCTATTTTCATTCCGGCGATATCGCGGTGCAGCATCCCGACAGCTATTTGCAAATCTCGGATCGTTCCAAAGACATCATTATTTCGGGCGGCGAAAACATTTCATCGGTCGAGGTGGAAAGCGCAATCATGCATCATGACGCGGTTAGTTTATGCGCTGTGGTGGCCAGGCCCGATGATAAATGGGGCGAAGTTCCTTGCGCTTTTATCGAATTAAAAGACGGGGCAGTGGCGGATGAGACCGAAATCATCCGCTTTGTGCGCGCACGGCTGGCCGGGTTCAAAACGCCAAAATCCGTGGTGTTCGGACTGCTGCCAAAAACCGCCACCGGCAAGATCCGTAAATTTGAGCTGCGTCAAATCGCCAAGAAAACCAGCTCTGATATTTAAACCCCGAGGCTGCCATAAGGTATAAACCGCACCAGATCGCCTTGGGCAATATCCAGCGCCTGATCGGGCAATTCTACCAAACCATCGGCCCATGACAGCCCCGAAATCCGGCCCGAGCCTTCGGATTTATAAACATCAACCCGCCCGTCATCCAGCATTTTAGCGCGCAGATATTCACGCCGACCGGCCTTTTTGGATTTCGCAAATGCGGCAGGCAACATAAACCCTTGCGGCGCAATCCAGCCCGCACCCGACAGCAACGAAAGCGAGGGGCGCGCAAAAATTGCCGCGCAAACAAACGCCGCGACAGGATTGCCCGGCAGGCCAAATATCGGCACGCCTTGCCAAACCCCCAACGCCAGCGGGCGGCCCGGTTTTAAGGCAATCCGCCAAGCATCCAGCGCACCTTCTTCGCGCAGCAGGGCCGAAACGTGATCTTCTTCCCCCGCCGATGCACCACCCGTGGTCAGGATCACATCAACCCTGCTCACAGAGCCGTCCAAGCAGTCCTTCAATCGCGCGCGATCATCCAGTACATGACCCAAATCAACAGCCAAATACCCCCAGCGCCGCGCCAAAGACAGCAACATCGGCCGGTTGGCATCATAGGTTTTGCGCGGCTCTGACAAACCGCCATCGGCCGCGACAATTTCATCGCCCGTTGACAAAACCCCGACCCGTAACCGTTTGTGCACCGAAATTTGCGCCACACCAATACCGGTCAGATACGCCAGATCAGGGCTGCGCAATTTATGGCCGGCTTTTAGCGCCAGTTTGCCCGCGCGAATATCCTCGCCTGCATCGCGCGCGTTTGCGCCATATTTTACAGGTCCCTGAAAAATAATCTGGCCATCCGTAACTTTTACGTTTTCCTCCATGATGACCGTATCCACCCCTTTGGGGATCAAAGCCCCCGTCAGAATACGGATCGCACAACCCGCACCAACCACGCCCTCATATGGCGCACCGGCTGCGGCGCGGCCCTGAACCAGACGCAAGTTTTGCACGCCGTCACCGGTAGACATGTGCGCAAAACCATAACCGTCCATCGCCGAATTTTTTCCCGGAGGGTTTGAACGCAGCGCATTTTGATCAGTCGCCAAAACACAGCCCTCGGCCTTGGAGATCGCGATTTTTTCAACCCCGGCAACAGGTGACAAACGGGCGCGCAAATGGGACAGCGCATCATCAACCGACATCCAGCTTGTATTTTCGGGCAAAGCAAAACAATCACTCTGCATCGGAGTTGGCGCAATATCTGAGGCCAAGATTTTTTGTGTCGGCAACCCTACTTGTTGTAAAATAAAATCGGAAATGGCCGCGGTATCATCCAGATCAAACAGCGGCACCTTCAGGCCATCAGGTTTATGATCGCTGGCCACCGCACAAACCGTTGGATCCTCGAGCGCCAGCAAGGGTTGGCCGGTGGCGGCGCGATTGGCCTCGATTTTCATGTGTTTGTCACGCTTGTAACCCTCGATCAACACCAGATCACACGGGGCCAGATGCGTCAAAAGCCGGTCCAGCGAAGGCTCGTTATCGTCGTGGATTTCATGCATCAACGCCCAGCGTTTACGAGAAGCCAGCAGCACCTCGACCGCACCTGCCTCACGGTGGCGATAGCTGTCTTTGCCTTTGTGATCGACGTCAAACTGGTGGTGGGCATGTTTTAGCGTGGCCACCTTGAAGCCGCGTGCGGTGATTTCAAAAACCAGCCGCTCAACCAGCCCGGTTTTGCCCGAATTTTTCCAACCCGAGACCCCGAATATCTTCATTGCGCTTCCCCTGAAATCAGCATTTCTGCAACCCTCATACCCTCTGGCGTGTTGACGTTAAAGAACGATTAGCTTTTACAGATCAAATAACGCAATCGTTGTGCCGTGCTGATCGCTCTATTGCACAAGCTTGCGCAATCGGGCAGCTGGTCGTGGTTTCGCATTTGCATGTTTCCCAAAAACGCCCTAAGGCCGAAAGCAAGCTTAGCGGACGGAACAAAAATGGCCACCACAAAACGCGCATTATTGACAGGAATCAAGGACAGCATCCCGTTTGTTCTGGTTGTCGCACCTTTTGCGCTATTGTTTGGCGTGGTTGCATCCGAGGCCGGGCTGACCGTCACCCAAAGCCTTGGTTTTAGCATCGTCGTAATCGCGGGCGCGTCCCAGCTTGCGGCCGTGCAATTGATGGCAGAAAACGCGCCGACGTTGATTATTATCGCCACGGCCCTGACCATAAATTTGCGCATGGCGATGTATTCGGCCTCGCTTGCGCCGTATTTGCGCGGCGTGCCTTTGTGGAAACGCGCCGTGATGTCCTATTTATTGGTCGATCAAACCTATGCACTCAGCCTGACAAAATACGAAACCGAGCCGCAAATGAGCAACGCTGCAAAAGCCGCCTATTATTTGGGGACCATGGTTTTCATTACACCGGCGTGGTATGGGTTTACGGTGTTGGGGGCCGTGTCGGGCGCGAAAATACCGCCAGAATTTGCGCTGGATTTCGCCCTGCCGATTGCATTTTTGGCCATGATCGCACCGATGCTGAAAACGCCGGCCCATGTGGCGGCGGCGCTGACCTCGGTTTTGGTTGCGTTGTTGTTGGCCTTCATCCCCTATAATCTGGGCCTGCTGATCGCGGCGGTTTGCGCGATGATCGTTGGCGCACAGATTGAGCTGATGTTGCAAAGGGGCAAAAAATGAACATGCCCGACAGCCAGATCTGGATGCTTATCGGCCTGATCGGGATTGGCACATTCCTGATCCGGTTTTCATTTATCGGCTTGATCGGAGACCGTCAAATGCCCGCTTGGGTGCTGCGATATTTACGCTACACTCCGGTTGCCGTGCTGCCCGGTCTGGTGGCACCGCTGGTGCTGTGGCCTGCCGCCACCGATGGCGCGCTGGATGCCCCGCGCTTGCTGGCAGCCGGCGTTACTGTTTTTCTGGGGCTTGTGTTCAAAAACACGCTTCTGGCGATTTTTGGCGGGGCGGCAACCTTGTTTTTGGGGCTGTTATTGCTGGGTTAAATGTCGCGGTCAGGCTGTGACAGAACCGCCACCGTCATGTGGCGTTTCGTGGCAAAACCTGTGGTTCGGGTCACGTTAAAACCGGCCCCGGCAAGCGATCGGCGCACAAATCCGGCAGCCGTGTAGGTTGCCAATGTGCCGTTGACTGCCGTATGGTTTGCAACCTGTTGCAGCAAATCATCCCCCCATAATTCAGGGTTTTTAGCCGGCGAAAACCCGTCCAGATACCACGCGTCGGCCTTGCCATTCCATTGCGGTAATGTTTGGCGGGCATCACCGATGATAATTTCAGCGCATAAATCATCCGTCTTAATCTTGCGCGCACCTTTGCACCATTCAGATAGGAACGGTTTGGCAATTTGATGGATTTCAGGAAATGCCGACAGGGCCTTATCCATGTCGGAGGCGGTCATTGGATAGGCCTCGAAACTGGTGAAATGCAGGCGCGATTTTATGCCTGCCTTACGCCATTGCTGCAATGTGGCGAACATATTCAAACCAGTGCCAAACCCCAATTCGCCAATCTGAAAATCCGGTTGAAACCGTGCTGGCAGATTATTCCCCGCAAGAAAAACATGCCGGCTTTCGTCCAAGCCGTTTTGCAGCGAAAAATACGGGTCATCAAAACGGTTACTGACCGGCAATTTGCCATCGCGCCAATTTAAATCTGCCGTCTGGTGTTGATCGTTTGAATGGGTCATAACCCGCCGGACAATGGATAAATATGCAAGGTTTGGCAATGGTTGATGTGACGGTTATGGGGGCTGGAATTTTCGGGCTTTCGGTGGCGTATTCCTGTGCTTTGCGCGGGGCCAAGGTGCGCGTGATCGAGGCTGCGCACATTGGCGCCGGATCCAGCGGCGGTTTGGTTGGTGCGCTGGCCCCGCACATGCCAGAACTTTGGGATGCCAAGAAAGAATTTCAGTATCAAAGCCTGATTATGGCCGCCGATTATTGGGCCGGGGCGGACCGTTTATCGGGGCTTTCATCCGGTTATGCGCGCATTGGCCGTTTGCAGCCCATCGCATCGCCACGGGTTTTAGAGCTGTCGCACCAACGCGCGATCAACGCGCAAGAAATGTGGCACGGGTTGGCGCAATGGCAGGTTGTAAGCTGCGACGATTATGGCGCTTGGGCACCCAAAAGCCCGACCGGATATCTGGTGCATGACAGTTTAAGCGCGCGGATGCAGCCTCGTGGCGCGGCGGCCAGTTTGGCGGGGGCCGTGGTGGCGTTGGGCGGCGAAATCGTGATTGGCAAAGGCAAACCGCAAGGCAAGGTCGTTTGGGCCACCGGCCATCGTGGCCTGCAAGATTTGTCCGAAGAATTCAAAACCGAAATGGGAAACGGCGTTAAGGGGCAATCGGCGTTGTTGCAATTTGACGCCGGTGACGTTCCGCAACTGTTTTGCAACGGCATTTATGTGGTGCCCCACAGTGACGGCACGGTTGCGGTTGGCTCGACCAGCGAGCGGTATTTTGATGATCCGACCAGCACCGATGATTTACTCGAGGATATGCTGTTGCGGATGTTTGCTGTATTTCCTGTGCTGGCGGGCGCGCGTGTGATTGATCGCTGGGCCGGGGTTCGTCCGCGTGGGCGCAAACTGGCCCCGATGCTAGGGCAATATCCGGGGCGTGACGGGCATTATATTGCCAACGGAGGTTTTAAAATCGGTTTTGGCATGGCACCGAAAGTGGGCGAGGTCATGGCCGATTTGATTCTGGACGAAAACCCAAATGCCATCCCGCAGCAGTTTACGGTTGCTGCAAATTTGTAGCCTGGAGCCCCGCGCATCTTTGCACCAACACAAAGCCGGCCTGCGTTTTTACGGCATGAAAAGATCAGATTCACGGGTAAATCGGCATTGCCTAAGATTGAATTCGTACCGTAAGGATTTTGAAACCGGCTGCGCCAAACCCTATGGTAAACGCACCTTCGAACAAACGGCGCAAACGTAGGTAAAGGCGCGTCATGGCCTTTGACGAAAATGCTGAACGGGCAGATTTATAGGCGAGATACATCAAATAGGCGGCACCAAAATACCGTATAATTTCGAATACCCATGCGTTTGCGAGCATGATTGCGCCTAGGCCAAGCGCCGCTGAAATTGACCATATTAAGGAGCCCATCGTGGCCTTTCATCTGTTAAAATTGAGCATCTACACCTTGCAGTCAGATATCAACTTTACCTCGGTTCTGCTGCTCACTGTATGTTTATGGCAGTAAGCGTTATCAATTTTCAGAGACAAGTTGGCGTCAAGGCAAGCTACAAGCCTGCCATTTGGATCAATGTCGTGACGGAAAAGTCAAACATACCTGAGCTTTTACATGTAGCCGCAGCCCGCACCGCCATTTACCTTACATTTACGCACCGTTTCGTGTAGTATCGCGGTAACTGGAAATGGATGCACATAAATATGGACAATTGGGATGAAATCCGCACGGCTTATCACGTTGCGCGGGTCGGCACGATAAGCGGTGCGGCACAGGTTTTGGGCGTGCATCACGCGACCGTAATCCGCCACATTGATGCGCTGGAAAGCCAAATGGGCACGCGGCTGTTTCAACGTCATGCGCGCGGCTACACCCCGACCGAAGCCGGTGCCGATCTGTTGCGGGTCGCCCAAGCCACGGATGATCAGTTTGCCCAGTTGGCCAGCAGAATTCGTGGGCAGGGCGATACGGTGACCGGCGATTTGGTGATCACATCACTGGCGGGTTACAGCCATGTTTTAACGCCCATTCTGGTGAAATTCCAACGGCTGCACCCCGAAGTATCGGTGCGTTATTTAACCGGCTCGCGCCTGTTCCGGCTGGAATATGGCGAGGCACATGTGGCCATTCGTGCCGGCTCGCCGCCCACACAACCCGATAACGTGGTGCAGGAATTTCAGAAAATCTGCATCGCGCTTTATGGGACGCGCCAATATCTGGAACTTTACGGCACCCCAAAAACCGAGGCCGATCTGGGCACGCACCGCTTTGTAGGTTACGATGAGCCGCGCGCGCGCGCGCCCTACCACCGGTGGCTAAAAGACAACATAACCCAGACCCAGATTACCTTTCGTGTGGCCGATGATCCGTCAATGCAGCAGGCGATTTTGGCCGGTGCCGGGCTGGGCTTTATGGGGGAAAAGCGCGCCGAACATCACCCCGAACTTGTCAGGGTTTTGCCCTCGCGCCCCGAATGGGAGGTGCCTTTATGGTTGGTCACCCATGTTGATCTGCACCGCACGACCAAGGTGCAAACGTTTCTGAATTTCCTGAAATCGGAAATGGCAACCGGAGCATAACCATGAAAATAGATGCGCGCGGCCATCTGGCAATGCTGCTGTTCTCGGCGTTGGTGGCAGGATCATTTGCGCTGGGATCACTTGCTGCAAATGAAATTGCGCCAGCCGCTTTAAACATCATGCGTTTTTTTATCGCCGCGATCGTGATTGGCATCGTCGCGGGCCTGACAACCGGATTAAAGACCGCCCATTTTAACGCACCTTGGCGATATCTGGTTTTGGGCGGTTTATTTGCGATTTATTTCGTCTTAATGTTTGAGGGTTTAAAAACAGCAAGCCCCATAAGTGCTGCCGCCGTTTACAATATGACACCGTTAATGGCTGCCGGTCTTGGTTATCTGCTTTTGCGTCAAAAAGTAACGCAGCGCATGTTTTTGGCACTATTCACGGGGGCTGCGGGGGCATTATGGATCGTTTTTCGCGCCGATATCACTGCAATGGTCACGTTTCAGATCGGCACAGGTGAAATGATTTATTTCTGGGGCTGTGTGGCGCACGCGGTTTATACGCCGCTGGTTCGTAAACTTAATCGGGGCGAGCCTGCTGTTGTCTTTACCTTTGGCACTTTAGTCGCCGGTTTTTTCATCCTTTTAGCCTATGGTTGGCGTGATCTGCTGGCAACGGATTGGGCCGCGCTGCCGGCGATTGTCTGGATCACATTGGCCTATCTAGCGCTTGCCGCCAGCGCGATTACATCTGTGCTGCTGCAATTTTCCAGCCTGCGATTACCCGCCGCAAAAGTAATGGCCTACACATATCTGGTCCCCGGCTGGGTCATCCTGTGGGAATTGGCATTGGGAAACGCGGTGCCGCGCGGTTTGGTGCTGGCCGGGGTTCTGCTGACAATCGTGGCATTATGGTTATTGCTAAAAGACGAAAACGCATGATGAAAAGTTAGGGCGCGGGGCCTAGCTCATTTTCCAGAAACCGCTCGAACGCATCCAGATTAACAGCCTCGAATTGCCCGAATCCCTGCATCCAGATCGACACATCGCGCATTGCGTCCGGTTCCAGTTTGCACCAATTTACCCGTCCGCGTTTCTCTTGGCTGATCAAACCCGCGCGTGTCAGGATCATCAGGTGTTTTGAAATCGCCGCCAAAGACATCTGAAACGGTTCGGCCACATCGGTCACGGCCATGTCATCCTCGAGCAACATCGCAAGAATTGCGCGGCGTGTGGCGTCGCCAAGTGCTGCGAATGTGCTATCCAAACTGTTTGTCATGGCCATTGGGTAAGCCCCAACGGCACAATGGTCAACCGTTTGGTTGAATGTCCCGGGTATTAAAAAGCCTGTTCGAATGGCCCGATTTTATTTACCTGCCGTAAAATTTAATCACAAACATACAACGAAACCAACGGGTTACCAGATCACAGGCATTATGTGTTCCTGCTTGACTCACCGCTCTGTTATTCAGTAGGTTCTGCCAAACTGCCGAGGAAGCTTTTGCCATGTCCGATGCGCCCGATCCAGAGTCGCTAAAACGGCTAGAAGCGCGGATTGATGCGGTCAAAAAGTCGCAAGAGCCGGAACCCAAGCAGGAAACGAGTATCACCCAAGCGCATCATGCGTGGCGGATGATGATTGATTTGATTGTCGGGACCGGTCTCGGCGCAGCTATTGGATACGGGCTGGATGTGCTGTTTGGCACGATGCCCTGGATTTTGGTAGTGTTTACATTGTTGGGGTTCGCAGCCGGGGTAAATCTTATGCTCAAAACGGCCAAAGAACTTGAGAAATAAAACGCGGCAAAAACTGCCGCAACTGACGGGGAGAACTGAACATGGCAGCAGAATCGCAAGCCGAGGGTGTGCAATTCAAGCCCATGGAGCAATTCACGGTCGAGCCTTTCTTCGGCGGTGATCTTCAGTGGTATACAATAACCAATTCTACCTTGTGGTTAGGTGTGGCTATTCTCGCTGTCATATTATTGCTGGTGATGGGCACGCGCCGACGCGCGATTATCCCGACCCGCACCCAGTCAATTGTCGAGCTGCTATATGGTTTTGTGCATTCGATGGTCGAAGATGTCGCTGGCAAGGATGCGCTGCGGTATTTCCCGTATATAATGACACTGTTCATCTTTATTCTTTTCTCGAATTTTCTGGCTTTGATACCGCTAAGCTTTTCGCCCACATCCCAGATTGCCGTGACGGTTACTTTGGCATTGTTGGTGTTTTTTGGCGTAACGTTTATTGGCTTCTACAAAAACGGCACAAAGTTTCTGGGCTTGTTCTGGGTTTCGTCGGCCCCGCTGGTCTTGCGCCCCGTGCTGGCCGTGGTCGAGCTGATTTCGTATTTTGCTCGCCCTGTAAGCCACTCTGTTCGTTTGGCCGGCGTTTTGCTGGCAGGCCACGCGGTTCTTAAAGTATTTGCTACCTTTGCCGGCATGGGCATACTAATCGCGCCGTTATCTTTTGCAGGCGTTATGGGCATATTGGCGCTGGAAATTCTGGTTTCCGCCATTCAGGCCTATGTTTTCACTATTCTGACTTGTGTTTACCTAAAGGACGCACTGCATCCATCACACTAGTCGGACCCGAATCTAAACTAAATCAAACAAATTTCCAATGTAAGGAGAATACACCATGGAAAATGAACTCGCACAATTCGGAAAATACCTCGCGGCCGGACTTGCAACATTCGGCATCGGTGCCGCAGCCATCGCTGTTGGCACAATCGTTTCCAGCTACCTGACGGGCGCATTGCGCAACCCTTCGGCGGCCGCCAGCCAAACGCCTATGCTGTTTGTCGGCATCGCATTTGCCGAGGCTCTGGGCATTTTCGCCTTCCTCGTTGCGCTGCTTCTATTGTTTGCTGCCTAAACCGCGAACCAATCCTTACGCGCGGTGCGCCCCAATAAATCTGGGCGCACCGATGTAAACCCAAGGTTCCCGGGAGGACAACATGGCAACAGACGCAACCGAGATCGCGGGCCAGGCTGCTAAGGCAGGCATGCCGCAGCTGGATATAAGCACATTTCCAAACCAGATATTCTGGTTGCTGATCACGCTTGTCGTGATTTACTTTATTTTGTCCCGGGTGGTTTTGCCGCGTGTTGACTCGGTTCTGTCAGAACGTCAGGCGACAATAACGCATGATATTGCCGCGGCTGACGATCTAAAGCAAAAAGCGCTTGAGGCCGAAGATGCCTATAATAAAGCATTGTTGGATGCCCGTGTGGAATCGCAAAAAATTTCGGCCAGAACAAACGCTGAAATTCAGGTGGAGCTGGATATCGCCATCCAGAAAGCCGACGCGGAAATTGCCGCCAGAACGGCCGAGGCCGAGGCTGCTATTGCCGAAATCCGCAAGGGTTCTGTGGCAAACGTGAAGATCGTTGCGGGCGATACGGCAAAAGAAATCGTAGCCTCCATGGGCGTTAAGGCGGATGCCAGAACCATCACAGCTGCGGTAACCGCACAGATGAAAGGATAAGGCATGAAAAAACTTATACTTGCACTTAGCGTCATGGCAACGCCGGCATTTGCGGCGTCCAAGCCTTTCTTTTCACTGAAAAATACCGATTTCGTCGTTTTAATCTGCTTTGTTCTGTTTATGGCCTTGATGGTTTATCTAAAGGTTCCCCGCTTGCTGGGCGGATTGCTGGACAAGCGCGCCGAGGGCATCAAATCGGAACTGGATGAAGCCAAGCAATTGCACGAAGACGCCCAGAGCTTACTCGCCTCTTACGAGCGCAAGCAAAAGGAAGTTTTGGAGCAGGCTGACCGGATCGTAGCAGCGGCCAAAGTTGAAGCCAACAAGGCAGCAACCGAAGCTAAAGCCGAGCTGGAAAAATTAATGGCGCGTCGTTTGGCGGCTGCGGATGACCAGATCGCTTCGGCACAGGCGGCAGCGGTAAAAGAGGTGCGTGACAGCGCGATTACCGTCGCAGTTGCGGTTGCAAATACTGTGATCGCGGCCAAATTATCAGCCGCCGAGAGCAATGCGCTGATTGATAATGCGATCAAGGATGTCGACGCCAAATTACATTAAACGGCAAACCGCGGCTAAATATAAAAATACAAAAACGCGGCCTTTTGGGTCGGGTTTTTTATTTCC
>CAYSBD010000029.1:0-22570 GCA_964429175.1 uncultured Marinosulfonomonas sp.
AGGATAATCTGAACCCAAAGCTGCAGGTCAATTCAGGCGTGGGAGTATAGCCAATTAACCCTTAATTAATTTGTTGACAGGCTAGCAAACTAACCCCATTCCTTAAAATAGATAATTTTTATAACTTACATAGGGTCCTTGCTATGAAGCTATCTGCGACAAACGGCCTGATTGGGCAGGTAACATTGCGCCAGCTGCAAATTTTTGAAGCGGTTGTGCGCCTGAAAGGCTTCACGCGGGCGGGCGAGGAGCTATTACTGACGCAACCCACCGTTTCGATGCAAATTCGCAAATTG
This sequence comes from uncultured Marinosulfonomonas sp., assembly GCA_964429175.1. Taxonomy (GTDB): domain Bacteria; phylum Pseudomonadota; class Alphaproteobacteria; order Rhodobacterales; family Rhodobacteraceae; genus Profundibacter. The sequence goes on from CAYSBD010000029.1 coordinate 297, forward strand.
ACTGAAAGCCTGAATTTAGCACTGCTAGAGCAGACCGGCCGCAAAGTGCAGCCAACAGTTGCGGGCAAAAAAGTTTACATCACGGCGCGCGAAATTCTTGAACGGATGGCGGATCTTGATACCATGGCGTCCGAACTTAGCGGGGTTGTCAGCGGTGATTTGCGTCTTGCGGTGATTTCGACGGCCACATTTTTCATGCCCCATCTTATGGGGGCTTTCGTCAGGCAGCACCCGCTGGTCACCCCGCGATTGACCGTGACGAACCGCGCGCAGGTTCTTGAACGCCTGAAAACCGGAACGGACGATCTGTTGATAATGGGTCAGGTCCCCGAAGGTCTGCCGGTGCAGGCGCATCCCTTTATCGACAATGAAATCGTTGTGGTGGCACCCTCGAACCACCCGCTGGCCACGGCCCGAAATATCAGCCTTGCGCAAATTTCCAAAGAGCCGTTTTTGGTTCGCGAAACAGGTTCCGGCACCCGTCAGGCCGTGGATCGTTTGTTTGCCAGCCACGACCTGAAGGTTTCGCCTTACATGGAGCTGGGCAGCTCTGAAGCCATCAAGCAGGGCGTTATTTCCGGACTGGGGATATCGGCGCTTTCGGTGCGTAATTTGCGACTGGAGCTGGAAAATAATTGCATGTCGATTCTGGATGTAGAGGATTTTCCGCTGGTGCGGCGCTGGTATGCTGTGCATCTGGAGGGTAAAAAACTGTCGCTGGCTGCGCGCTCGTTTCTTGAATATATTCTGGATGACAGCAATAAAATCCTGTCAAAATCGCTGAAATAATCCGGGGATGAAATAATCCGGGGAAAAGGCTGAAATTATTAAGAATTCGAACAATATGCTTAAAGCATAGATGGGCAGCTATACTGACGATAAGAATTATCTATTTCAATTGATGCAATGCTTTTGTTAGCCTGCCCTCGGCCAAACAACGAATTGATCTGGGTGTTGTTTTGAGCTGGCAGACAAAGGCAAGTTAACGATGCAGGGCGGGTTTAGGTTTTTCATGTATTACAATACTGAAATTAAGGCTTGCCAGAAGCTGTGTGCCGCAATAGCAGTTAAGGCGAAAGGGCCGTTTTCATGGATATATTACTAGAGTTTTTGTCAGGGTTTGTTGCTCAATTACAAGAACCTGTCCTGGCTTTTCTATTGGCCGGAATGGCGATTGCCGCATTTAACAGCAAGCTGCAAATACCTGATGCGATCTATCAGTTTTGCGTGTTTGTTCTGCTGATGCGCATTGGCATAAAAGGCGGTATGTCCATCAAGGATGCCAATATTGTAGAAATGTTATTGCCCGCATTGTTCAGCGTGCTTTTGGGGGTCTCGATTGTTTTTCTGGGCGTTGTTACCTTGGCCAAGCTGCCCGGCGTAAAAAAGGACGATGCCCTTGCCACCTTGGGTTTGTTTGGCGCGGTAAGCGGCTCGACCTTGGCGGTTGCGATGATCATGCTTGAAGAAGAAGGCATCTTTTACGAGGCTTGGGTGCCTGCACTTTATCCCTTTATGGATATTCCAGCCCTGATTTTGGCAATTGTTCTGGCCAATATGTATCTGGGCAAAAAAGGCAAAAAAGAAGATGACGACGAAGATGATGTTGCCATCTGGCCAATCGTCAAGGATTGTTTTCAAGGCTCTGCCATCACGGCATTGATTCTAGGGATTGCGCTGGGCATACTTAGCAACCCCGAAAGAGTGTTCGAAGAATTTTACGACCCGCTTTTCAGGGGCTTCTTGTCGGTGTTGATGCTGATTATGGGCATGGAGGCCTACCAGCGCATCAAGGAACTTAAATCCGTAGCCCACTGGTATATTATTTATGCGGTCGCGGCACCTATTGTGCATGGCTTTATGGGCTTTGGTCTGGGTTATATCGCCCATCTTCTGATTGATTTCAGCCCGGGTGCGGTGATTATATTTGCCATTATTGCGGCCTCGAATTCGGATATTTCCGGGCCGCCCACAATACGGGCGGGAATTCCAAGCGCCAATCCATCGATCTATATTGCCACCTCGACAGGGGTGGGTACGGTGGTGACAATAGGTATCTGCATCCCGCTTTTCCTTTCTCTGGGGCGGTTGGTCTTTAATATTTAATAACAAGCGTGCATTATAGGGCATTGATTGTCAGCATATAAAAGGTGAATGCAATGGAATTCAAAAAAGGTAAAAAATTAACAATTATAACCGAAGCCTCGATTCAAGACAGGGTTACCAATAGAATAACCAAGCTGGGTGCCGATGGTTACACCATAGAAAAGGTTACCGGCAAGGGTAGCCGCAAAGGCATAAGGGACGGCACGGGTATTGGCGGCACGTTTACCAATATCAAAATAGATGTCATCACAACCCCGGAAATCGCCGAGGCAATATCCGACGCCGTTAAGCGGCGGTATTTTAAGAACTATGCCGGCCTGCTTTATATGGTAGATGTAGATGTAATCAAAATGGACGATGCCGAGTAATTTCGGGACCAAATAAGCAACGGTTTAAAACCGGGATTGTTGCGCTTTGGCTCAAAAGCCATGCCAAGGTGCAGCGTTAGAAACCCCGTGTCATTTCTGCAATCTTAAAGAAAAACAATGGCACGGAATTTCTACCGATTTTGTTTCTAGGAAGTAAAATCGTCGCGGCTATAACCCTGAATATATAACAGCGCCGTTAAATCGCCTTTGTTGATCCTGATATCACATTGCGCGGCCACCGATGGCTTGGCATGCAGCGCCACGCCTGCACCGGCCGCCCCCAGCATGCCCAAATCATTAGCCCCGTCGCCCACAGCCAACACCTGTTTTGCATCTATGCCCAGTTTTGCGGTGATTTCATTTAACGCCGAAACCTTGGCATCGCGCCCCAATATCGGCATGGCCACTGCCCCGCTCAGCGTGTCATTTTCAATCAATAACCTGTTGGCGCGGTTTTCATCAAAACCCAAATCCTTTGCGATCTTGCCGGTAAAATCGGTAAACCCGCCCGACACCAAAGCCGCATAAGCCCCGTTTGCCTTCATCGTGGCCAGCAACGGCTTTGCGCCGGCCATTAAAGTAATGCGCTTGGCTAAAACGGTTTTAATTACAGATGTTGGCAGCCCTTTTAACAACCCAACCCGCTCGATCAAAGATGCCTCGAAACCCAGTTCGCCATTCATCGCGCGGGCCGTAATTTTGGCAACATGCGCGCCAATTCCGGCCTCTGCGGCCAGCTCGTCAATGCATTCCTGCTGGATCATCGTGCTGTCCATATCGGCCAGCAACATCTGTTTTTTACGCCCCTCGGCAGGCTGAATCACCAAATCAACAGCCATTTCCTGCATCTCTTGCCAAACACCCCAGCGATTTGACGGAATCGCAGGAATGCTGAATTCGACAGCCACATCAGGCGCCAACCACAGCACATCGCCACCGCCCCACGCATTGCGCACAGCCTCAACGATCGCAGGTTCCAAAACAGGGTTGGCCGGATTGCACAGCATCGTAACCACAAACATATTCATAACCTTTATGTCGTTTTTTCCACAATTACCGCCGCATTACCGCAATTTTCGGGGTTGCACCAGCCGAACCGTGCAGCTACCACGGCAAGTGGGCTACCCCTCCCCAATGAGGGGCATTATATCTGGAAGGATACCATGTCTACACTTGCACAACCGTCCACGCGGCCGGCAAATCCGCGTTTTTCATCTGGCCCTTGCGCCAAAAATCCCACTTGGACCCTGAATGCATTATCGGACGCAGCCCTTGGCCGTTCGCATCGGGCCGCGATTGGTAAAAACAAATTAAAACTAGCCATCGAAACCACCCGCGAAGTGCTGGGCATTCCGGCCGATTATAAAATCGGTATCGTGCCTGCCTCGGACACCGGCGCGATGGAAATGGCCATGTGGTCACTGCTGGGCGCGCGTTCTGTCGAAATGCTGGCTTGGGAAAGCTTTGGCGCGGGTTGGGTCACCGATGTGGTCAAACAGCTAAAACTGGACGCCAAAGTCACCACGGCCGATTACGGTCAAATCGTTGATCTGAACGCGGTTGATTTCAATTCCGACGTTGTTTTCACCTGGAACGGCACCACATCCGGTGTGCGGGTTCCAAACGGCGATTTCATCCCGTCCGATCGTCAGGGCCTGACCATTTGCGACGCCACATCGGCGGCTTTTGCGATGGATCTGCCTTGGGATAAACTGGACGCCACCACATTCAGCTGGCAAAAAGTGCTGGGCGGCGAAGCGGCGCATGGCATTTTGGTGCTGTCACCGCGCGCAGTTGAGCGGCTGGAAAACTACGCCCCCGCGTGGCCTTTGCCGAAAATTTTTCGCCTGACCAAAGGCGGCAAATTGATCGAAGGTATCTTTAGCGGTGCCACAATCAACACGCCCTCAATGCTGGCGGTCGAGGATTATCTGATCGCGCTTGAATGGGCTAAATCTGTTGGCGGTTTGCAAGGTATGATCGGGCGTGCAGATGCAAATACGGCCGTGTTAGAGGCATTTATCGACACCCACGAGTGGCTAGAATTTCTGGCCGATGATCCGGCCCTGCGCTCGAACACTTCGGTTTGCGTAAAATTCAATGATGCCCGCATCAAAGACGGTGCCGGCTTTGCCAAGGCTGTTGCAAAACGTCTGGAAACTGCCGGTGTTGCCTATGATATCGGTGCCTACCGCGATGCGCCTGCGGGTCTGCGGATCTGGTGTGGCGGCACGGTTGAAACGGCCGATCTGCAGGCGCTGATGCCGTGGCTTGACTGGGCTTTTAACGCTGAAATCAACGCATAATTTCGGGTGGCCTACGGGCCGCTCCCCCCCCTAATTTTATGAAATAAGGAGCCTGAACAATGGCACCCAAAGTACTCGTATCCGACAAGCTATCTGAAACAGCCGTGCAAATTTTCCGCGACCGTGGGATTGATGTGGATTTCATGCCCGACCTTGGCAAAGACAAAGACGCCTTGCGCGAAATCATCGGCAACTATGACGGGCTTGCGATCCGCTCGGCCACCAAAGCCACGGCAAAAATGCTGGAGGCCGCCGACAATCTGAAGGTCATCGCGCGCGCCGGTATCGGGGTGGATAATGTCGACATTCCGGCGGCCTCGAAAAAAGGTGTGATCGTGATGAACACGCCCTTTGGAAACTCGATCACCACGGCCGAACATGCGATTGCGCTGATGTTTGCCGTTGCCCGCCAAATCCCCGAGGCCAATGCCTCGACCCAAGCGGGCAAATGGGAAAAGTCCAAATTTATGGGTAGCGAAATTACCGCAAAAACGCTGGGCCTGATCGGGGCGGGCAACATTGGATCTATCGTCGCCGCGCGCGCGCTTGGATTGAAAATGAAGGTTGTGGCTTATGACCCGTTCCTGTCTGAAGAGCGCGCCGCCAAAATAGGTGTTGAAAAAGTTGAGCTGGATGAACTTTTGGCGCGGGCGGATTTTATCACTCTGCACGTTCCGTTAACCGACAAAACCCGCGGCATTCTAAACGCCGATGCGATTGCAAAAATGAAACCCGGTGTGCGCGTGATCAATTGCGCGCGCGGTGGTTTGGTGGATGAGGCAGCCTTGGCGGCTGCGATAAAATCGGGCCATGTTGCCGGTGCGGCATTTGATGTGTTTGAAACCGAGCCGGCCACAGACAGCCCGTTATTTGGTATTGCCAACGTGGTTTGCACCCCGCATTTGGGGGCCTCGACCAGCGAAGCGCAAGAAAATGTGGCCGTTCAAGTGGCGGAACAAATGTCGGATTATTTGCTGACGGGTGCGGTGACGAATGCACTAAATATGCCATCGGTTACCGCCGAGGAGGCCAAGACCATGGGCCCGTGGCTGGATCTGGCCGGGCATCTGGGGGCGTTTGTCGGACAGATGACACAAGAGCCGATCAAGGCGATCAATATTCTTTATGATGGGGCCGTTTCGGAAATGAATTTGAGTGCGCTTGATTGTGCCGCGATTGCCGGAATTATGCGGGCCACAAACCCCGATGTGAACATGGTTTCAGCCCCGGTTATCGCCAAAGATCGCGGCGTTATGATTTCCAAAACCACGCAGGAAAAATCGGGTGCGTTTGATGCTTATATTAAACTGACCGTTGTTACCGACACGCGTGAGCGCTCGATTGCCGGCACTGTGTTTAGTGATGGAAAACCGCGCTTTATCCAGATCAAAGGCATTCAGATTGACGCCGAAATTGGTGAACATATGCTTTATACCACCAACAAAGATGTGCCGCGTGTTATCGGAACATTGGGTGAAATACTGGGCGATAACGAGGTCAACATCGCCAACTTTACTTTGGGGCGTAAAAACGTAGGCGGCGATGCGATTGCGCTGCTGTATCTGGACAACCCGATCTGTGAAAAAACGATTGATGAATTGCAGGATACGGGGCTGTTTCAGTCAATCAATCCGCTGGAATTCAGCATCAATTAAATAATAGATGACACCGAAATTACCGAAGGCCTGCTGGATAGACAGCGGGCCTTTGGCTTTGGCGCCAAAAGCTTTCATCTGGCTGGCAGCCACCTATAAAATAGTAGAAAATAGTTTTTTGTTCAAAGTTTCTGAAATTGATTAAGCTATTATTCACCATGTTGGCCGAATGTTCCTAATAGTTGAACAGCTATAGGATGAATCAAGGCATGGCACTTATAGAAAAGCTGGAGAATGAACGGCGCGGTCGGTTGGCAGCAGAAAGATTGCTGGAACAAAAGCAGGCAGAGCTGTTTGCAGCCAATTCAAAATTGGGCAAACATGCCATCGCTCTGTCGGGTGAAATTGTCGAGCAACGCCACGAAACCCAAGAATTAAAGGGCGAAAATACCCGGGTGCGTTCCGATTTAAAAGACGCCAATCACAAGGCAGGCATCGCCGAGCGCCGGCTGTGGGATTCGATTGAAACCATTCAGGACGGGTTTGCCGTGTTTGATATGAACGATTGTATGGTTTCCGCCAACCACGCTTATCTTTCGGTTTTTGAGGGGCTTGAAGAGGTGGCTACCGGGGTTAATTATGAGCGTGTCGTCCAGTTGATGGTTGAAGAAGGCATCGTTGATATCGAAGGCAAAACCCAGATTGAATGGCGCAAAGAATTACTGGCGCGCTGGTGTTCGGCCGCGATGGAGCCAAGGGTGATCCGGCTTTGGAATGGTGAATATATCAAACTGGTTGATCGGCGTGCCCGCGATGGCGATACTGTTTCGCTGGCTTTGAACATAACCGACACCATCCGTTACGAGGCCGATCTAAAGGATGCCCGCAGCAAAGCCGAGGCCGCGAACCGGGCCAAATCCGCCTTTCTGGCAAATATGAGCCACGAAATCCGCACGCCAATGAACGGGGTTGTCGGCATGGCCGATTTGCTAAGCGACACGGATCTGAACGAAGAACAACAGCTATACGCCGAAACAATCAAAAACTCCGGTGAAGCGTTGTTGGTTATCATCAATGATGTGCTGGATTATTCAAAAATCGAAGCAGACAAGCTGACCTTGATTTCTGAAAGCTTTGATCTGGAGCGCAGTATCCATGAAACTGTGATGTTGTTGCAAGCCTCGATTCAAGGCAAAGAATTGGAAATTCTGGTCGATTTCGATATGTTTTTACCAACCCAATACACTGGCGATCCGGGCCGCGTGCGGCAAATATTAACCAACCTGATCGGCAATGCGGTTAAATTCACAAACGAGGGTCATGTCTTGATCCGCGTGGTTGGCCTTGAGGTAGACCAGACAGGCCTGACACGGATCCATGTTACAATCGAAGATACCGGCATTGGCATCCCTGAAAATATGGTCGAGCATGTTTTTGGTCAGTTCAATCAGGTCGAAGATGAACGCAATCGAAAATATGATGGCACCGGGTTGGGCCTGGCGATTACCAAACAGCTTATTGAGCTGATGGGCGGTGAGATTTGGGTGGATTCGGTGGAGGGTGAAGGTGCTTGCTTTGGTTTTCATATCACCCTTCCTGCCGTTGCGCCGGCTTTGATTGCACCCGATGATACATTGACTACCCTAAAACATGCGCTGGTGGTCAGTGGTCAGAACGAAGGGCTGACAATATTGCTCAAACAACTCGCATTGATGGGGATTAACACGCAATGCGTCGAATCCGAAAAGGCAGCGGCTGAGCTTGATATCAGCGACGTTGGCGTGGCGCTTGTTGATCAGCAGATAGCCGAAGGCAGCTCACAGGCTGTTATTCAGATGCTACGCAATAAATCACCAAAGCTCCCGATATTTTTGCTAAGCCCAGAACATAAACCGGAAGGGCGTGATGAGGTTTCAGCGGTCTTGAAAAAGCCAATTATACGGCGGGATTTATATGAGGCGCTGTTGAATATTGAACAGATGACTGCATCCAAAGAAAAGGCGTCTGAACCGGATCAACCCGAAGCTATTTCTGATACTCTGTCAATTTCTTTACCCATTAAAGATGCTGCCACGCCAGAAAAAAATGCCCTGCCCCCGCCTGCCGAGGACACACAGCCGCTGCGGAAAATGAAAGTTCTGGCGGCAGAAGATAATAAAACCAACCGGCTGGTTTTTGGCAAGATGGTCAAGGATTTGAACATTGATCTGGTCTTTGCCAATAATGGTCTTGAGGCTGTTGAACAATTTCAAAGCTTTCAGCCCGATATGATTTTTATGGATATTTCCATGCCTGAAATGGACGGCAAAGAAGCCACCCGCAAAATTCGTGAAATTGAAGAAAGACAGGGTCTGGCTCGTCTTCCGATCGTTGCCTTAACGGCTCATGCCATGGCAGGGGATGATACCGAAATACTGGCTGCGGGTTTGGATTATTACCTAACCAAGCCTCTGCGCAAAGCCGCAATATGTGGCAAGGTAGACGAATTGGCACCTGACACTGTATTGCCGGTACTTTTTCGCGAAAATTAAATATTGGCCAGTTCTGCCTGTATCAACTCGGCTGCTTTTCGCGGATTATTGGCCTGCCAAACCGGACGCCCCACCACGATGTGATCGGCCCCGTCTCTGATGGCCTGCGCAGGGGTTGCCACGCGTTTTTGATCGCCCAGATCGGCGCCTGTCGGGCGCACACCCGGGGTCACGATCAGTTTGCCCTTTGCTTGCGGTAGGGCGCGGATGATGGCCGCCTCTTGCGGCGAGGCGATCACGCCATCGGCACCGGCATTTAACGCATTTGCGGCGCGCTCCAGCACCAAATCCTGCACCTTACCGGATTTTATGCAGCATTGATCCAGATCGGCACGATCAAGCGAGGTTAAAATTGTAACGGCGAGGATTTTCATGTCTTTGCCCGCCGCCCCTTGACAGGCTGCATTCACGACATGCGGGTCACCATGCACCGTTAGAAAATCCAGATCAAACTGCGCCAGACCGCGCACCGCAGATTCAACCGTAGCACCAATATCAAACAGCTTCATATCCAGAAAAATGCGTTTTCCGCGCTCGTCCTTCAGCTCGCGCGCCAAGGCCAGCCCGCCGCCCGTCAACATCCCCAACCCGATTTTATAAAACGAAACCGCGTCGCCGATTTGATCGACCAGCTTTAACCCCGACAAAGCATCGGGCACATCCAGAGCAACAATCAGACGGTCTTTTGACATTTCGGCTTTCCTTTGGTTGTATTTTTCCCTCTATTACCCTTGTAGGCGCAAAATGCAATTCCCACATGTAATTTAAGGCCCGATAAAAATGTGCTGCAATGGCGGGCATTTCAAATGACGGGCGCTTTAAAAGAAGGAGAATACGGATGGACATGGAAAAGTTCACCGAACGGTCGCGCGGTTTTATTCAGGCGGCCCAGACGATTGCGATGCGCGAAGATCACCAGCGCCTGTCGCCGGAACATTTACTAAAATCAATGATGGATGACGATCAGGGGTTGGCCAGCAATCTGATCAAGGCAGCTGGCGGTGACGTTGGCAGTGTGGTCGAGGCGTTGGATCAGACGATGGGTAAAATCCCGAAAATCACCGGCGATGGTGGCCAGACTTATATGGATCAGCAAACCGGCAAGGTCTTGGCCGAGGCTGAGAAAATCGCCAAGAAAGCCGGCGATAGTTTTGTGCCGGTCGAGCGGATTTTGATGGCGTTGGTGATGGTAAAATCCAATGCCAAGGATGCCCTGCAAGCCGGCAATGTTTCGGCCCAAAAGCTAAACGAGGCGATCAATGACATTCGCAAAGGGCGCACGGCCGATACGGCAAGCGCCGAAGAAGGTTATGACGCGCTGAAAAAATACGCGCATGATTTGACCAAGGCTGCGGCCGAGGGCAAGATTGACCCGATCATTGGCCGCGACGAGGAAATCCGGCGCACCATGCAGGTTTTAAGCCGGCGCACCAAAAATAATCCGGTGCTGATCGGCGAACCGGGTGTGGGCAAAACGGCGATTGCCGAAGGTTTGGCTTTGCGGATTATTAACGGCGATGTGCCCGAAAGTTTGCAAAATAAAAAACTTATGTCGCTGGATATGGGCGCGCTGATTGCCGGGGCGAAATATCGTGGTGAATTTGAAGAACGGCTGAAGGCTGTTTTGAACGAAGTCACCGAGGCGGCTGGTGAAATTGTGCTGTTCATCGACGAGATGCACACGTTGATCGGGGCGGGCAAAGGTGACGGGGCGATGGATGCTTCGAACCTGTTAAAGCCGGCTTTGGCGCGTGGCGAATTGCACTGCGTTGGCGCGACCACCTTGGATGAATACCGCAAACACGTTGAAAAAGATGCAGCTTTGGCGCGGCGTTTTCAGCCGGTTTTGATCGAGGAGCCGACCGTTGAAGACACCATTTCAATCCTGCGCGGGATCAAGGAAAAATACGAATTGCACCACGGCGTGCGCATTTCCGATAGCGCCTTGGTGGCGGCGGCCACGCTTAGCCATCGCTACATTACAGACCGCTTTTTGCCCGATAAAGCCATTGATTTAATGGACGAGGCCACAAGCCGTTTGCGCATGGAAGTCGACAGCAAACCCGAGGAGCTGGATGCGCTGGATCGTGAAATTATGCAAAAGCAGATCGAGGCCGAGGCGCTAAAAAAAGAGGATGACACCGCCAGTGTGGATCGTTTGCAAAGCCTTGAAAAAGAGCTGGGTGAGTTGATGCAGCGTTCAGGTGAAATGACGGCGGCGTGGCAGGCCGAGCGTGACAAACTGGCCTCGGCGCGCAACATCAAGGAAGACCTGGAAAACGCCCGCGCGGCGCTGGAGCTGTCCAAGCGCGAGGGTGATTTGGCCAAGGCTGGCGAGATTTCATATTCGATTATCCCGGCCCTTGAAGCCAAGCTGAAAACCGCTGAAGAAACCAAAACCGATATGATGGTCGGCGAGGCTGTCTGGCCCGAACAAATTGCCGAGGTCGTGGAGCGCTGGACCGGAATTCCGACCTCCAAAATGCTGGAAGGCGAGCGCGACAAGCTGCTGAAAATGGAAGAAGCCATCGGCCAGCGGGTGATTGGCCAGCTGCCGGCGGTCACCGCGGTGGCCAATTCGGTGCGCCGCGCGCGTGCCGGGTTGAATGACCCCAACAGACCGCTGGGCAGTTTTCTGTTTTTAGGCCCGACCGGCGTTGGCAAAACCGAGCTGACCAAGGCCTTGGCCGAATATTTGTTTGACGACGAGCACGCGATGGTGCGGGTTGATATGTCGGAATTCATGGAAAAACATTCGGTTGCCCGCCTGATTGGCGCGCCTCCGGGTTATGTCGGTTATGACGAAGGCGGCGTTTTAACCGAGGCTGTGCGGCGCAAACCTTATCAGGTAATTCTGTTTGACGAGGTTGAAAAAGCGCACCCCGATGTCTTCAACGTGCTGTTGCAAGTGCTGGATGACGGGGTGCTGACCGACGGCCAAGGGCGCACGGTGGATTTCAAGCAGACCTTGATTATTCTGACCTCGAATTTAGGTTCGCAAGCGCTAAGCCAGCTGCCCGAGGACACTGACACTGACGCGGCCAAGGATCAGGTCATGAATGCGGTGCGCGGCCATTTCCGGCCCGAATTTTTGAACCGGCTGGATGAAATTGTGATCTTTGACCGTCTGGCGCGCGACGATATGAACGGTATCGTCGATATCCAGCTTGGGCTGCTTGGCAAGCGTTTGGAGGGGCGTAAAATTACGCTTGATCTAGATGCCGCGGCCAGGAAATGGCTGGGCGACAAGGGCTATGATCCGGTTTATGGCGCAAGACCGCTGAAACGTGTGATCCAGCGTGCATTGCAAGATACTCTGGCCGAAAAGCTGCTGTCTGGCGAAGTTCTGGATGGTGCGGTGATCAAGGTTACAGCCACAAATGACGGGCTGTTGATCAATTGAAATCAGGGGCATCGGGGGAATTTTTCCGATGCCCTAATCGAACGTTCCGGTCACGCGCCCCAGCAACATAAACGCGCGCGCTGTGCGGGTGTCGGCCAGTTGGGTGATTTCAGGGTCGCTGGCACCTGTTTCAAATTCGACATAAGCCTTGTCAAATTCGCGCAGGAAATGATGCACCGCGTCACGAAAAATCACATCTTGGCGCATGCGCCCCGAGCTAAGCGCAAGGCTGGATCGATCGTGCACGCCGCCCAGTTGCGCAATGCTGGGCCCGCGTTCACCCGAGGCAAATTTGCGCCAGATTTCGGGCCGCGCAAGGTCCGGTTTCAGGTCGTCCATATAAATGCCTTCCTGACTAAGCAGGGTCAAAACATCTTGGGCGGCCTGAATAAGACGCGCGGCGTTGCGGTCTTTTAGCGCGCGCCGCAGAGCGGAAAAACCTTCGCGGTCATCGGCATTTTCAGGGAAATTCAAGGAACGGATCAAGTCGCTGGTTAAAATTGGCGCAGCGATTTCTTCGGCGGTAGTGCCAAGCGCAAGGCTGGTTTGATCGCTATTTTCATCGGCCGGTGCGGTGGTTAGCTTAACCGGCGCGGACTGTCTGCGGCTTGTGCTGAATGTTGCAATTGCGGTTTCAGTCTGTTTTTGGGCGGCGGCAATTTCATCCAGCTTTTTCTCAACCGAAGGCCGGATGCCGATAATACCCGATTGGGCCTGCGCCACATAAGTTTGGCGCATCGCGTCGATCGAGGCCTGAAGACGCGCGGATTCGGTGCGCATTATATGGGCGGAACGCACGGCCAAAGCCCCGACCCAGATCACGGCAATCGGCAGAAAAATTGCCAGAAACTGCATCACAAATACGACGGGTTCAGGTTGTGTGAAACCGTCGCCTTGTGGCGCGAATGTGAAAAATACGATCACGCCAATTATCCAGATCAGGCTAAGCGCCAAGGCAATAATTTCCGCAGCCGTTATCGCGCTATGGCCCTTGCGCCCATAAACGCCCAGATTTAGCGGTTTATTTTTATTCTTGCTTTTCATCTGCCAAAACCGGCCTTTTACCTGTTATTTATAGGTAATATTCAAAATCTCGTAAGCTTTCTCACCGCCCGGTGTTTTCACCTCGATGCTATCGCCCTTATCCTTGCCAATCAATGCGCGTGCCAGCGGGGAACGCAGGTTTAGCAAACCCTTTTCGATATTAGCCTCGGGTTCACCAACGATTTGATAGGTTATTTCCGCGTCTGTATCTTCGTCAGCCAGATGAACCGTGGCGCCAAACTTAATGGTGCCCGACAGGTTTTCTGGATCAATCACGTCAGCCAATGACAAAATCGCCTCAAGCTCTTTGACGCGCCCCTCAATGAAGCTCTGTTTTTCGCGGGCGGCATGATATTCGGCATTTTCGGAAAGATCGCCATGTTCGCGCGCCTCGGCAATCGCGCGGATCACGGCCGGGCGTTCTTCGGATTTGAGGATTTTCAGTTCTTTATCAAGCGTTGCGTGGCCCGTGCGGGTCAGAGGTATTTTTTCCATGGGTCTCTTTATAACTATGTAAGGGCGCCGAATTTTAGTTAACATAGGAAAACCGACCACGCAGCTAAATGCAAGGGAAATAAGTCGGCTTGCAGGTGCGAGGTGGAGGATTTTAGCAAGAAGTTGCATTTTTTGTGGCCTCGAATACTTAAATATGTAACGCAATGTCGTGATTGCCCTTGATCGGGGCTTCAGGTAACCACGGATTATGCTGAAAACGCGCAAGGCACGTTAGGTGCGATAGCAAAGTGATGGGACGACAAATGGCTGAAGTGACACGCGAAGCGATGGATTATGACGTGGTGATTGTCGGTGCCGGTCCCTCGGGGCTATCGGCGGCGATCCGGCTAAAACAGCTTGATGCGGACATTCAGGTCGTGGTGCTGGAAAAAGGCTCGGAGGTTGGCGCGCATATTTTATCGGGCGCGGTGCTTGATCCGGCGGGTCTGGATGCGCTGTTGCCCGATTGGAAAAACATGGGCGCGCCGATTTCTGTGCCGGTGAAATCCGACAAATTCTACATTTTAGGCCCGGCTGGCCAGATGCGCATTCCGACCACCCCGATGCCGCCATTGATGAACAACCACGGCTGCTACATTGTTTCGATGGCCAATGTCTGCCGTTGGCTGGCCGAGCAGGCCGAGGCGCTGGGCGTCGAGATTTTCCCCGGCATGGCCTGTTCCGAGCTGGTTTATGGCGATAACGGTCAGGTCTGCGGTGTTGTGGCTGGCGAGTTTGGTAAAAAACCTGATGGCAGCCCCTCGGATGCTTACGAGCCGGGCATGGTTTTGAACGGGAAATACGTATTTTTATCCGAGGGCGTGCGCGGATCTTTGGCCAAAGAAGTGATCGCTAAATACGATCTGGATGCCAATTCGGATGTGGCCAAATTTGGTCTGGGCATCAAGGAAATCTGGGAAATTGACCCTGAAAAGCACCGCGAAGGTTCGGTAACCCACACGATGGGCTGGCCGCTGGGAAAAAAGGCGGGCGGTGGATCATTCATTTATCACCTTGATAATAATCAGATTTATCTGGGTTTTGTGGTGCATCTAAATTATAAAAACCCGTATCTTTCACCTTACAATGAATTTCAGCAATTCAAGCACCACCCGATGATTGCCGAATTGTTAAAGGGCGGCAAACGCGTGGCTTACGGGGCGCGCGCGATTTGCGAGGGCGGCTGGCAGTCCATTCCCAAAACCGTATTTGCCGGTGGCGCATTGCTGGGCTGCTCGGCCGGATTGCTGAACGTGCCACGCATCAAAGGCAACCATAACGCGATGCTGTCGGGCAAAGCCGCCGCCGAGGCCGCCCACGCCGCGATCAAGGACGGGCGTTCGGGCGACGAGCTGAGCGTCTATGATGCTGAAATTCGCACCGGCGTTATTGCCAAAGACCTAAAGCCGGTGCGCAATGTCAAGCCGATCTGGTCCAAGTTGGGGATGATGCCGGCCTTGATACTAGGCGGTTTTGATATGTGGGTGGCCAATATGACGGGCTGGAATCCGTTGGGCACTTGGAAGCACGGCAAGTCGGATGCGCAATCGACCCGGCCGGCCGCCAATTTCAAACCCATCAATTACCCCAAACCTGACGGCGTTTTGTCATTTGACCGCCTGACCAGCGTCAGTTTTTCGGCCACCAACCACGAAGAAACCCAGCCCTGTCATTTACAGCTGACGGATCCTGATTTGCCGATTTCGGTTAATTTGCCCAAATACGGCGAACCCGCCCAGTATTATTGCCCCGCAGGCGTTTACGAAGTGATCGAGGAAGAAGGCAAAGACCCGCGCTTCCAGATTAATTTCCAGAACTGTGTGCATTGCAAAACCTGCGACATCAAAGACCCGAGCCAAAACATCAATTGGGTCACGCCCCAAGGTGGCGACGGGCCGAATTACCCGAATATGTAACGGCTTTGTTAGAAAACTGTCGGGGCATTTCGCCGCCCTGCATTGATTTGGCGCGCCCGAAGGTCTACCTTAAACGGATATCTCTTTGAAAAAGGTCTGATCGCCCGTGCCAATCAAAACCAAAACACCCTTTGCCGCCCTTGTTCTGGGCTTTTTTGTCGCATTGCCCGTGCCCGCTGTTAAGGCCGATATTTTGGGCTATGGCATTGCCGGTGCCTATCTTGCGGCGCGCCACGCAAGCCACATGAACGATTATGCGGCCGGGGCGAAATATTACACGCGGGCCTTGATCCGGGATCCTTCGAACCCCAATCTTTTGGCCAATGCGATGATGGCTTATGTCGGGCTTGGGCATCTGGATCAGGCCGTTGTCATCGCGCAAAAAATGGCGGACGACGGGGTGGTCAGCCAGATTTCGCGCATGGTTTTAATCAGCCAGATGACCAAAGCAGAAGATTTTGACGGCGTGATCGAAATGCTGTCGCAAGGCGAGGCCATCAGCGCGCTGGTTGATAACCTGGCCATGGGCTGGGCCGAAGTGGGGCGCGGAAATATGCCCGCCGCGATTGAAAGTTTTGACAAGGTTGTAAAAGAGCGTGGCACGCGTCCCTTTGGGCTTTATCACATGGCGCTGGCGCTGGCCTCGATCGGGGATTTCACCGCCGCCGAGCGCATTTTTTCAGGCGAGGGCCAAAGCCCGCTGCGCGCCACGGTAAATTCTGTTCTGGCGCATGCCGAAATTCTTAGCCAGCTTGAACGCAATGAAGAGGCGCTTGAATTGTTGGGCTCGGTTTTTGGCAACAGCGCCGATCCGCGTGTGCAGCAAATTCGTGATGCGCTGAAGGCCGGTGAAAAGCTGGCGTTTGACACCGCGACCACACCGGCGCGCGGCATGGCCGAAGTGTTTTTCACCCTCGCCAATGCGATTGAGGGCGAAGCCGACCCCGGCTATACCTTGGTTTATTCCCGCATGACCGAATTTTTAAACCCCGAGAATACTGCTGCAAAATTGCTAAGCGCGGGGTTGTTGGAACAGTTGGGGCAATTTGATCTGGCGGCCAAAGCCTATAACAGCATTGGGCGCGATGATCCGTCATTTCACGCCGCCGAATTGGGCCGCGCATCGACATTGCGTCAAGCGGGCAAAAAAGAAGCCGCGGTCGAGGTGCTGGAGCAGTTGGCAAAAAGCCACGGGAATTTGCCCGCTGTGCATGCGTCACTGGGTGATATTTTGCGCCAAAAAGAACGTTTTTCCGAGGCTGCCAAGGCCTATGACCGGGCGCTGGAATTATCCGGTGAGCCAAGTCCCGGCGACTGGTTTTTGTTTTACGCCCGCGGCATTTCTTTCGAGCGGATTGGTGAGTGGGACAAGGCCGAGGCCGATTTTCGCATGGCGCTAAAGCTGAATCCGGACCAGCCGCAGGTGTTGAATTATCTGGGCTACTCGTTGGTAGAAAAGAAGATCAAGCTGGACGAGGCGTTAGAGATGATCAAGCGCGCGGTGGCGGCACGGCCAAATGATGGCTACATCACCGATTCTCTGGGCTGGGCGCTTTATCGTTTGGGGCGTTTTGAGGAGGCGGTTGCACCGATGGAACGTGCCGTCGAGCTGGAGCCGGCGGACCCGATTATCAGCGACCATCTGGGGGATGTTTTATGGGCTGTCGGGCGCAAGATGGAGGCCAGATTTCAGTGGCAACGGGCCTTGTCGTTCGAGCCTGAGGAAGAGGACGCAAAGCGCATCCGGCGTAAACTCGAGGTCGGTCTGGACGTCGTTTTGCAAGAAGAAGGTGCCAAGTCGATCGAGGCTATGGCCAATGACGGTTAGGGTTTTTGCGCCCGCTAAAATCAACTTGACGCTTCATGTGACCGGCCAACGGGGGGATGGTTATCATTTGCTGGATTCGCTTGTGGCTTTTGCCGATGTCGGGGATTGGGTTTCGGTTGCTCAATCGGACGGTTTGAGCTTGGAAATTATAGGCCCTGAAAAGGCGGGCGTGCCGGATGGGCGGAATAATTCTATTTTGCAGGCCGCGCGGTTTTACGAACAAGATGGTTTGGCAATTTCATTGGAAAAGCACCTGCCAACAGCTGCGGGAATTGGCGGCGGAACGGCGGATGCAGCGGCCACATTACGGGCGATTTCGGGGCTTCGTGATCTGGCCTTGCCCGATAATGTTTTGCCGCTGGGTGCGGATGTTCCGGTTTGCCTGCAAGGGCGTGTAACGCGGATGTCGGGGATTGGAGAGCAGTTATCAGCGGTGCCTGATTTGCCCGATGTTTGGGCCGTCTTGGTGAACCCCCGCCTGCCCGTTTGCACAAATGCTGTGTTCAAGGCGCTGAAATATAAGAATAATAAACCAATGGACGCGCAGATACCAAAATTCAATTCGGCCACTGGATTGGCCGCGTGGCTTTTGGAGCAACGTAATGATTTGCAAAACCCTGCAATTGGATTGCAACCGGTTATTTCCGACGTTTTGACCATTTTGGCTAAATCTGAAAACGCATTACTGGCACGAATGTCAGGCTCTGGTGCCACGTGTTTTGCGTTATTTTCGCGACCCGATCAAGCAATAGATGCGGCAAAAACAATTGCGCAAAATCGGCCCGATTGGTGGGTTAAAAGCTGCAATCTTAGCTAATCCTCGCCACCACATAATCGGCGATATCGCGCAGCATATCACGAATTGGATCATCGGGCAGTGCGGTCAGGGCGTGCTTGGCTTTTGCGGCCCATTCCAGCGCAACAGCACGGGTGTCATCAAGGGCTGCGTGTTTGCTCAGCAGCTCCAAAACATGCTCCAGATCGCCGTCGCGCTGATCGCCTTTTTCAATCGTGCGCTTCCAGAATGCACGCTCGGTTTCATCGGCTTTGGCAATCGCCTTGATCAACGGCAGCGTCAGTTTGCGTTCACGAAAATCATCACCAACGTTTTTACCAATCGCATCACTGCTGGAAAAATCCAGTAAATCATCGACGATCTGAAAACTGATGCCCAACGCATCGCCGTAATCAAACAGCGCTTTGATCTGCGCATCCGGCGCATCCGCAATCACGCCGCCAACCTCGCAGGCCGCCGCAAATAGCGCCGCGGTTTTGCCACGCACAACTTGCAAATATATGTCTTCGGTCGTGGCCAAATCCTGCGAAGCGGTCAGTTGCAGCACCTCGCCCTCGGCAATGGTGGCCGAAGCGTTGGCCAAAATATCCAGCACCGTTAACGACCCGGTTTCAACCATCAACTGAAAGCTGCGCGAAAACAGATAATCTCCAACCAGAACGCTGGATTTGTTATCCCACAGCAGGTTCGCGGTGGGCCGCCCGCGCCGCTGCCCGCTTTCATCCACCACATCATCATGCAGCAGCGTAGCGGTATGAATAAATTCAACCGTGGCAGCCAGATGGATGTGATAGGGACCATCGTAGCCACAAAGGCGCGCAGTGGCCAAAGTTAACATCGGGCGTAATCGCTTGCCGCCGGCCTCGACCAAATGCGCGGTCACTTCGGGAATACGCGGCGCGTGGCGCGAGGCCATTCGGTCCCTGATCAGGGCGTTAACATGATCCATTTCAGCGGCCAAATGCGCGCTTAAGCGGTCGTGCGGTTTATCAACGGATTTATCTAATCCCATTATTCTCTCGTCAGTTGGCTCGACAAACATGTGGGTTTGCCTTTATGATTTCAATTATGAAAGAACTGCTTCGCACCGCTGATATTACCACGATTGTATTCGCAAAATCGCTCCTTCAGGGACAGGGTATAGCCTGCTTTGAATTGGACGTAAATATGAGCGTTTTAGGCGGTGGCATGGGCCTGTTTCCACGTCGCTTAATGGTGTTGGAGGATGATTTGTTGCGCGCTCAAAGGGTGATGCGTGATAATGAAATTGAATTCGGGATGCGCGATTGAATGGGTTTTGATCAGGATGCGTTAAGCCGCGATCTGTTTTTGGGCGGAAAGTTACAGATTTTACAGCCAAAAAACGGGTATCGCGCGGGGGTTGATCCTGTGTTGTTGGCCGCGTCTGTGCCGGCTTTTGCGGCTGAAACCGTGCTGGAATTGGGCTGCGGCGCCGGGGTTGCCAGCCTGTGTTTGGCGGCGCGGGTGCCCGGGCTGGCCCTGACAGGGATTGAGCTGCAAGCCGATTACGCCGATTTGGCGCGACAAAATGCAGCAGCCAACGGGCATGAAATGGCGGCACAAATGACGGTGTATCAGGGGGATTTGCGCAACCTGCCCGATGCGGTGTTGCAAACCAGTTTTGATCACGTCATCGCCAATCCGCCCTATTATTTGCAGGGCCACGGCACGCGGTCACAAAACGCGGGTCGCAATCTGGCTTTGCGTGGGCAAACGCCTCTGGCCGATTGGATCGAAATTGCAACACGGCGCCTGAAACCCAAGGGATATCTGACAATTATTCAAGATGCCGAGCGCCTGCCCGCGCTGCTTGAGGCCGTCGACGGGCGCTTGGGTGACGTTAAAATATTACCGTTTGCACCCCGAATTGGTCGTCCGGCGCATTTGATTATTTTGCAGGCCCGCAAAGGCGCGCGCGGTGCATTTTGCCTGCTTGCGCCCGTTATTATGCACGAAGGTTTGGCACATGATGGCGACCATGAAAGTTATACGCGCGAAATCAGTGCAGTGCTGCGAAATGGCGCGGCGCTGGATTTGAACCCTGTTAAGCGCCACCGCGCCCCAACTTAACGAGCGGTCACAGAAAACAGCGTGGTCGCGAAATTTCGGACGCGTATTCAAGGCGGATCGACGACCACGAAATACGATGGCGGAACTGTCGAAGAAGTATGTGTGCATCCAAAACAGATTGGGACGTGGAAGCATACAGAGATCCGGAATTAGCCTCAGCGTTCAGCAAGCGCGTTGGTGATCCGCGGCGATTGATGCAGCCCAAATCGACAAGCTACACCCGCTCAACCGGCAGCTGGATTCGTAGCAATCACCGAGGGAAAAAGATCGGTTTTGTATCCGCTTGTGGACGGCAGTCGGGCCGGGTGTTGGAAATTCTGGATGATTTTAACGGCGAAGGTTTGACCATCCAAATAGGCTTCTCGTTGCCCGCTGAGCACGTTGTCAGAATTCTGGACCAGATCATAAGGTGGCCAGGCAAAGCGTTGACCATTTATGTGGACAATCCTACTGAAACGCCCCGTTGAAAGTGGGGGATTACCTCGGAAAATGGATGGGCTGCTAAACCATCGAGGCCCGCATACCAGCCATCGAATATTGACGCCAGATAAAACCTGTGAAAGAAACAGAGCCAATGCGTTTGGCAACCTAAATGAAGCTCTGCTCCATCGTAAACCAGCTGCTAAATGGGCGAAATAGTAGGGTCACACCGCATGCCGCTTGCAAACTGGAATTTGACACTGTGACAGCTCTCGATACATTTTGTGGACAGCTTAGACAACGTGATGGACATCTAGACGGACCCAGTGATATGGAAATGACATGGAAATTCTGAACCTCCTCATCAAAAGCAGAGTAGAGTAGAAAACATGGACTATCAGCAACCCAGAGTTTGTGTTTTGCCCTATCGGCAGAAACTAGGAATGATGCCTTCTGGCCTGCTTTTGTCAGACTTGCATTGGCCGCTCGGTGTGCCGCAGGGGATCGAAGGCCAGACGCTTGGCGATCTGTTGCCAACCGATCATGTGCTGGCGCTGCCTCACAAATCGTTGTATTTTTGCCCTTCTTTTGGGACAAGGGCGCGGGTTTCGATTATGATTTTGGAACCCCGCGCAATACATCGCAAATACATGGCCCTGACAAAACTATTCCGCCAGCGATTTCACCGTATATTGACGTCTGATAGCCTATTGCTTGCGTCGGCTCCTAATTCGGTGATGTTTCCATGTGGCGGCTCGTGGGTGCCGCAATGGCAAGAGACTGATTTGACCAAACATGCCATGTGCTCGCTGATTGCGTCCTCCCAAAAAAAGCAAACCGGCCACAAATTGCGACATGATCTGGTGCGATGGTGCCGCGAGACAGGTCAAGATATTGATGTCATGGGGAGAGGCTACAAACCCTTTGTCGAAAAACCCGAGGGGCTGGCTCCATTTCGGTATTCCATTGTCATCGAAAATACGCGCGAAAAGGGATATTTTACGGAGAAGCTAATCGATTCACTGCTGTGCAATACGATCCCGATCTATTGGGGTTGCCCCAACATCGCCGATTTTTTTGACACCGAGGCTATGGTGGTGTGCGAAAACATGGCTGATATTCAGCGCGCAATCAAACAGATGTCTGAACCTGACTATGTTTCTCGCCTGCCTGCCTTGACTGCTGCACGCGATGTCGCTGTCGGCTATATGTGTTTTTACGAGCGCGCGGCTAAAATGCTTCTGCAGGCAGATTGATTAACTGTTTAGCCCCGTTATTTACAATTTAAAACATTCAGTCAACAGCCCGCAAGGCGTCATATTATTGAGTTTTACGAAAACCTGCTCAACGCGCTGCCCGCCGACGAGGCCGTCTA
>CAYSBD010000030.1:0-14138 GCA_964429175.1 uncultured Marinosulfonomonas sp.
TCTGGGACTAAACATCTAGCGCACGATTTTGCCAATCTGAGACCTCCTCAAGAACTGCATCGGTGACGCGGCTGACAAGGTTAGCAGACACACGCAGCCCATAAACTTCTTCAAGATCGGCACGGATATCTCGGGTCGACAAACCAGCCGTATAAAGCCCCCCTCTCGGCAGGTTGCTTTGCAATCGCCTGTCCCGCTGCCCAGCAGTGGTTTGTGAAACAAACCATGAGAGAGGGCAATGGATGATTTTGTCGTCCATTGCGTCGATCCGTGTCTGACCTTTCTGGATCAGCGCCGGTTCAAAACTGCCGTTTCTGTCGCGTGGTATCTCAATCGGAAGCGCACCATCATTGCCCTTCACCACCTTGCGCGTGTTGCCATTGCGACGGTTGTTTTTCTGGTTAGATGGTTCGCCGTTCGGTTCATAGCCAAGGTGCGCCGTCATTTCGGCCCCCGGCATCCGCTCCATCAACCGGATCTTCAAATCCTTCATCAGGCCGTGTTGGCCAAGCAAGTCGTCGGCGTTTTGCACACCGTCAAGAAGTTGGTAATAAGTTCTTGGAAATTGCCATCGTTGTCATGCTCCTTCGTTGCAGAAGCATGGACCAAATTACTCATACACAGAAGATCGGATACTCTCTGACAATGGCCTGAACTAAAACCACTCGCGCTAAATATGAACGGCATTCTGGACGTTTTGGTCTGTTTCCGTTTGGTTTTGCTCTCTCAACTCATTTAACGTTCAAACGCCACATACTGCCCGGCCAGACCGAAGGGCGCGGTTTGTGTAACAAGCCATGAGAGGGGCATTACAGCCACAAACACCATTACCCGCCCGCTGTATAAATAATGACACAGAGTGTATGCGGACGGGGGACAGGCCGTAATAAATACAGCACCAAATACGCGCTAGCCGATCATCCATGTACCGATAAAAGAACCCAACAAAAGCGCCGCGCCAATCATCGCCGGATAGAGCAAACGATCCCAGTTTACATTCACCAAAAGCGTAAATCCGCGGTAGCTGTTTTGTATGGCTTGCATGGTCCTGATCCTGCATTTTGTCAGAGCAAAGGTGCATCTGATAAAATAACTACTCGATGAATACGGCAGTATTGCGGCAAAACACCCGATTTACCGCTAAATCTTGCGCATTTTTAACGGCTTTTTAACGGGTCAGCACCAAATCCGCCTTTAGCCCACCCATTTTTTCGCTTTGCCCCAACCGCAAATTCCCCCCGTGGCTGCGCGCAATATCCAGCGCAATCGACAGACCCAGCCCAACACCCGACCCCTTGTTCTGGTTGCGCCCCGGCACAAGCCGCGTAAACGGCTGCATGGCGTTTTCACGATCGGCCTTTGCAATTCCCGGGCCGTCATCTTCAACGCTAATCACCAGATTCCGCGCATTAAAAACCAGACCTACCCGCGCCTGCGTGCCGTAACGCACCGCGTTGCCGATCAAATTATCCAAGGCCCGCGAAATCGCAACCGGGCGCAGCATCATTTCATCCGCCTCCCCTTTTAGCGGCAACAGCGCCACATCTTTACCCGCGCGACGGGCCTTGCCGACGGCCTGCTGCACCAACGCAACCACATCGGTCTCTTGCGGTTTTTCACCCGAATCGTCACGCGCAAAATCCAGAAAACCATCCAGCAGCCCCTGCATTTCGTCCAGATCCTGTTTCAAATCCTCCACCTCGGGGCTGTCCGGCATCATCGACAGGCCCAATTTCAAACGGGTCAGAGGCGTGCGTAAATCATGACTGACCCCCGACAGCATCATGGTGCGCTGCTCGATCTGGCGCTCAATGCGGGCGCGCATGGCCAAAAACGCCGCCCCGGCCGCACGCACCTCGGTCGCACCACGCGGCGAATAGGCCGCCACATGCCCCCGGCCAAATGCCTCGGCGGCGCCGGCCAGCTTTTTGATTGGACGCAGCTGATTTCGCAGAAATATCATGGCAATGATCGTCATTAAAATACCGGTAAAAACCATCAACACCAGCAACTGATGCGGGTTACGCGCCGATACCCGAAAACGATCAAAAGCCACCTCCATATCGCCGTGGCGCGTTGTGATCCATAAATGTATTTTGCGCCGCTCCGACAGCAAATCAACCGTGTGAACCGCACGCAGCCCATCGCGCAAAGTCTGGCTCATCACCCGACCTGACAAATCGACAAAGCCACGCCTTTCCTGAGCTTTGGCTGTGGCGGGCAGAACAATCTGCATCTTTAGCGCATCTTGCAAAACATCAATAACCTGCCCGGCCGTCGCAAGATCAGGCGCCTCATTGACCTGATTCAGCAAATGCCCCAGATCCAGCACCATATTCTGGCTCATCTGGCGCGTCACATCCTCATAGAGACGCTGGATAAAAACGACAGAAACCACCAGCTGGATCGTGACAATCGGCACAATCAAAATCAAGACGGCGCGGCCATAAAGACTGCGGGGCATATAGCGTTTCAGCCATTTAAAGTTCATACAGCAACGTAGCGCTGTAACGCATCAAGGGAAAGCAGCAATTATGAGCATGGCTGACGATTTCAATCCCCCCGCCGGTGTGGCCCAAACGCTTGCGCCCGGTTTGCGCCGCATTCTTGCGCCCAATGCCTCGCCGATGACGTGGCGTGGCACCAACACTTATATTGTCGGTCAGGGCCGTGTTGCGCTGATTGATCCGGGGCCAAACATGCCGGCCCATCTGGCCGCAATTCTGGCCGCAACCCGTGGCGAAAAAATCGAGGCAATCCTTGTCACCCACAGCCACATTGACCACTCGGAACTGGCCCGCCCGCTGGCCAAGATCAGCGGCGCGCCGGTGCTGGCTTATGGCGACAGTCAATCGGGGCGCAGCCAAGTGATGCGTGATCTGGCGCAGCGCGGCGCGGTCGGCGGTGGCGAAGGTATCGATGCCGGTTTCAAACCGGACCAGATTTTACGCGAGGGCGAAACCGTTCATGGGCCGGATTGGAAGCTGACCGCGCTCTGGACTCCGGGGCACATGGCCAATCATCTGTGTTTTATCTGGAATGACGCGCTGTTTAGCGGCGATCATGTGATGGGCTGGGCCAGCTCGCTTGTGTCACCGCCCGATGGAGATTTAAGCCAGTTCATGGCCTCTTGCGCCCGTCTGGAACGTCGAAATGACAGAATTTACTACCCGGGCCACGGCGCACCGATCACTGATCCGGCAGGGCGAATTAAATGGCTGATTTTGCATCGAAAAATGCGAGAATCACAGATTTTGGCGCGGATGGGTGAAAAATCGGGCGCAAAATCCACTGCCAAATCCCTGAGCGCACAGATCTACACCGACACCCCCGCCCCGCTGCTAATCGCCGCCGAGCGCAACGTCTTTGCCCATTTAATTGACCTGACCGGCCGCGGATTGGTGGCCACGAATGCCCCCCTGTCGCTAAACAGCAAATTCAGCCTGTTTTAGGCCGCGCCGTAAAAATCTGGCCGATTGTTGAAAATGCCTCTGGACGCGGCGATTACGGGTTGCTATATGCGCCCAATATTCCGACGTAGCTCAGTGGTAGAGCAGTTGACTGTTAATCAATTGGTCGTAGGTTCGACCCCTACCGTCGGAGCCAGAATTAATAAGGGCTTAGCAATTAACCTGCTAAGCCCTTTTTTATTTCCGCATTTATTACCCGCGCTAAATCAGTCGCCAAACCCGTAAGTTTCGGTGACATAATCAATGTCCTTATCGCCGCGCCCCGACAGGTTTAATAATATGGATTTACCGGGGTGGTTTTTCGCCTCGCGCATCGCATAGGCCACCGCATGGGCACTTTCCAGCGCCGGAATAATGCCCTCGTGGCGCGATAAATCGTAAAATGCTTTCAGCGCTTCCTTATCATCGGCCACCACATAATCGGCCCGACCAATTTTTTGCAAATGCGCGTGTTCCGGCCCGACACCGGGATAATCCAGACCCGAGGCGATCGTATTTACCGGCGCCGGATCGCCCGCCTCATCCACCAGAAGCTTGGTGCGAAACCCGTGAATATTGCCATCCTGACCGTAAGTCATCGTGGCGGCATGTTCGCCCAGTTTTGACGATGTGCCACCCGGCTCAACCCCGACCAGCGCCACAGCCTCATCATCAATAAAGCCCGAAAACAGCCCCATCGCATTTGAGCCGCCACCAACACAAGCCGTAACAATATCGGGTAAATTCCCAGTCATTTCAAGGAATTGCTCGCGGGATTCAAGCCCTACAATGGTCTGAAAATCGCGCACCATTTTAGGAAACGGGTGCGGACCAACCACAGATCCGATGCCAAATAACGCCGTATCGGCCTGGCCCATGTAGCTGCCAAAGGCGCTGTCCACGGCCTCTTTCAGCGTCTTTGCCCCCTCGCCCACCGGCACCACAGTCGCGCCCAGCAATTTCATCCGAACCACATTTGGCGCTTCCTTGGCCATGTCGACCTCGCCCATATGGATTTCGCATTCCATGCCAAAATAAGCGGCCGCAGTGGCCAAAGCGACCCCGTGCTGGCCCGCACCGGTTTCGGCAATCAACTTGGTTTTGCCCATATGTTTGGCCAACAAACCTTCGGCCATACAGTGGTTCAATTTATGCGCGCCGGTGTGGTTCAGATCTTCACGTTTGGCGTAAATCTGCGCGCCGCCACACAGGGCGGACAGGTTTTTAAAATAGGAAATCGGGGTTGGCCGGCCCTGAAAATGTTTACGGATATAACGCAAATCTCGGATGTAATCGGCCGAATTTGAAATCTGATCATAAGCGGCGGCGATTTCTTCAAAATGAGGCACCAATGGCGGGGGCAGCATCGCACCGCCGTAATCGCCAAAATATCCGTCACGGGTCGGGGTGTTTTTAAGATATGGTTTCATTTTTATCCCTATATTTTGTTGTTTTTCACGCAGTAGGGGACAATGTCCCGCCCAGATTTGCAAGCTAAAATTCAGAAATAATCAGGCTAAAACCTGTGCTTGGGTCACATTTAGCCAGATTCTCTGCCCCGCCTGCAACTGCATTGTCAAACAAACTGCGGCCGGTTTTGACAGCCTGATTTGCCAGCCCTGCCCGGCCAAAACCAGATCAAAATCACCCGCATTCTCCCGCGTCAGGCTGGTAATTTCTACCGGCAAACTAAGCAACGCACTACTTTGGCCCGGATTATCCCGCGACAAGATCACGCTATCGGTATTAATCCGGATTTTGTGTGTTCGAGCACCGTTTTGTGCCGCAACCAAACCGGTTTTCTGCCCGTCCACAAACAGCGCCCCACCCGCGCCAAGCACCGCCAGAACCGTCGTTTCACATTCCACTGGCGCGCTCAGTTTCCCGCCCCGCATCTGCATGATCCGATCGGCCAAAATCGCGGTTTCGCGACGCTCGTGGCTGACATAAATCGCCGGACATCCCGTCGCCTGAACCGCAGCGGTAATGTAGGGTAAAATTTCGGATTTGCGGGCCTGATCCAATCCCGTCAAAGGCTCGTCCAACAATAACAATTGCGGCTGCATCGCCAAAGCCCGTCCCAAGGCAACCCGCTGTTTTTCGCCCCCCGACAGCCCGTAAATCTGGCGTGTTAACAGCGGTCCAAGATCAAGCGCCTCTGTGACAACCTGCAAAATTTCGGGTGCAGCACCGGCGCGGCGATGCCCAAAACCAAGGTTGCCCGCCACATCCAGATGCCCAAACAGGCGCGTATCCTGAAACACATAACCAATGCGCCGCGCTTGGGGTGGCACGAATTTATTTTGGCTCTGCCAGACCGTATCGCCAAACCGGATGCTGGCCCCCGCCTGCTTTTCAAGACCGGAAATTATCCGCAATAACAAGGTCTTGCCACTTCCGCTTGGCCCTTGGAGCGCGGTAATACCCTGCAACGGAACATCGACTTTGGCGCATAAATTATGGCTACCAAATTGCTGCGAAATATCCAGATGCAACATCGTTTTGCTCATTGTTGCCGCCTTTTGCCATTCAGCAAATAAACAAATACCAGCACGCAAAACGAGAACACCAGCAGGCCCGCCGACAGGCTGTGTGCGGTGGAATAATCCAGTGTTTCGACCGCGTTGAATACCTCGATTGAAATGGTGCGGGTGCGGCCCGGGATATTGCCTCCAACCATCAAAACCACGCCAAATTCGCCCAAAGTATGCGCAAAACTTAGCACCATCGCGGTTAAAAATCCACGCTTGGACAAGGGTATGACCACACTGCGAAACACATCCAAACGCCCGGCGCCCAAGGTGGTTGCGACCTCGATCACCCCCTTGCCGACGGAATGAAACGCGGTTTGCAGCGGCTGCACGGCAAAAGGCAGCGATGAAATCACCGAGGCCAGCAAAAGACCGCTAAAGGAAAACGCCAATGTGTCGCCGGTGATCCGCAGCCAAAACGCGCCCAACATCCGATCGGGGTTCATCAAAACCAGCAGGTAAAACCCCAGAACCGTCGCGGGCAATACCAGCGGCAGGGCCACGATTGCTTCGATCAGCGGGCGTAAACGGTTGCTTGTGCGGCTTAACCACCAAGCCAGTGGCGTGGCGATAATCAACAGGATTATCACGGTAAAGCTCGCCAGTTGAACCGAGAGCCAGATTGCCGGCCAGACGCTCACTCGGGCACCCCGTATCCGGTTGCAACCAGTATCGCATGGGCTGTGTCGGATGATAGAAATTCATAGAATTCCAAGGCTGCCGCGTTACCTTTGCTACGTTTTAGCAGGCCAGCTTCTTGCACAATTGGAACATGAAGATCATCGGCAACCGCGATCCAGACACCTTTTACCTGCATTGCTTGTGATAATGCAACAAATCCAAGCTGCGCATTGCCTGTTGCAACAAAGCCGAATGTCTGGCCGATATTTGTGCCGACAACCGCCCTGTCTTTGATCAGATCCAACAAACCCAGCTGTGTTAACACCTGATGAGCAGCAAGCCCGTAGGGGGCGGTTTTTGCATCCGCCAGCGCAAAATGACGCGTTGTTTCGGCCAAGAGGCTGGACTTGATATCTTTGCCTAAATGCGCACTGTTTTTGGCAAATAAAACCAACCGCCCCAAGGCATAGGTTTTATGCGCCCCGTTCAGCAATTTACCGGCCTCGGCCAGACGCAAAATGCGCGCCTGATCGGCGGATAAAAACACATCATAAGGCGCGCCATTGCTGATTTGGGCAAAAAGCGCGCCGGTTGAACCATTCACCAAATTCACCCGATGACCGGTTTTGTCCTGAAATTGCTCCGTTATTTTCTGCGCCGTTGTTAAAAAATTTGAAGCAACCGCAACGGTCACATCGCCGGCAAAGACCACGCTGGAGTGGGTAAATAACAATATGACAACGGCCATGATTTTTGAAAGAGGCGCAAAACTAAACATGCCACTTTAGAACCTGTTATTGCAGGGATTTGCAAGTAAATGAGTATAACAAAGCGCCTTCAAAGCAAAAAGCCGGAACCATGACACATTTTAACGCGCCTTTTCTGTGCAAAAATGGCGACCCTGTTGTGCAGTATCAAGCGTTGAACTTGCCCGATTGCAGTGACATACCCGAACAAGCCAAGCCAAAAAGGGGCAAAAATGACTGCTATCGTTTGCATAAAACAGCTGCACAAAACCTATGATGACGGGTTCACAGCCCTGAAACCGATCAACCTCAAGATCCAAAAAGGCGAGATTTTCGCGCTGCTTGGCCCAAATGGCGCCGGAAAAACCACCCTGATCAGCATCATCTGCGGGCTGGTCAGCCCCAGCGGCGGGCAGGTTACGGTGGATGGCTTTGACATCATCAAGGATTTTCGCCAAACCCGCGCCCGCATTGGTCTGGTGCCGCAGGAAATGGCCGGCGAAAGCTTTGAAACCGTGTGGGCCGCCGTCAGTTTTACCCGTGGTTTATTCGGCAAGGCCAAAGACCCCGCCCATATCGAAAAAATCCTGCGTCTGCTGTCACTTTGGGATAAAAAAGACAGCACAATTCTGTCGCTTTCGGGTGGGATGAAACGCAGGGTTCTGATTGCCAAGGCGCTGTCACACGCGCCTAAAATCCTGTTTCTGGACGAGCCGACGGCGGGTGTCGATGTGGCCTTGCGCAAGGATTTATGGGCCATGGTGCGTGATTTGCGCGACAGCGGCGTGACGATCATTCTGACCACGCATTATATTGAGGAAGCCGAGGAAATGGCCGATCGGGTCGGGGTGATTGCCAACGGTGCCTTGGTTTTGGTCGAAGGCAAGGCCGAATTGATGCAAAAGCTGGGTAAAAAACATCTGACCCTGCAACTTGCCAAGCCGATAAAAACGCTTCCCGACAGTCTTGCGCATTATGGTTTGACGCTGTCGGGTTGTGGCCAAGAGCTGCTTTATACCTATGAAACACAAGCAAAATCTACCGGTATCACCAGCCTGCTAAACGATGTCCGCACAGCCGGTTTGCAAGTCTGTGATCTGTTCACCCAGCAATCCAGCCTTGAAGAAATATTTGTTAATTTACTGGAGGGAAACCAATGAACGGGCGCGCAATTTTAACCATTTACCGCTTTGAGATGAACCGCATGGGCCGCACCTGGATCCAAAGCATCCTGTCGCCGGTGCTGACCACATTTTTATATTTCGTCGTGTTTGGCGCCGCGATCGGCTCGAAAATCAACGAAATAGACGGGGTGTCTTACGGCGCATTCATCGTGCCGGGCCTGATCATGATGACGCTACTGGCCAGCAGTATCGCCAACGCATCCTTCGGCATATTTTTTCCGCGCTTTAGCGGCACCTTATACGAAGTGCTTTGCGCGCCGATTTCCGGTTTTGAAATCGTGCTGGGTTATGTCGGGGCGGCGGCGAGCAAATCCATCATTTTAGGGCTGATCATTTTGGCCACATCCGCGCTGATCATCCCGCTTGAAATCGCCCACCCGATCTGGATGTTGGCGTTTTTGGTGCTGACGGCCATCACATTTTCCATGCTCGGATTTGTGATCGGCATTTTAGCCAAGGGCTTTGAGCATTTGCAAATCACCCCCGCCCTGATCATCACGCCACTGGCGTTTTTGGGCGGCAGTTTTTATTCGATTTCAATGCTGCCACCGCTTTGGCAAACCGTCAGCCTGTTTAATCCGGTGTTCTATTTGATCAGCGGCTTTCGCTGGGCCTTCACCGAACAGGCGGCGGTAAATGTCGGGCTTAGCCTGGCGATGACCTTGGCGTTTATGTTGACCTGTCTGGCTGTGATTATCTGGATTTTCAAAACCGGATATCGGCTAAAACCTTAGGGGCAACGCAAATCGTTTGTAATCGCAAACACCATCAATGACAGGATCATAACCAACCCCACAGTCATCAAAATACGCAAGGCCTTGTCGCTGGGCGGCTTGCCCGTCACGGCCTCATAGGCGAAAAACACCAGATGCCCGCCATCAAGAACCGGCACTGGAAATAGATTCATCAAGCCTATCGCCGTTGAGAGAAGCGCGATAAAAAAGATGAAATTCGCCACACCTTGCTGTGCCATTTGGCCAGAAACCTTGGCAATCGTAATCGGGCCGGAGATATTGCAAGAGCTGATTTTGCCCGCAACCATATGATAAAGCCCCGACAAAGACTGCGTGATAATGCCCCAAGTGCGATCAACGCCAATGCCCAAAGCCTCGCCAATGCCGGCGTTTCGGGTGGCCGCATCAAAAAACTGGCCGCCGCTGACGCCCATCAGATAACGGGTGTCAAAGCTGTTGTCGGCACGGGGCAAATCGCGCTGGGTTGCTTTAATCGTGACCTCAAGTATTTCGCCGCCGCGCCACAGTTTTATCACCGTGGGCGCACCGGCACTTGCGTTGATCAACGGAATCATCTGGCCAAATTCAAACACCTCTTGGCCGCCAATCGCCAAAACAACGTCGCCTTTTTTAATTCCGGCGGCTTCGGCCGACCAACCCGGCGTGACATGGGCCACACGCGGTGGCGACAAAGGCGGGCCCAAAACGGTGATTTCCCGGCCATCACGCAGCACGGTATAATCCAGCTGGCGCGTGGTTGGCAGCGCATCGGCAAAGGCGGCAAAACCTTGCGCCTCGGGGAATGCCACGCCGTTAATTGCCACCAGTTTGTCACCGGCCTGCAATTCATTCACGCCACCGGGCAATTGATGAACCGTTTCAACCACCGGCGGATGGGTGCGAATGCCGGTCGATAACGCCAGCCCCGTCAGCAGAATAATCGAAAAGATAAAGTTAAAAACAGGCCCCGCCAGCACGGTCAAAAAACGCGCCCATAAAGGTGCACCGTGCATGGTTCGGCGCAGCTCGGCCTTGGAAAGCGTGCTGATCATTTCGCCGTCTTTACCGCTGGCGGCACTGGAATCACCCAAAAACTTCACAAAACCGCCCAAGGGAATCGCCGCAATTTGCCATTTGGTGCCGTGTTTATCATCGCGCGCCCAGATCACAGGGCCAAAACCAAGCGAGAATACCTCGGCATGGATGCCCGACAGGCGCCCGATAATATAATGACCGTATTCGTGAATGGCCACGATGATCGAAAGTGCCACGATGAATGCGACAATCGTAAAGGCAAAGCTGCCAAATGACGGGAGAATGCCCATAAAATCCAATGTCTTCGTCCTCTTTTTATTTCTGACTTACTTCTGGTGCCGGTTGATGGCAGATTTTGCACTTACCCGTGCCAGATGGTCGGTTTTGCGCACGATATCAAGGCTGGTTGCGGCATTGTTAAGGCTGTTTTTTGTCGAAAGCTGTTCCAGAACGTCCTGAACCACCTCGGCCATCTGCATAAAGCCGATTTGACCTGCGATAAAGCCATCCAGCGCGATTTCTTTGGCCGCGTTAAAAGCAGCACCCGACATGCCGCCAGCATTTATCACCTCGCGCGCCAAACGCAGGGCAGGCCAGCGGATTTCGTCAGGCGCGCGAAACTCCAGCTTGCCAATTGCCGCCAGATCCAGCCGCTCGACCGGCACATGGCCACGATCGGGCCAATGCAGCGCATAACCGATCGCGTGGCGCATATCGGGCGGGCCGACGTGGGCCATCAGGGCGCCATCGTTAAATCCAACCAGCGCGTGGATCAGAGATTGCGGGTGGATGATTACCTCGATTTGTTCGGATCTGACGCCAAAATACTCTTTGGTTTCAATCACTTCAAGGGCTTTGTTAAACATGCTGGCGCTGTCGATTGTAATGCGCTGGCCCATATCCCAATTCGGATGGCTCTGGGCCTGTTTTAACGTAGCCGTGGCCAGGTTTTCCAGCGGCCAGTCGCGAAAAGCGCCACCCGAAGCCGTGATTATGATGCGCTCGACCGCCGCCATATCTTCGCCGGCCAACGCCTGAAAAATCGCCGAATGTTCGCTGTCTACGGGTAAAATCGTGGCCCCGTATTTTTTAGCCTCGGCCAATAATAACGGCCCCGCAGCCACCAGACTTTCTTTATTTGCCAGCGCCAATGTGGTGCCGTGGCGCAAAGCGCGCAAACCCGGCGCCAAACCCGCAATCCCGACAATCGCCGATAGAATCCAGTCGGCCGGACGGTCCGCAGCCTCGATCAAAGCGGCTTCGCCCGCCATGGCCACAACGTCGCTGCCCGCCAATGCCGATTGCAAATCATCCAGATATTCAGGAAATGCAGTTACAGCAACTTCGGCTTGCAAGTCACGGGAATCTTTAGCTAATTGTGCAATATTGCGCCCGCCAGTGAGCGCAATAACCCGGTATTTATCCCGATCACGCCGGATCAGATCAAGCGCGCTTTGGCCGATTGATCCGGTCGCGCCAAATATGGAAATCTTGCGCATGGCTTATCCTATGGCCATAAAATCGGTCAGTAGCATCAGCACAAAAACCAGCGCTGCCGCACCCAGCATCCCGTCAAACCGGTCCAGAAAACCACCATGGCCGGGGATCAGGTTCGAGCTGTCTTTCACCCCACATTTGCGTTTTATGGCGCTCTCGGCAATATCGCCCATCTGGGCCGCAAAGGCCACCAACATCGAAGCCAGAGCCAGTTGCACGGATGAAAACATGATAAATCCGACAATCGCCGCACCAATCCAGCCCGCGATGGTGCCGGACCAGGTTTTTTTCGGGCTGACACGGGGCCAGAATTTTGGCCCGCCCAACAAACGCCCCGCCAGATAACCGGCCAGATCACTGGTGATGACAATCAACAACACCCAAGCCAGCCAGACCAGCCCCAGATCTTGTTGGCGCAATGCGATAAAAACATAGCCGGCCACTAAAATCAGCAATGTGTAGGAAAAGTAAATCAAGCGTTTGGTTTTCAGCGCGTTCAGTAAAACCACGGCGGGCAGCACCAGAAATATTGCGGTTAAAGCATCGGGTAAAAACAGGGTCGATAGCAAAACGATCGTCGCTATCACGCCCGCCTGCAATGCTTCCGAGCCAAAATCCGGCGCGATCATCCGCACCAGCTCCCAAACCATAATGCCGCTGCAAATCGCGATAACTGCGGTAAACCAGATGCCGCCAGCCCAAACGGCGCCAGCCCCGACAACGGCCATAACAACGGCAGAAATGGCGCGCGGTTTTAGGTCATCCCAATTGCCGCTCACGGCTTGGCACCGCCGAAACGACGGTCACGTTTGCCGTAGCCCGCCAGAATTTCGGCAAATATACCAGAGGTGAAATCAGGCCACAAAGTATCGATAAATTCATATTCGGCATAGGCCGATTGCCAGAGCAGAAAGTTGGAAATCCGTGCTTCGCCCGAGGTGCGGATCACCAGATCAGGGTCGGGCAACACATAGGTATCCAAAAAACGCGGCAGAGTTTCTTCATCTATATCTGCGGGCAAAAGCTTGCCATCGGCCACTTCCTGAGCCAGACGTTTGGTGGCACGCGCCACTTCGTCACGGCCCCCGTAATTTAGCGCAATCGTTAGATGCACCAGATCATTACCGGCTGTGATTTTTTCCAACTCATCCATCAAATCGACAAGTTTGGCATCCAGCCGAAGCCGGTCACCAATAAAACGCACCCGCACGCCTTTTTTCAGCAACGCCTTGGTTTCGCGTTTAATATAGCGACGAAATAACAGCATCAGGCCTGCGACCTCGGTTTGCGTGCGCTTCCAGTTTTCGGTGGAAAAGGCAAAAATCGTTAAATATTTCACACCTAAATCAGGGCAGGATTCCACAATTTCGCGCACACGTTTGGCCCCGGCGTGATGGCCAAACAGTCGCGGCTTACCCCGCGATGTGGCCCAGCGCCCATTGCCATCCATGATAATCGCGACATGGTCTGGCGATCTTACCTGTTCATTCTCATCGGCCAAAATATTACCTTTCACAACGCAACCCGTAACGTTTCACACCTGCATAATTTCCGCTTGCTTGTTTTCCAGCGCGGCTTCAATCGACTTAATGGCCGTGTCGGTCAAATCCTGCACCTCGTCATGCCAGATTTTATGATCATCCTCGCCCATGCCGTTGGCCTTGGCCTTTTTCAGCTGTTCCATCCCGTCGCGCCGCACGTTTCGCACCGCAATGCGCGCAGATTCGGCATATTGCGCGGCCACTTTGGTCAGCTCGCGGCGGCGTTCCTCGTTTAATTCAGGGATCGGCAGCATGATGATCGTGCCATTCAGTTGCGGATTAATTCCCAGCCCACTTTCGCGGATCGCCTTTTCCACCGCCTGCACCATGGTTTTATCCCAGACATTAATCGTCACCATACGCGATTCGGGCACATTTACAGTGCCAACCTGATTGATCGGCGTTTTCTGGCCGTAAGCGGTGACCATAATCGGATCCAGCATCGAAGCCGCGGCCCGCCCCGTCCGCAGGCTGGCAAATTCGGTGCCAAGTGCAGATTTGGCACCGCCCATGCGCCGCGCAAGATCATCAAGGTCAATTTCCAGATCGTCTGACATGCTCGTCCCTCTTTTATAAACCGCGTTTGCAGCATTTTGCCTAATATAGCGTTAAATATGCACCGTTGTATAGGTTCCTTCGCCGGCCAGAATGCCGCGAAACCCGCCCGGCTCATCCAGCGAAAACACGATGATCGGCAGCTTGTTATCACGCGCCAAAGCAATCGCGCTGGCATCCATCACGCCCAGATGTTTTTGCAAAACCTCATCGTATGACACCCGATCATAACGCACAGCATCGGC
>CAYSBD010000030.1:14148-22323 GCA_964429175.1 uncultured Marinosulfonomonas sp.
TCTTTATCATAAACCCCGTCGACTTTGGTGCCTTTGAAAATCGCCTCGCAAGCCATTTCATTAGCCCGCAGCGTGGCCGCCGTGTCGGTGGTGAAATAGGGGTTGCCGGTGCCGGCCGCAAAAATGCAAACCCGCTTTTTTTCAAGGTGACGCACGGCGCGCCGACGGATATATGGCTCGCAAACCTGATCCATCGGGATCGCGCTGACCACACGGGTGAACACGCCGATACCCTCAAGCGCCGATTGCATCGCCAGCGCATTCATCACCGTGGCCAACATGCCCATATAATCGGCCGTGGTGCGCTCCATGCCTTGGGCCGAACCTTGCAGGCCGCGAAAAATATTGCCGCCGCCGATAACCATGCAAATTTCAGTGCCCAAATCATGCACCGATTTCACCTCGCGGGCGATGCGCTCGACCGTGGGCGGATGCAGGCCGTAGCCCTGATCGCCCATCAATGCCTCGCCTGAAATTTTCAACATCACGCGTTTGAATGCGGGTTTTTCGGCATCTGTCTGGCTGGATTCGTCAACATCATTCATGGCAATCTGTCCCTGTTAAACCTTGTGGCTTGCGTTTGGCCTAAAATGTCGCAAAACAGAGGCAGGTTCAACAGACAAACAACATCAGGTGCCGTTTTGATCGATATAAACTCCATCCCCGCTGATAAACCGGTGCTGATCGCAGGCCCCACCGCCGCGGGCAAATCGGCGTTGGCGCTGCAAATCGCGCGTGCGCAGGGCGGCGTGATTATCAACGCCGATGCTTTGCAGGTGTTTGACGGCTGGCGCATTTTAACGGCGCGCCCCACCGATAACGATCTGGCCCATGCCGATCATCTGCTTTATGGCCACGTCGGCTTTGAGCAGGATTATTCCGTCGGAAAATGGCTGCGGCAGGTTTTGGCGATTTTACAGGACACGCCGGATCGCCCGATTATTGTGGGCGGCACCGGTCTTTATTTCAGGGCGCTGACCGAAGGTCTGGCCAACATCCCCGCCACCCCGCCCGAAATTCGCGCCCGTGCCGATCAGCTGTTGGCCGATCAGGGGCTGGATGCGCTGCTGATCGGGCTGGACGCGGCCACATTGGCGCGGATCGATTGCAAAAACCCCGTGCGGGTGCAGCGCGCGTGGGAGGTTGCGCAGGCCACCGGGCGTTCCTTGGCCGCATGGCAAGACGCCACGCCAGCCCCGGTTTTGCCGCTGGAATTTTGCACAGGCCTGGTGATGAATGTTGATCGTGACTGGCTGAATGCGCGCATCATCAAGCGCTTTGATCTGATGCTAAAGGCCGGTGCGCTGGAGGAGGCGCGCAAAATGGAGCCACATTGGAATCCGGCGCATTTATCCGCCAAAGCCATTGGAGCAGCCCAGCTGATCGCCCATATTCGCGGCGAAATCACGCTGGAGCAGGCCCGAAATTCTGCCTGCATCGCGTCGCAACAATATGCCAAACGCCAACGCACCTGGTTTCGCGCCCGGATGAAAGGCTGGAAACCGCTGAAAATCGCGTAGCTTATCGGCCACGTTTTGCCGGATAATCAAATTGGCGCATTTTTTGTTTGGAAAACGCCCCCCTGCCTGCGTAAGCTAATAAAAAACAGGGCAAAAGCCCAAACGTCGAGGCAGACATGACTGAAATCGAACATAAACTTCCCGAAATACGGATGACTCCGATTCCGCGGCTGGCCCAAGGCGGGCGTTGGCGCGTCGAGGCCATGCGCAGCTACAGCTCGGATCTTTTGCTCTGGTTTACCTCTGGTCAGGGGCGCATCACCGTGGCCGGCACCACCCGTGGTTACGGCGCACATAATGCGGTTTTTATCCCCTCGGGTGTGATGCACGGCTTTGAAGCCTCGATCAAAGTATTTGGCACAGCAATATTTGTGCCCAAAATTCTGGGGCAGCCATTTCCCGATGCGCCGCTGCATTTGCGCATTCGCGATGCCAGCCAGCAAAGCGAAATAGGCACGATCCTTTCAAACATGCGCCGCGAAATCGACAACAACAAACCCGAACGCATTCGCGCGGTCCATCATCACACCGGATTGCTGACAGTTTGGCTAAAACGCCAGATGCTGGTGCATTTAAGCGACAGCCATGCGCCGGATGCCGCCCAGCGTCTAAGTGCGCAGTTTAGCGAAATGATCGAGCAGCAATATCGCAGCGGTAAATCCGTGAGCCAATATGCCAAAGATCTGGGGGTGACGCCGACCCATCTTAGCCGCGTTTGCAATCAGGCTTGCGGGCGGCCCGCCTCTATGTTGCTGCATGACCGGCTGATTTTCGAGGCCCGCCGGCTGTTGCATGAAACCAAAATGCCCATTCAAAAGGTAGCCTCGGATTTGGGTTTTAGTTCTTCGGCCTATTTTTCCAGGGCATTTCAACAACATACCGGACAAACGCCATCGGCTTTTCGGCGCTCACGCTAGGCGCTTGCGATCAGGGCCGCGGGCATTTATGTCACGCCCAGCTAAACCATGCCGAAAACCAATCTGGAAAATACGATGTCAAAGTCAGCTAACAGCCGCCGCGATTATTTTATCGATCTGATGATCCGCGCGCTGTTTCGCACGTTGCTGGCCCTGCCCTATAAATTACGGGTGCGGTTGATGGGCTGGATCATGGCGCGAATTATCTCGCCACTGGCCGGCTTTCACAAACGTATCCGCGCGAATCTGGCCTATGTTTGCCCCGAAATCGGTAAATCCGAGGTTAAAAAGCTTTGTTATCAAGTGCCAAATAACGCGGGCCGCAGCCTGATCGAAATCTATTCCGGTGATGAATTTATTTCACGGGTGCGCGATACTGCGATTGAAGGGCCCGGCGCACAGGCGCTGATCAAGGCGCATCAAAAAGGCAGGCCCGTCGTGCTGGTAACGGGCCATTTTGGCAATTATGATGTGGTGCGCACGGCCTTGGTTGCCAAGGGTTATCAGGTCGGCGCGATTTATATGCCGATGCGAAATCTGTTTTACAACAAACATTACGAGGCCGCAATTTCGCGCATCGCCACCCCGCTTTTTGCGCGTGATCGCAAGGGCTTGGCCCAAATGGTGCGGTTTTTACGCGGTGGCGGCATGACCTTTTTCGGGATTGATCAATATATCAGCAGCGGTGCCGATCTAACCTTTTTCGCCAAGCCGGCCCCGACCGCACTATCGGCGGCAAAAATGGCGCTAAAAATGGATGCGTTGTTGTTGCCGATTTACGGAATCCGAAGCCAAAACGGATTGGATTTTTCCATTCTGGCCGATGAGCCGATCGCCCATAGCGATGCCCACACAATGACCCAAGCCATCAACGACAACATGGAAAAACTGGTGCGCGCGCATATGGGCCAATGGTTCTGGCTGCACCGGCGCTGGAAACCCGAACGTCAGCGCAGCCGTGCGGTGGCCAAAACCGGACCATAACCGGCGGTTTGCACAACCACCACAACCGCATCATCGCCGCTGATTTCCGCGCAGATTGATAAAGGTTGCGTGCCATTCCAGTGGGTTAGCACATTCCAATCTGTCACCACATTATGATATCTGATCTTGCGGCCAGCATTTTCGCCACGTTTGATCATCACCTTTTCCCCGTCCGTATAACGCACCAGTTGCACCACCATTTCAAGCGGCGCATAATCGGTTTGGGCCTTGATAACCAGCGTCTGGCCATTGCGCTCCAGCACCAGCTGCACCGGGCTTGTTTCTTGCTGTCGGGTCTTGATCAGCGCCTTGACCTTGGCAAATTTGGTGCCCCCCGCCATGTCTTGACCATTGATCACCATTTGCGGTGTGAAAACCATATTTTTGCCCGCAGCATAGGCATAGGAATGTTGGCGTTTGCTAAATTTCGGGCGCGCAAAGCTGTCTTTCCAGCCGATATAATCCCAGTAATCCACATGCAAAGACAGCGCGATCACATCGTCGCGTTTGGCCAGTCTGCCCAAAAAATCATCGGCCGGCGGGCAGCTGGAACAGCCCTGCGAGGTATAGAGTTCAACCAGAACCGCAGATGAAACAGGGCCGGAATCCGCCAAAGCTGCCGCCCCGACCGACATCCAGAATCCAAATATCCAAAATCCTAATTTTCGCATGTTTCGCCTCTTTAATCTGCGCGTTGAATTTACCTATGCCAGTTGCGAATAAATTACCAATCAAGGTTTTGCGAGCATCGACGCCGTTTTGGTAACATTCGGGCTTTAAGTTTATTGTGTGCAATGGTATACAAAGGCAAGCATCCTTGATAACCTCGCTTGAATAGTTCAAAAGCGCACCATCGTCAGCCAAATCGGAGCCAGCAATGACCATCACCGTCGGACAAGACAGCGCAAAAACGCGCCGCACCCTGAAAATCGGCAAGCAAACCATAGATTTTTATTCAATCAAAGCCGCCGAGGCCGCCGGTCTTGGTGATTTCTCGCGCCTGCCCGTTGCCTTGCGCGTGGTTTTGGAAAACATGCTGCGCTATGAAGACGGTAAAACCGTGCATCTGGACGACATCAAGGCATTCTCCGACTGGGCCGAACTGGGCGGCAAAAACCCGCGCGAAATCGCTTATCGCCCTGCCCGCGTATTGATGCAGGATTTCACTGGCGTCCCCGCCGTGGTTGATCTGGCGGCGATGCGTGACGGGCTGTTGGGGCTTGGGGGGGATCCGCAAAAAATCAATCCGCTGGCCCCGGTTGATCTGGTGATTGACCACTCGGTAATGATTGATAATTTCGGCACGCCGCGCGCTTTTACCCAAAATGTGCAACGCGAATACGAGCGGAATATGGAGCGTTATACGTTTTTGAAATGGGGTCAAAACGCCTTTAATAATTTCCGCGTGGTGCCGCCGGGCACCGGTATTTGCCATCAGGTAAATCTGGAATATCTGTCCCAGACCATCTGGTCCGATACCGATCAAAACGGCATCGAAGTCGCCTATCCCGACACGCTTGTAGGCACCGACAGCCACACCACCATGGTTAACGGTTTGGCCGTTTTGGGCTGGGGTGTTGGCGGCATCGAGGCCGAGGCAGCGATGCTGGGCCAGCCATTATCCATGCTGATCCCCGAGGTTGTGGGCTTTGAGCTGACCGGTGAAATGGTTGAAGGCACCACCGCCACCGATCTGGTTTTGAAGGTGGTTGAATTGCTTAGAATTCAAGGGGTTGTCGGCAAGTTTGTCGAATTTTACGGCGAAGGCTTAAACCGTTTGCCGCTGGCCGATCGCGCCACAATCGCCAATATGGCACCCGAATATGGCGCGACTTGCGGCTTTTTCCCGATTGATAATGAAACCTTGCGTTACCTGCGGGTTTCGGGCCGCGACGAGGAACGCATCGCGCTGGTAGAGGCCTATGCCAAAGAGAACGGTTTTTGGCGCACCGCGGATTATGCGCCGGTTTACACAGCCACGCTTGGCCTTGATATGGGCACGATTGTCCCGGCCATTTCCGGCCCCAAACGCCCGCAAGATTATGTGGCTTTAACGGACGCCAAATCGGCGTTTCGCAAAGAAATGCAAGAAACCTTCAAGCGCCCGATGGACAAGGAAATCGCGGTTGAAGGCGAAGATTACAGCATGAAAAGCGGCAAGGTGGTGATTGCCTCGATCACGTCCTGCACCAACACATCAAACCCCTATGTGATGATCGGCGCGGGGCTGGTGGCCAAAAAAGCCGCCGCCTTGGGCATGACGCGAAAACCTTGGGTGAAAACATCGCTGGCGCCCGGATCCCAAGTGGTCAGCGAATATCTGGAAGCCGCCGATTTGCAGGGCCATCTGGACGCAATCGGCTTTAATTTGGTCGGTTACGGCTGCGCCACCTGCATCGGCAATTCCGGCCCGCTACAGCCCGAAATTTCCGATGCCATCAACGAGGGCGATCTGGTGGCCACCGCCGTTTTGTCGGGCAACCGCAATTTTGAAGGCCGCATCAGCCCCGATGTGCGTGCCAACTATCTGGCCTCCCCGCCGTTGGTGGTGGTTTATGCGCTGGCCGGATCCATGGACATCGACATCACCAAAGATCCGATTGGCCAAGACCGCGACGGCAATGATGTTTACCTAAAAGACATCTGGCCGACCACGCAGGAGGTTTCCGAAACCGTGGATCGCACCGTCACCCGCGAGGCGTTTTTAAAGAAATACGCCGATGTGTTTGCCGGTGATGAAAAATGGCAAGGCGTTAAAACCACGCCCAGCGAAACTTATGATTGGCCGCCAACCTCGACCTATATCCAGAACCCGCCGTATTTTCAGGGCATGTCGCCTGAACCCGGCACAATTTCCAACATCAAAGACGCCAAGGTTCTGGCCATTCTGGGCGACATGGTCACCACCGACCACATCAGCCCCGCCGGTGGTTTTGCCCAAAGCACCCCAGCCGGTCAGTATCTGATCGAGCGCCAGGTGCCGGTGAGCGAGTTCAATTCCTACGGGTCGCGCCGGGGCAATCACGAGATCATGATGCGCGGCACTTTTGCCAATATCCGGATTAAAAACGAAATTCTGGACGGGGTTGAGGGCGGCTATACGATTGGGCCGGATGGGCAGCAAACCTCGATTTTTCAGGCCGCGATGGCCTATCAGGACGCAGGCACGCCGCTGGTGATTATTGCGGGCGAACAATACGGGGCCGGATCCAGCCGCGACTGGGCCGCCAAAGGCACCGCGTTGCTGGGTGTGAAGGCTGTGATTGCCGAAAGCTTCGAGCGTATTCACCGCTCGAATCTGGTGGGAATGGGCGTGATCCCGTTTGAATTTACCGGCGGTGACAGCCGCAAATCACTGGGCCTGAAAGGCACTGAAACCGTTTCGATCAGCGGGCTGGAGGGCCAGGTTGTGCCGCTGAGCGAAATGCCGGCCGTGATCCGTTACGCCGATGGCACCAGCAAGGAAATCTTGATAAAATGTCGCATCGATACCGAAATTGAAATCGAATATATTGAGCATGGCGGCGTGCTGCATTATGTGCTCCGCGATTTGGCCAAAAGTTAGGGGCGCATGAATTATCAAGGCGTGATGTTTGACATGGACGGCCTGCTGCTGGATACCGAGCGGCTGGTCGTTGATGCTTTTCGGCGCACGGCCTTGGATTTTGATCTGGGCGATATTGGCGATGTGGCGCTGCAAATGATCGGGCTGCGCCGCGATTCCAGCGCCATAATCCTGCGTCACGCGCTAAACGGACGGATGGAATACGAGGTTTTTACGGCCGCCTGGGCCAAGGATGTGAACGCCGTGGTGGCCGGTGGCATTCCGCTTAAATCCGGTGTGGTTGCGTTGTTGAAGCTGCTGAGGGCGCAAGAAATGCCTTGTGTGGTGGCGACATCCTCTAGAACCAGTTTGGCGCGTCATCATCTGGAACTATCTGGAATTATTGACTTTTTCCAAGATGTGATTGGTGGCGAGCAGGTAGAGCGCGGCAAACCTGCGCCTGATATTTATCACAGGGCGGCGGAAATGATCGGGCTTGAGGCGTGCCAATGTGTGGCCTTTGAGGATAGCGATCCGGGCGCAACGGCCGCCATCAGTTCGGGCGCGCATACGGTGCAGGTGCCCGATATCAATCCGCCCTCGGATCTGATGCGCGAAATGGGCCATTTGATTGCCGACGATCTGCTAAACGGGG
This sequence comes from uncultured Marinosulfonomonas sp., assembly GCA_964429175.1. Classification (GTDB taxonomy): domain Bacteria; phylum Pseudomonadota; class Alphaproteobacteria; order Rhodobacterales; family Rhodobacteraceae; genus Profundibacter. The sequence continues at coordinate 21,769 of CAYSBD010000030.1, forward strand.
CGCGTCAAATCGGGCTGATCGTCTAAATTTTTAACGCGGCAAACAGTTTTAGCCGCCCTGCCCTGATATTTTTCGTCAAAATACCTGAGCTATGGATCATGCCGAAAATAAATAATGTCTAAATTTACAACGGAAATATATCGGAGCTGCGTTTAACTTATACCAGCACAACAAACATAATGTATCCGGAGATAAAATATGAAACGCATTCTACTTCTGGGCAGCGCCCTCTTGCTTGGCACTGCCGCCATTGCACAGCAAGGCAATCCCGGTGGGAACTTCATTGAAACTTGGGATCTGAACGAGGATGCTCAGGTAACGCTCGCCGAAGCCACAGAGCGGCGCAGCGATATTTTTTCTGCATTCGATGCGGACGAGAACGTCACCCTCACTTTCAGCGAACACGCCATGTTTGACGAGGCCCGCAGCAACCAGCAGGATGCCAAGAGCCAAATGCGCAATCAAGGACAGGGTCAACGGCAGGGACAGGGTCAACTACGCGATCAGGGAGAGGCGGGTTTAGCAATGGGTTTCAACGATGTGAACGGTGATGGC
>CAYSBD010000031.1:0-18626 GCA_964429175.1 uncultured Marinosulfonomonas sp.
CGATCCAAGTTTTGATTTTTCGGTGGGGTTGGGTCTGAATTGAATTGATCCATTTGATCAGCTAATTCAATTCAGACCCACCAAAAATCGACTTCAATTCCAATCGACTCGATTCAATTCGACCCAGCCCTCTTCCGGTCGGCTTTTCCGCGATCCGTTCCGTCCGCTCCCCCCATCCGGTCCACATCGCGCGCCGGCGCATTGGGGTGTCGCCCCTCCACCACCCGATCACGGACCGGTCCACTTGGTGCCCGCCCTTCCCCACGCCGACCCGGGTGATCATCGAAGACGCGGCAAAAAAAGAGCGTAAAATCAGCTTTGAGCCGGGATCATCCGATCTGGATGCAAACGGTTTGGCCGTGATCGCAAGGATTGCCGAGATCATTAAAACCTGCCACCCGCTAAAGCTGGAAATCGCCGGATTTACCGACAGTCAGGGAGCCGAGGAAATGAACCAGTCCTTGTCAAAAGCCCGCGCCGATGCCGTTTTGCAAGGCATGATGAACCAGCGCGTTCTGACCAGCGGGATGGTTGCCGTCGGCCATGGCGAATCCGCACCGATTGCCGATAATGCCACCGCCGAGGGGCGCGAGGCCAACCGGCGCATTCAATTCAAACTGATTTTGCCCAAAGAAACTGCGCCCGAGCTGACTGGACTTGAACAGATCGAGGCAGAAAAAGTAGATACAGACGCCACAGAACCCCAAGCAGGCCAAGCTGAAACCTCCCAACCCGAAACGTCAGAGAGCACCGATGAATAGAACCGAATTAATCCCCACCATCGTCATTATCCTGTTTGTGGTTTTTGTTTTGGGCTGGTTTGCCCATTGGATTTTGCATAAATTTACCCGCGTTTCACAGGCCGATCTGGGCGAATTGGACAACATGGCCCAATCGCTGCACGAAGCCGAAGAAACCCGCGATCAGGCGATCACCTACGCCCAGCAACGCGAGGCCGAAATGACAAATCAACTGGCCCAGACCGAAGCCGAATTATCGGCCGCGATGGATGGCTTGCAAGCCGCCCGTCAAGAGGCCGAAGAATTACGCGCCTATGTTAAGCAAATGAACCGCTAGGGCGTAGTTTTAGGGCGGTGACCAGCGCGCCAACGCATCCTCATCAGCATCCTTGGCCGCGACCCATTCGGCCCCGTCTGTGGTGAATTCTTTCTTCCAGAACGGCGCGCGCGATTTCAGATAATCCATCAAAAACTGCGCGGCTTCAAACGCATCCACGCGGTGGGGCGCGGCGGTTGCCACCATCATAATCATCTCGCCGGGGCGTAAATGCCCGTAGCGGTGAATGATCAGGCTGCCTTTTAATTTCCAGCGTTTCACGGCCTCGGCCTCGATGCCCGCCAGCGCGTTTTCGGTCATGCCCGGGTAGTGTTCAATTTCCATCCGGTCCAGATCACCGTTTGCCGTATCACGCACAATGCCGGTAAAATTAACCACGGCGCCGGCCGTGTTGCAGGCCACGGCAAACGCCTGCACTTCGGCCCCTAAATCAAACGCCGCCTCTTGCACCCGCACAGCCATATCAGCCGCCCGTCATCGGTGGAAAAAACGCAACTTCGCGCACGCCAGCCAGCGGGGCGTCAAAATCGCAAAGCTGCTGATCCACGGCCACCCGCAACGCCGACACATCGGCAAAAGCGGCCGCGTAACGATCTTCGCGTGCCTTTAATTCAGTGACCAAATCCGCCACGGTTGCGGCATCGGTTTCAAGCTGCTCGCGCGGCAATCCAATCCGCTCACGCACCCAGGCAAAATACAAAACATCAATCATTTTCTATCTTCCCTTAAAAACGGCAGCGCTTTGACAAAATAATCCCAACCGGTCATCAACGTCAAAGCCGCCGCAAGCCAAAGCAGGGAAATGCCGCCGTAATAGCTCCATTCAATCCCCGCCGACAGCCAGCCCAGATCATTGCGGGTTTGCTCGTAATGTTCAAAAATACCTTGGGAAAACAGCACTGCAATCGCCACCATTTGCACGGTGGTTTTCCATTTGGCCAGATTTGTGACCTTTAACTTATGCGCATTGTCGCCCAGGAATTCGCGTAAACCCGAAACGAAAACCTCGCGGAAAATAATCATGGTGGCGGGCAGTAAAATCCATGCTTTCACACCGGAAAACCCGATGATAACCAACAGCGCGATCAACACCATGGCCTTGTCTGCAATCGGATCCAGCATGGCACCAAATTTGCTTTCCTGTTTCCAGGCCCGCGCCAGATAGCCATCAACAAAATCCGTCAGCGCCGCCGTTACAAACAAAATCAGTGCGAACCAATCGGCCCAAGGTCTGTCGAAATACAAAAACATCACCGCCAAGGCAGGGGCTGCCAGCAGGCGGATCACAGTCAAAATATTAGGCACATTCCAAATCATAAAGCTATCCTTAACCCCTCAGCCCTTATCATGGAAGAAGTCATAGAGCGTTTGGGCCATTCTTTTTGAAATACCTTCAACTTTGACCAAATCGGCCAGCCCTGCGCGGCTTGCCGCCTTGGCGCTGCCAAAATGTGCCAGCAACGCGCGCTTTCTTGCCGCACCCACGCCCGGCACCCCGTCAAGCGGCGTGGTCCCCATAGCTTTGGCGCGTTTGGCACGGTGGGTTCCGATGGCAAAACGATGCACCTCGTCGCGCAACCGTTGCACAAAATACAGCACAGGGTCGTTATGGCGCAACGCAAACGGGCGCTTGCCGGTGCGGTGAAATTCCTCTTTGCCCGCATCGCGGTCTTCGCCCTTGGCCACCCCGATCATCGCAATATCGCTAACCCCGTATTCGCGCATGATTTCAGCCACCGCACGCACCTGCCCCGCGCCGCCATCAATCAACAAAAGATCGGGCCAATTGTCACCTTTGCGCGCAGGGTCTTCTTTTAGCAGGCGCTTAAAACGCCGCCCCAGAACTTCTTTCATCATGCCCAGATCATCGCCCGGGGCCAGATCGGCACTCTTGATGTTAAACTTGCGATACTGGCTTTTTATGTAACCTTGCGGCCCCGCCACAATCATCGCGCCAACCGCATGGCTGCCGGAAATATGCGAATTGTCGTAAACCTCGATGCGCTTGGGGGCTGCGTCCAGATCAAAGGCCTCGGCCAGCCCGTTCAGCAGGCGGGCTTGCGTTGCGGTTTCGGCCATCCGGCGTGCCAGACTTTCACGGGCGTTGCGCTGCGCACCCTCGATCAATTCGGCCTTTTCGCCGCGCAAAGGCACGGCAATTTCCACCTTGCGATCGGCCTTTTGGCTTAGGGCATCCTGCATCAAATCGTCATTCTCAATCGCGTGCGAAAGCAAAATCAGACGCGGTGGCAATTTGTTGTCGTAAAACTGACCGACGAAAGCCTCAAGCACCTCGGCCTCGTCAGCGCCCGCACCCGTGCGCGGATAAAAATCACGGTTGCCCCAGTTCTGATTGGCGCGGATAAAAAACACCTGAACACAGGCCTGACCGCCCTGCATGTGCAAGGCAATCACGTCGGCCTCGGTCACGCCGCGCGGGTTGATGCCTTGGGTTTGCTGCATCTGGGTCAGCGCCTTGATCCGGTCGCGCAGGGCCGCCGCGCGCTCGAATTCCATCGCGTCGCTGGCGATTTGCATTTGCTTGGCCAGATCATCCTGCACCTTGGTGGTTTTGCCCGACAGGAATTGTTCGGCATCCCCAACCAGATCCGAATAATCGCCCGGACTAATCGTGCCCACGCAAGGGGCCGAGCAGCGCTTGATCTGAAATAACAAACAAGGGCGCGTGCGGCTTTCAAAGGTGGAATCGGTGCAATCACGCAACAGGAAAACCTTTTGCAGCTGGTTCAGCGTCCGGTTTACCGCGCCGGCGCTGGCAAAGGGGCCGAAATAACTGCCCGCTTCTGCCTTGCGACCACGGTGCTTTTTGATCTGGGCAAACTTGTGGCTTTTGGCCAGCAAAATACTGGGGAAACTTTTATCATCACGCAGCAGCACGTTGTAATACGGCTTTAGCTGTTTGATCAGGTTTTGCTCAAGCAACAGCGCTTCGGTTTCGGTTTTGGTGCTTAGAAACATCATCGAGTCAGTTTGATGGATCATCCGCGCAATCCGCACCGTGTGGCCGGTGGGTTTGGCGTAATTGGACACGCGCTTTTTCAGGTGCCGCGCCTTGCCGACGTATAAAACCCGACCCTCTTTATCCAGCATCCGGTAAACCCCGGGGCTGCCATCCAGCGTATTCAGATAGCCGCGAATACGGGCGTGACCCGTCGGCGGCTGGTCTGCTGGTTTATGGCTGTCTGGCTGGCTCATTTACGCTCCGACTGATTCTTTTTGGCTGCAATCATACCCGTTTAAAAGCAAGAGAAAACATCTCCACCATTTCTGTGGATAACCCTGTTTGTAACTTGGCCCGTTTGCAAATTTTTCCTTTGTTTTAGCTAATTTCGCTGATTTGCCTAAATTTTAGGCGCAAGTGTAACCTGTTGTTAATACACGTTTTATTTTTACGCCCACCGCAAGCCATTGAATTTATTAACAAATTGGTAACACAAATATGACGAAATCACCCGCGGTGCACAAGTTTTCTTCAGATCAGAAGATGCAATCGATTTTTTTCTATGTAAGCCCAATAATATCCGGCGTTTCCCATGCCGTATTTTGACCGCCATCCACGCATAACAATTGACCGGTCACAGCCGATGCATCCAGAAAATATCCAAGTGCCGCGACCACATCCTGCACGTTTGCCCCACGGCCCAGCGGCATTTTTTTGCGTTTTCGGTTGAAGTGCCCTACCGATTGGCGGCTGGCGCGCAGCGTCAACCCCGGCCCAATCGCATTCACGCGAATATCGGGTGCCAATGCCTGTGCGGCTGTTTGGCTAAAAGCCCATAAACCCATTTTGGAAATCGTGTAAGTCATGAATTCCGGCGTCAGTTTTTTTACCCGCTGATCCAGCATATTTACCACCAATGCGCGCGATAACATCTCGCCGGTTTCATCCAGAACCGCCTTTGGTGCCTGCGCGGAAAACGCCTGCGTCAACACAAACGGCGCACGCAGATTGGCGCCCATGTGCCGGTCCCATGTTTCACGCCCGGCGCTGGCCAAAGTGTCATGTTCAAACACCGACGCATTATTTATCAGACAATTTAGCGCCCCGCCCAACCCGTCAGAGGCGCGCCCGATCAAAGATTGCACCGCCTCCTCGACCAGCAGATCCGCCTGCAATGCCACAGCGCGCCGGCCCAGAGCGGTAATCTCATCCACCAAAGATGCCGCATCAGCCGCCGAATTTGCGTAATGCACCGCAACATCAAAACCGCGCCCCGCCAGATACAGCGCCATCGCACGCCCCAGACGTTTGCCAGCCCCCGTTACCAATGCGCGATTTGCAACCATGCCTAAACCAGTATCACAAAAATATAGGCCGCATAAAGTGCCGACAAAAGGATGCCCCATATTCGGGTGATGTCGCGTTTGAAAAACACAAACGGGATCAGTAGGGCCGACGCCCCTAGCATAACCCAGATGTCAAAGCTCAGGATATAATCGGCCACAGGAATGTCGCCGATAAAGCTGGCGATGCCAATGATGGCCAACAAATTAAACATGTTTGAGCCAATCACACTGCCCAGCGCCACATCGGCCTGTTTGCGAATCACGGCCATAACCGTGGTGGCAAGTTCGGGCAGCGAAGTGCCAATCGCTACAAGGGTCAGCCCAATCACGGTTTCGCTGATGCCGTAATCGGTGGCGATATTCACCGCTCCTTCGACCAGAAAATGTGCGCCCAGCGGCAGGCCAATCAGCCCCAAAGCCAGAAACCCGCCAATCTGCCAGACCGGCATATTCACATCGGCGCCCTCAACCACAGTAATGTCATCCGCAATATCAGCGCCGGAATTTCCATTCTTGCTTTCTTTGCGATGCGTGCGGGCATCCATGAAAGCATCGCCCAGCACAAAGGCAAGCGCCGCCAGCAAGATAGTGCCATGCACCCAAGTTATCGGGCCAAAAAAACAGATCGCCGTAAACAGCAAGGAGGCAAAAACCATATGCAGATAGCTTTTGCGCGTATCACATTTCGAGGTGTGAAAAACGGCAATCAGCGCAGGCAGACCCAGCACCAGCAGCACATTGGCCGTGTTGGAACCCATAACATTGCCCAAAGCCAGCCCCGGTGCGCCATCCCAGATCGCCTGAATCGAGATCAGTAATTCAGGCGCCGAAGTGCCAAAAGCCACGATCGTCAAGCTGACAATCAAGGCCGGAACCCCAAGGCGCAAGCTAAGATTTACCGCACCCTTTACCAGCGCATCACCCGCAAGCAACAAAATAACCAGCCCAAGGCCGGCATAAAGCCAATCCATCTTTAACCCCTTTTAATATGTCCGCAACCACAAGGCCCGCGCCCGATACGGTAGCGTCCGCATTTGGCGCATTTCCTATCTTGCAGCTGTTTTTGCCCCGGATAACGCAGGCGGCCAAACATTGCCAGCACCACCATCCCGACCAAAAACAGGCTTACAATCTTGATTATCATCTAAAGCCCGAAACGCGCGTAATGGCTGCGCGCCTCAAGGTCATCCAGCGCATCACTCATCAACCGCAAGCCGAATTTTTGCAAAAACGAACGCTTGCTGCCGTAGCGGATAAATTTCACCTTGTCGCCGTAACGCTGCTGCATCAGCGGCTCTAGATGGTCGATCCCGTCAATCAGCCCCACATCAATAGCCGATTTACCAACCCAGATGTCACCGGTGAATAAATCCTTGTCCTCGGGTAATTTACCGGCGCGGCGTTTCATCACCTGCGCCTTGAAACTTTCGTGAATATGCTCCAACATCCCCTTTAGCCGCTTCACATCGGCGGCTTTTTCGGGCTGGAACGGATCCAGCATGGATTTGGATTTTCCGGCCGTATAAACGCGCCGCTCAACGCCGTGGCGGCTCATGGCCTCGTTAAAACCAAAGCCCATCGAAATAACCCCGATCGAGCCGATAATCGAGCTTTCATCCGCCCAAATCTCGTCGCCAGCCGAGGCCAGCCAGTAACCGCCAGAGGCCGCCACATCCTCGATAAAGGCAATGACAGGAATGTCTTTTTCGGCCGAAATCCTGCGGATGCGCGCCGCAATCAATGAGGATTGCACCGGCGATCCGCCGGGCGAATTAATCACCAGCGCCACGGCTTTGGGCTTGCCTCGTTTAAAGGCTTTTTCAATGATCGGGCGTAAAGAAGCATCATTTAACGCCCCCCGGCCACTGGAGGAAATCACGCCGGACAAACGTATGACGGCAACCGTCGGATCGGTTTTCAAAAAAGGGACAAAATACTTCATATTATCGCATGTAAAGCGCCGCACGGCTGCATTCAAGGTGGCAAGTGCAATCAAAAGGGAATGTTGCGAAATTAGAGCAGATATTTTCTATGCTCTGGTGGCCTTGCGCCAAACCTTATATGTTGGAGCCAGCGCAGAATAGGGAACACGATTGTGACACGCAAATTATTCAATATCACCGGAGCAGAGCGGACCACGTTTTTGCAGGGCATGATCAGCAATGACATGACCAAACTAAAAGATGGCTTGCTTTACGCCGCTTTTCTGACACCGCAGGGTAAATTTCTGTCTGATTTTTTTCTGCTGGAGCGCGGTGAGATCATTATTCTGGACGCCCCCGCCAGCACCGCCGATGATCTGATCCGCCGCCTGAGCATGTTCAAACTGCGCTCTGATGTGCAGATTACGACCTCGGATTTACAGGTGCGGCGCGGCACTGCCGATGCCCCGAAAGATGCACTGTCTGATCCGCGCCACCCCGATCTGGGCTGGCGGCAATATGGCGAAAAATCTGGCGATGACGGTTCGGATTGGGATCTGATTCGCGTGGCCCATTGCATCCCCGAAACGGGTATCGAGCTGATCGCGAATGAGACCTTTATTCTCGAGGCCGGTTTTGAGCGCATCAACGGGGTGGATTTCAAAAAGGGCTGTTATATCGGCCAAGAAATCGTCGCGCGCATGAAGCACAAAACCAGCCTGCGCAAAGGTCTGCGCACCGTGATAATCGACGGCCAAGCCCCGGTTGGCACCCAGATTACGACAAACGGAAAACCGGCGGGAAAACTGTTTACGCAAGCAAAGGGTCAGGCAATTGCTTACTTGCGTTTTGATCGGATCGGCGATGAAATGCAAGCCGATACCGCCCGCCTGCGGCCCATTGAAAAATGCGAATAACCTAGGGGCAGAACCCTTATGCCCTCAAATTTTATCGGCATAAGGGCCTGTTTACATTACTTATTATCTGATCTCAGCAAGATAATCTCTATTCGGTTATTCCTAAGTGACATGGGATTTGTGACAACATGTTTACGGTCCGCAAAGCCTGTCACCCTTTGAATGCGCTGCGGGTCAAACCCGTTCTCCTTTAGCAAAAGCCGCACTTGATCAGCCCGCGCATGCGATAGATTCCAAACCGGATTTTCCGCCAAAACAATCGGATGCGAGCGTGTGTGACCATTCAAGGCCAGCTGGTTCTTAACGATGCCAATTACCTCGGTCATCATTTTGCTAATTTCTTTCAACATTGGCGTTGGCCTGGCACTGCCCTCTTCAAATAAGGGGCTGTTTTTCAAATCATAAAGCTCGATAATCAGCCCCTCGTCCGTCTGCCGTGTCATGATATGCTTCATTGCATTATCCAGCACAAGGCTTTCACCACCGCCGCCCGAAAGCATCGATTCAACGTCGGATAATGCATCATCATCAGCGCTGGCCATTCCGCCCGCGCCATCGTCCATATCACCCGATGCCCCTGTGCCACTTTGTGACAGGGTTTCTTCGGTGAACATACTATCGGCCCCAAAGGCCCCAGCGCCACCACCCGATATTCGGGCCAGCGGTATTGTCGGACTAAAATAATCCGCAAGACCTTTTCGTTGACTTTCAGTTGTCGCGTTCAACAGCCACATCAGCATAAAAAAGGCCATCATGGCCGTTGCAAAATCTGCCATCGCAACCTTCCACGCACCACCATGGTGCCCGTCAGCCGCAATAACTTTTTTACGCTTGATGATAATGACTGGCGCGTTTGATTGCGCACTCATTCCACCACCTCATTTATTCACCCGAGGTCAGGGATAGCAGACAAACCTAAAGCAATTCTTAACCTTTCAAATTGTCCAGACTTTAAGTGCGGTTACAACATTTTCCGTTTTTTGCCTAAGCACCGCATTTTTAGTCGATCATGCGAAACAGCGGCCAAAAATCAATGTTTCCCGTCGCCGCCCACGGCCACCACTTCACCTTCGCCAAGCACCTCGGGTTCCGGTGTTTTTTCTTCAACCACCACCTCGGCCTCTGTGACATCTTCTTCGACCTTTTCCTCGATTGCCCCGACAATAAGCGGCAACATTTTGGTCGAGTCCGGCATGGCCACCTCCCCCTCTTGAGGAAGGCTCCAGCCAAGCGAATCAAACGCCTCGCAGCTATTGCAAACCGGCACCCATTCGCAGTGGATATTCTGGCAATGCTCGCAAACCCACTGAGAGCCGCGAGATGCCGTCAGCGCCTTGGTCAACCAGCCACGAACTGCATAATCTGCGGATCCTTCGCCGCGTTCAATGGCGGCCATTATCGTTAACGAGCGCGCCGTCGGGTTGTTTTCCACCAGATCGCCCAGCGCCTTGCGCGCGGATGGAAAATCTTTGACCGCTATATTTAATTCAGCCAAAAGCATTTTGGTTTCCTCATGCGCGGGCTTGATCCGCGTTAATGTCTTGAACCTTTTCAACCGCTCCTGCGCCGTTTCATCCGGGTTAATTTCGGCGAATACAGCCGCCAAATCAGGGTGCGGGTTAACCTGCCAAGCCTTTTTGACAATCCGCAGAGCCGTGCGGGTTTTGCCCGTTTCGATATACATTTTCATCGCCATAACCGCCGCCGGAACCAAATCAGGCGACAAACGATTTGCCTCGATCGCCTCCTCCCGCGCCTTGTCGGTATGGCCCGCCAGCAGATCATTTCGCGCCTGTGATAACGCCAAAACAGCATCCCGACGACGATGCACATCGCGCGGCAAATTCCCGCATTTCAGTTTGGCATTTAACGTTTTGCGCGCCCCGCCCCAATCTTCGCAACCGGCTTGAAGCTGCAAAAGAGTGTCCTGCGTATCCTCGTGTTTAGGCTTGATTTCAAAGGCTTTTTCGGCCAGCAACATGGCAGTTTCTGTATCACCCTCGGCAATTTTCTGCTTCATAATTCCGCGCACACCGACAAAACGGGTTTTGTCATTTTGCAGCAAAAGCTTATAAACTTCCTCGGCTTTTTTCTTGTCACCCGACATTTCCGCCGCCTGCGCCGTGATCAGATTTGTTAGCTCGGGCTTGTCCAGATAACGCTCGGCCTTGGCCACCTTGGCCATCGCGACCCGCCCGTCACCCGATGCAAGCGCCAGCAATCCATCGGATAATACCTCATAGCCACGCTTCTCGCGATTGCGATCAAAATACCGCGATACGGCCGTTTCATCCCCGTTGATAAAACGCAATGAGGCCATCAAAAGGCCCAACAGCTTGAACACTAACCACACGGCACCAATCAGCAGCACAGCAATAATCACCAACATCAGCGGCCCGATCAGGTATTCCTTGCCGGCGACGATAATCTGAATGCCCTCGCCTGCACTCAAAAGATGTTCAACACCAAAGGTAATGCTGGCAATTACGGCAATGAATAGCAATATTTTTGTCAAGGTCCAGAGCATCAGAATTTCCTTAGTTACCGTTTAAACCAGCTGCCAGCGTCTTGATGGCATCCATCGCTGCATGACGCGTGGTTGCGGCCACAAGCCAATCCGACATCGCCGCTTGAGCAGCCTCGGGCAGCGCGCCAACAAGCGCAACCGCGCCCTGAATATCGCCGCGCCCAATCGCGGCCTCGGCGCGCGAAAGAACCGCATCGGCATCATCGCCGTCACGCGGCTCAAGCGAGCGACCGCCAACTTGCGATTGCAAAAATGAACCCAGCTTACCCAACGCCCCGTCCCCGGTTGTGGCCTTGAGCGAGGCCGTCAATGCAGCGCGCGCCGCGATTGGAAAACCCTCTTGCAATGATGCCAAACTTGGCACGCCGATCTTGGCTGCATCCTTTAAAACCTGCGGGATTTCAATATCGCCCGTTGCGGCCAAATTGGATAACGGCCCCTCGAATGCCGCACCATTATCCAGCGCAGATTGCAGGCGCGAAATCGCAACCCGTTGCGCTGTCATTTTGGCGGTTGCACCGGCGCTTTGTTCCAGTGTTTGGGCTTTTTCGGCAGCCGCCTGAATGCGCGCGGTGGCATCCGCTGCCAGCTTTTCGATATCGCTGCGCTGGGTTTGCAAAAGCGCGCGCATGGCTTGCAACTCGCGCTCATATGCGGCGGCGGCTTTGCTGGTCATGCCGCCGGCCTCGGTAACCGGCAGCTTTTCAAGCGCAGCCAAACGCGTATCAATGCCGGAAACCGTGTCGGCCAAACCAGAGGCCGTTTGCGCCAGTTCGGCATCTTTTTGCTCCGAAATTTCTGTGGATTTTGTTAAACCAGCCAAAGCCTCGGCGATGCTTGTGTCTGTTTTCATTACCTTTATGGCTTCGGACAGCCCGGATATTCTTGAATTTGCCGCCTCCAGTTGGGCTTGCTGCTCGCTCAATGTGGCTTGCGCCTCTTTCAGGATTTGCGCCTCGGCCGAGGGCTGATTGATGAAATAATATGTCGCCGCGCCAAAACCAAGCGCGCCCGATACCAGCCCCCCAAGCAGCATCGGTGCGAATACGGATTTATTCTTTTTAACCTGTGCTGTTTTCGGGGTGATTTTGGCTGTTGGCTTTGTGACGTCTTTTTTTACGTCTTTTGCCGGCGCTTCTTGTGCGGGGCGATCCAGCTTGGTTTCTTTCACAGATTCAGACACATCCGGCTTTTTTATCGCGGCCGTTTTCGTTGCATTTGTCGTCTTGCTCACAACCGCATCTTCTATTTTAGCTTTTGGCTTGCCCACCGGTTTTTTGGCTTTAGTCACTAGAAAACACCCCTTCGAATCAAATATCCAAACGCCACAATCCCGTGGCACCGCTGCCCATTCTACTCCGAGAGCCGCAAATCCTCAAGCCGTCGTTATGCGCCCAAACAGCGCTTGATAACTGTTAACATCGCAGCGGCATCCGGCGTTTCGGCAACGTAAATTTCAACCGAATCAACTGCAGTTACGGCGCCACCGACGGCCTGACTAAGCGCGATTATAAACAGCGGCGCGTTGATCCGTTCGATGTTTTTACAAAATAATGCGGCCGTTGCGGGTGAAAAAAGCGGCAGAATTAACGCCTGATCCGCCCCGAGAGCCGCGCGCGCCGCATGATTTAATGCCACCGGAATTTGACGATAAGCAACAACCCCGTCCGCCAAATGCCCGCTGGCCTGTAGATTTTGCACAATTTCCCCCCGCGTCTGCGCGCCGTGAATATGCAAAAGCGCGCCCTTGGGGTTTTCACGCTCAATCATCGCAATCAAATTTGCAGCCGTGCCATTTGCCGTGAATGCCTGCAAACCGGCGGCTGTGGCGGCCTTGGCGGTGCGCGCGCCGACGCAATAGGCGGGCAAACCCGTTTTGGAAAAATTCTGTTGATACGCCTGAACCCCGTTTTCAGAGCTGAAAATCAAACCGTCGTATGAATTTATTGGCGTCTGGATTTCTAAAATCTGGATTTCCAACAAGGGGGAAATAATAATTTCAATCTGGTCGCCGAATGCCGCGCGGCAGGTTTGTGCAAATCTTTCGGCCTGTTTTTGCGGTCTGGTCAATAATATGGTCGGTTGGCTGGGCAAGTTTCACCTGTCGGGATTGTCTGTTGGGCTGCATAAGTGTTAGCTGGCTGCAAGTTTTTTCGCAACCGGCAGGCAGATGACACAAACACTTACAATTCTCGGGCTGGAAAGCAGCTGTGATGATACCGCCGCGGCTGTCGTGCGCCAAACCGCTGGCCAGCCCGCTGAAATCCTGTCGTCCATCGTGGTTGGCCAAACGGATTTGCACGCTAAATTTGGCGGGGTTGTGCCCGAAATTGCCGCCCGTGCGCATGCCGAAAAAATGGATTATTGTGTCGAGCAGGCTTTTAGAAATGCCGCCGTTGATTTGCAAGATATGGACGCGATTGCCGTGACGGCCGGGCCGGGCCTGATCGGTGGTGTGCTGTCGGGCGTGATGTTTGCCAAAGGGTTGTCGGCCGGCGCAAACCTGCCTCTGGTCGGGGTTAACCATCTTGCGGGCCACGCGCTGACGCCGCGTTTGACCGATGGTTTGGAATTTCCGTATTTGTTGTTGCTGATATCTGGCGGCCACTGCCAGTTTTTAATTGCCAACGGGGTCGATGATTTTAGCCGGCTTGGCGGCACAATCGACGATGCGCCTGGCGAAGCCTTTGATAAAACCGCCAAACTTTTAGGCCTTGCCCAACCCGGCGGACCGGCCGTTGAAACCGAGGCGATTTTAGGGGATGCAAACCGCTTTGCGCTTCCGCGGCCTTTGCTGAATCGGCCCAATTGCGATATGTCTTTTTCAGGCCTGAAAACCGCATTGCTGCGACAACGCGATGCTTTGGTTTGCGAACATGGCGGCCTGCGCCAATCTGATCGCGCGGATCTTTGCGCGTCATTTCAGCAGGCGGTTTGCGATGTTCTGGCCAAAAAAACCCGCCGTGCGCTGGGTTTATATCTTGGGCTAAACCCAGACAAACCAGCCTTTGCCGTTGCAGGAGGCGTTGCTGCAAACCAGCAAATCAGATCCGCATTAGAAGGCATTTGCAGCGACAATAACGTAGCCTTCATCGCGCCACCGCTATCGCTTTGCACCGATAACGCGGCGATGATCGCATGGGCGGGGCTGGAGCGGTTTCGCCTTGGCCACACAGATGGTTTTGCGCTTTCTGCAAGACCGCGCTGGCCGCTTGACCAAAACAGCCCCGCCATGCTTGGATCGGGCAAAAAAGGAGCAAAAGCATGAGTATTTCCATTTTAGGTGCCGGCGCTTTTGGCACGGCTTTGGCGATTTCCTTGGCGCGAAATGGTCAGAAAATTACGCTGTGGGCGCGCGATGCTGAGCAAGTTGAAAATATGCAGAAACGGCGCGAAAATGTTTTGCGGCTGCCCGACCACCGTTTTCCTGACAGCCTGATCATCACCGGCGATATAACCGAAGCGGACGCATCCGAGACCTTATTATTAGCCACCCCGATGCAAAAGCTGTCTGAATTTATGCACGAAAACAAGGCATTGCTAAACCATCGCAAACTGGTTGCCTGCTGCAAAGGCGTTAGTCTGGTCACCGGTCTTGGCCCCGTGGCGACGATAAAACAAATTTGCCCCGATGCAATTGCGGCTATTCTTACCGGTCCCAGTTTTGCCAATGATATTGCCCGCGGCCTGCCCACCGCGCTGACAATTGCCTGTGAAAATGATGCCGTTGCCCGCCAGTTGCAAACAGATCTTTCGACCGAGAACCTGCGGCTTTATCGCACAACCGATTCAATCGGGGCCGAATTGGGCGGGGCATTAAAAAACGTGGTTGCCATTGCCTGCGGTGCTACGATGGGGTCCGGATTTGGCGAAAGCGCGCGCGCGGCGGTGATGACCCGGGGTTATGCCGAAATGCAGCGTTTGGCACAGGCAATGGGCGCGCGACCCGAAACATTGGCGGGGCTTTCGGGGTTTGGCGATTTGACCCTGACCTGCACTTCGGCGCAGTCGCGAAATTATTCTTATGGCATTTCACTGGGCCAAGCTGCGTCCTTTGGTGCCAATATCACGGTTGAGGGCGCAAAAACCGCGTTTGCCATTGACCGCATTGCCAAAACCCGTGAAATTGAAATGCCGATCACGGCAATGATCGTCGCCATAATCAACCGCGAGATCAACATCCAGACTGCAATGGAAACCCTGTTCAGTCGCCCCCTAACCAAGGAGTGAACCATGCGTGTGGTTTTAAGTGCTACCGACAAAGATAATTGCAGCGCATTGCGACTTGCAAATCGTGACGCGCATCTTGCTTATATAAACGCCACCGATGTGGTTGAAATTGCCGGCCCGTTTCTGGATGTCGACGGGCAGATGTGTGGCTCGCTTTTTATTCTGTCGGTCGAGAACATGGCCCAAGCCGAATCCTGGGCCGCCGCCGATCCTTATGCCAAGGCCGGTTTATTTGCCGAGGTTAGTCTGCGGGAATGGAAAAAGGTGATTGGATAATGGCATATTGGTTATTTAAATCCGAAGCCGCCACCTGGAGCTGGGAGCAGCAGCTGGCCAAAGGCGAGGAAGGCGAGGAATGGGACGGGGTGCGCAACTATCAGGCGCGAAATTTCATGCGCAAAATGCAGGTCGGGGATTTGGGGTTTTTCTATTTGTCGCAAAAAGAAAAATCCATTGTCGGCATTGTCGAAGTCATTAACGAAGCCCACCCCGACAGCACGATTGATGATCCGCGTTGGGAATGTGTCGATATCAAAGCTGTGGATTCTTTGAAAACACCGGTCAGTTTGCAAATGTGCAAAGAACACCCGCTGTTGTCCGACATGGTTTTGGTAAATAATTCGCGCCTGTCCGTGCAGCCGGTCGCCGATGATGAATGGGATATTGTCTGCGGATTGGGCGGCCTAAAATAAATTGGAGGGTCCCGACCCCCCGGAACCCTCCATCACCCCACGCGCTCTCTTCGCACCACACGTGAATATAACTAGGTTCCGGCCATCCTGACCCGATAAAACTACCTTAGCCGTTGATGCGACTCCAGGCAAACCTCAAGTATTGAAAATACGATTCAATATTGCCCGGATTGCTTGATTTACCGTTTGGGCAATAAAAAACGCCCGCCAAATTGACGCGCGTTTATTTTTAAATATAGTGGGGATTAGCCGTATACAGATTCTTTGCCAAACTCTTTGGTCAGCATATAATAAACCACAGCGCGGTATTTGTTGCGCTCGGAACGGCCATAGGTTTCCATAGCCTTATCAATAGCTTCCATAAGTTTCGGGCTATCTGAAAGGCCCAGCTTTTTCATCAAGAAGTTGTTCTTCACGGTTTCCAGCTCGGCGGGTTGCGATCCCGCAACGGTTGAGGCATCCGCATTGTAAATTGCCGGACCACAAGCGATGGTAACCTTTCTCAGCAGATCCATATCAGGCGACATGCCGCATTTATTTTTTAAATCATCCGCATATTGCGCGATCAAATCATCTCTTTTACCCATTAGGTTTACTCCCACCATAATTCCAAAAATAACGGCCCAACGTGGACCACTGGATGCACGCTATAGATAATGTTGCGAAAAACAAAGGGGTTTTTTAGAAGCATCTGTGACTGCGCCTTGCTAACAAAACGAAAAACGCAGCCCCGCACGAATGCAGGGCTGCGAAAACAATTTATCAGTAACGATAATGCTCAGGTTTATAAGGCCCGTCAACCGAAACGCCGATATAATCAGCCTGCTCTTTATCCAGAACCGACAGCTTTACCCCGATCCGGTCCAGATGCAGGCGCGCCACTTTTTCATCCAGATGTTTGGGCAAAATATACACATCGTTTTTATATTCATCACCCTTGTTCCACAATTCAATCTGGGCCAATGTCTGGTTGGTGAAAGACGCCGACATCACAAATGACGGATGCCCCGTTGCATTGCCAAGGTTCAGCAAACGCCCCTCGGATAGCAGAATAATCCGGCTGCCAGATGGCATTTCGATCATATCAACCTGATCTTTGATGTTGGTCCATTTATGGTTCTTCAGGCTGGCAACCTGAATTTCATTGTCAAAATGGCCAATATTGCCAACGATCGCCATATCCTTCATCGCACGCATATGCTCGATACGGATCACGTCTTTGTTGCCGGTTGTCGTAATGAAAATATCGGCGCTATCAACCACATCTTCCAACAGCACGACCTCAAAGCCGTCCATCGCGGCCTGAAGCGCGCAAATTGGATCAACCTCGGTTACTTTTACACGCGCACCGGCGCCGGCCAGTGACGCGGCCGAGCCTTTGCCAACATCGCCATAACCGCAAACCACGGCAACCTTGCCGGCCATCATTGTATCGGTGGCGCGGCGAATACCGTCAACCAGCGATTCCTTGCAGCCATATTTGTTATCAAACTTTGACTTGGTAACGGAATCGTTCACATTGATCGCAGGAAACGGCAGCTGGCCCTGCTTGACCAATTCATACAAGCGGTGAACGCCGGTCGTGGTTTCTTCGGAAACACCCTGAATTGCATCGCGCTGTTTGGTGAACCAACCGGGGCTGGAGGCCATGCGCTTTTTGATCTGGGCAAAAATCGCCTCTTCTTCTTCAGAGCTTGGGGCATCGAACAAACCGGTTTCGCCAGCTTCTGCACGCGCACCCAACAGGATATATAATGTCGCATCGCCACCATCATCCAAAATCAGGTTGCAGGTGCCTTCGTCGAACAAAAATATTTTATCCTGATAATCCCAATGCTCAACCAATGTTTGGCCTTTAATGGCAAATACCGGAATATCGGCCGCCGCAATTACCGCCGCCGCATGATCCTGCGTAGAGAAAATATTGCAAGAGGCCCAACGCACTTCTGCACCCAGCTCGACCAATGTTTCGATCAAACAGGCCGTTTGAATCGTCATGTGCAATGATCCGGCGATCCGCGCGCCTTTTAGCGGCTTGCTGTCGCCATATTCCTTGCGCAACGCCATCAAGCCCGGCATTTCGGTCTCGGCGATGTCCAGTTCTTTGCGGCCATAATCGGCCAGCGAAATGTCTTTTACGATGTAATCAGTTGCCATTTGGCTGTTTCCTTGCATTTTCAAAACTCATAATCAGGGCAGATAACACCGTCCCTTAACAAGAGCAACTTAGGAAGCGGTAAACAGAAATATCCGCGCCTTGCTTTACAATATAATTTTCTGCTTTTAGAAAATGCGGGTTGTTTCAACGCAAAGGATTTCCAAATGCCCACTCAGCCCCGCGCATGGCAAAGAATGCTTTCAGGTCGGCGGCTTGATCTGCTGGACCCGACCCCGATGGATATCGAAATCGAGGATATCGCGCATGGTTTGGCATTTGTAGCGCGCTGGAACGGCCAAACCATTGGCGATTTCGCGTATTCTGTGGCCGAGCATTCGATACTGGTCGAGCAGATATATTCTGTAATCCAGCCGGATGCCCCGATAAGATGGCGGCTGGCGGCCTTGCTGCATGACGCGCCGGAATATGTGATCGGCGATATGATTTCGCCGGTAAAATCCGCGATCGGGCCAGATTATGGCGCGCTTGAGGAACGCTTGAGCGCGGCCATTCATATCCGGTTTGGCCTGCCCGCAGTATTGCCTGTAACCGTTAAGAAACAAATTAAAAAGGCCGATAAAATCAGCGCCTGGCTCGAGGCAACCCAGATTGCGGGATTTACAGATTCAGAGGCGGATAAATTGTTTGGCAAACCCGCGCCAAAGGCAATCAACGGGCTGCGCATCCATCTGCGCCCGCCACTTGCGGTGCGTCAGGATTTCACGGCGCGTCATCACATGTTGCTTGGGCAGATTTAGCGGTTGCAACAGCTTTACCGCACCGGCTAAATCTGGT
>CAYSBD010000031.1:18726-21609 GCA_964429175.1 uncultured Marinosulfonomonas sp.
TTGCTTGGGCAGATTTAGCGGTTGCAACAGCTTTACCGCACCGGCTAAATCTGGTTAAATCTGGTTAAATCTGCGGCTTTCAATCATTGGCTGCACATAATATAGTTAATCGGTGAACGAATAAATTTTGGGGCAGTGGGGAATATAATAATGGCGCATATTATCGTCGTTGGGAATGAAAAAGGCGGGTCGGGCAAATCGACCACCTCGATGCATGTGGCCACAGCGCTTGTGCGGATGGGCCATAGCGTCGGCGCGCTGGATCTGGATCTGCGCCAGCGCACCTTTGGGCGTTATGTGGAAAACCGTCGTGCCTTTTGCGCGCGCCATAATCTGGATTTGCCAACACCGGACTTTCACGATCTACCCGAAATTGACCGCGCAAAACTGGCGCCGGGCGAAAATATTTATGATCACCGCCTGTCGGCCGCGGTGGCCACGCTGGAACCGGACAGCGATTTCATCCTGATTGATTGCCCCGGCTCGCACACCCGTTTGTCACAAGTGGCGCATTCACTGGCCGACACATTGATCACGCCGCTAAATGACAGCTTTATCGATTTTGATCTGCTGGCGCGTATTGATCCGGAAACCCACGAAATTCTGGGGCCATCTGTTTACGCCGAAATGGTCTGGAATGCACGTCAATTGCGCGCGCAGGCCGGATTGCCGGCGATGGATTGGATCGTGGTGCGCAACCGGCTGGCGGCGCAACGGATGCACAATAAGGAAAAGATGCAAGAGGCCATTGCGGCCCTGTCCAAACGCATCGGTTTTCGTGTGGCACCCGGCTTTGGCGAGCGGGTGATTTTCCGCGAATTATTCCCGCGCGGGCTGACCTTGCTCGATTTGAAAGACACCGGCGTTAAGGGGCAGATGAACATCTCGAACGTCGCCGCCCGACAGGAATTGCGCAAATTGATAAAGGCGCTGAACTTGCCGGATGTGGTCGTGGATTTTTAGGCATTTGAATCCGCAAATGATTTCTTAATCAATTTGGTTGAAACCGATGCTCGCGCGAACCTCTTTGGGAGGCTGAAGTATTGGAAAGAAATCAAATTGAATTGGTTCAGGAAAGTTTTTCCTGGGCCTCTGGGGATAAGGATGCCCTGACCGCAAAGTTTTATGACCGCCTGTTTGATGTGGCCCCAAAAACAAAAATGCTATTCACCAGTGACAATGCCAAGCAGCATCAGATGCTGTTTGCGGTTTTGGCGATGATCGTAAAGGGGCTGAATGATATCGACAAATTAAGCCAGTCGCTGATTCAACTGGGCGAGCAACATGCGCATCTGGGTGTCAGGCCGGAATATTATCCGGTTTTTGGCGATGTCTTGATTGATACCGTGCTGGAAACCATCGGTAAAAGCCGTGACAAAGCACTTCGGGCGGCGTGGCATCAGGCCTTTAATGATTTTTCCTGCACGATGCAGCGGGCCAATAAAGAAGCAGGCAGCTTTTTGCACTGACGACCGGTCGTTTTGGCAGGCGCAAGGAAGGGAACGGCGCCCCTCTCCCGATCCGCTAAATCGCTTACAGAGCGTCCAGAATGCCGTGCATATTTAGCGCGAGTGATTTGCGCCCAAGCGATTGTGGCCCCCTCGAATGCTGTAATCAGCGTCGTTTGAATATAAATACCTTAACTTATTCAAGTTAAGTCAGTTAACGTGACAACATCCACCAAGCGTCTATTTTTCTACCGCATTAAATGTAAATAACGGCTGGCCATTAATTTTATAGGACGAAATTAAACTGGCTGCGGTTGGACCGGTCAGCCAGGTTTCCAAAGCCCGTGCCAAATCATTTTTGACATGCGGGTGCATTTTCGGGTTCACCGGCAGAAAAGCATATTGGTTAAACAAAACCGGATCACCTGCGTATAGCAAGGCCAGATATGATAGAACATAGGCGTTCATCCCGCTGGCCACATTCAGGGTGGCGCCCATGCCCGCGCCCGCCGCATGATACCATGGCATCGTTAAATCATCTGCCAAAATTCCTGCCGATGCCCACAATGCCAGCTCCTTTTGGTGGGTTCCACTATCATCCCCGCGGCTAATAAATGGCACTGTCGCCGTTTTAATTTTTCTCAGCGCTTGCGCCGCAGTCATAGATCCGCTGATTTTTGCAGGATCGTTAGATGGTCCGATAATCACAAAATCATTATACATTATTTCGCGCCGGTGGGTGCCAAACTCAGCCTCCAAAAATGCATCTTCTGCGGCGCGCGAATGCACCAAAATAGCATCCACATCTCCGGCCTGACCCAGCCGTAACGCTTGACCTGTTCCGACGACAATCAACTGCAGATCCAGACCAATATCTGCCTTGATCTGTAGCCGTAAAATTTCTGACAAGTCGGAATTGTAAAATGATGTGGTTACCGCCACTTTGATTACTCCGGTCGGCCCCGCCACCTGCCCCGCCACCTGCCCCGTTGCCAAAATCATCCACCCTGAAAAAACCGCTGCAAGCATTTTCCAACTTAGGGCCTGTGGACATTCAGGATTCCCAAGAGTGTTGATTTCTGATTCACTCTCCCAAAAGGGAGTTTGTGATGGACGAAAAGCGATTTGTTTTGAATGACCGGGTCTGGGAGCGCCTTGCGCCCTTGCTGCCCGGTAAGGCAACAGACAGTGGCCGAACTGGCAGCGACAACCGCTTGTTTTTGGAAGCGGTGTTCTGGCGTGTTCGTACTGGCTCGCCTTGGCGCGATCTGCCGCCTAATTTCGGCAACTGGAACAGCCGGTTCCGACGGTGGGCCGAGCGGGGTGTTTTCGAGAGTCTTTTCAAAGCCATGAGCACTGACCCGGACCTCGGGTATGCCATGATTGATGGCACCATTGTTTCGGTTCATCAAAAGGCAACCGGCGCAAAAGGGGG